>DATIFO010000022.1:0-13858 GCA_035455275.1 Methylomirabilis sp. (SeqCode) | reverse complement strand
GTATGTGCGGACGCCCGGCCAATACGAGTGGAAACCCGGCATGCATGTGAGCGATCTCCTCAAGCCGGACGCCCTCCTCCCCGAGGCCTACATGAATCGTGTGGAGATTGTCCGGATGCGTCCGGATTTCTCCAGAGAGATCCTCGGCGTTGACCTGAGGAAGCTGTGGGTCTCGGCCCCCACCCCGGATCCGTCCCAGGACCTGGCCCTCCAACCGATGGACCGCATCAGTGTGAAGTCCGAGGTCGTTGGTCCGGAGACCGTTGTCATCTCCGGTCAGGTGAGGAGGCCGGGAACCTATGCGATCACCAAAGGCGAGCGCCTGAGCGACCTGCTCGAGCGTGCCGGCGGCTTCCTGCCCGACGCCTTCCCAAAGGGGTCCGTGTTCACCCGAGAATCTATCCGCCGGCTCGAACGTCAACAAATCGAGAGATTCGTCCAGTCACAAGAACAGACGCTGCTGGCGGAATCTGCGGCCCTCGCCACTGGGTCTGTTTCCTCGGGTGCTGCGGGTGAGGTCGGAACCCTCGCTGCCATCAACACGCTACGGCGAGATCTGTTGCGCTCCCTGACGAGCGTGTTGACGATCGGTCGGCTCTCGATCCGACTGGACGAGCCCGAGAGGCTCAAGGGGACCCCGGACGATATCCTGCTGGAACACGGGGACTCTCTCGTCGTTCCTCAGACCCCCACTTCCGTCTTGGTGGTCGGCGCGGTCCGCAACAGCACATCGATCCTGCACAAGCCGGGTGAGAATACGGAGTACTATGTCTCCCAGGCAGGAGGACCCAGGCCCGAGGCGGCGGTCAAGGAAACCTATATCCTCAAGGCGGACGGCACGGCGGTTGCGAGCTTTGTCAAGCTACGCAACCTGGAGCCTGGGGACGCCGTCATCGTGCCGATCTCAACGGAGGGGAAGATCCAATGGATTCCCTTCCTGAGGGACATGTTCACCATCGTGGCCCAAGCGGTCATTCCCATCGGCGTCATCGGGGGACTCCTGAAATAGCCGGATCGGCCACGTCGCTGGGGCGCTCTCGGGAAGTTGGTCACACATTCGAGTGGCTCAGGGAGGGGCTCCCTGTGGACGAATGCTCCCGCGTCGATACGCACTGCCCCGGGGATCGCCGCCCCTTTCCGAACCCGTGGCTCCCGCAGGCGCTGCGCGCCGAAGCCCCGCCTCCCGCCGGCGCGTGGTGTCGCGCCGTAGACAAGGATTCCGTGGAATGAGGCACCGCACGCTGTGGCTCGTCATGGCCCTCGGGAGTCTCCTTGGGTCCCTGCCGGGCGCTGCCTGGGCGCAGAACCTGGGCATCCGCGACGTCCCGTTGAAGCCGTGGACGGGCTTTGCCCGCAACTGGGACTGGACGTATGATGCGCTCCACCGCCTCGTCGTCTCCGGTCTTGCGGGCAGGGTGGTGATGAACACCAAGCCCATGTCCCGGCGGGAAATGGCCCTGATCATCGCGGACATCGTACGGCGGGTGCAGGAGAACAGGGTCGGAGAGTTCGACGACCGCTGGGACCTGCAGGACACCCTGCTGAACCTGATGGAGGAGTTCAGCCCGGAACTCCGGGCCCTCGGATTGACCGGGTTTGGGATCAAGGGCGAGCCCCCGCGAACGGTTGAACTCAAGCCCGTCGAGTTCCTCCAGGTCCGGGGTGGGTACACCAGCAATGCGGCCACCGACTTGGAGAATCGGAGCGGAGAGCGGTTGAGCCAAGGGGCAAGCGGCCGGGTGACCACTTCCTCCTGGCTGGAGGCCGGCGGGTTCCTGGCGGCGTATGCCCAACCCGAGTTCTTGATCGGGAGCGACACCTATGGCGGCAGGCTGGTCGAAGGGTATGTGAAAGGCCGCGCGGGCCCGTTCGAGCTCGTGGTGGGTCGCCAGCCGCTCTGGTGGGGCCCGGGGTTCCACGGCTCGATGCTGTTCTCCAACAACGCCGTGGGTCTGGACATGGTTCGACTCCAGACCGCGAATCAGATCACGCTCCCCTGGGTCTTCCGGGACCTGCTGGGTCCCCTGAAGTTCCATTTTTTTTTCGGAACGCTCGAAGACGAACGGACCGCCTTCCCGCGCAGCAAGGTCTCGGGCGGGCGCCTGGACATGGCGCCCTTTCCGTGGCTCGAGGTGGGCATTGCCCGATCGATAGTGTTCGACGGGGATGGACGTCCCGAGCTTCACTGGTATGAGTACCCGAGGGTCTTGTTCTTCGGGAACCGCCCTGGGACAGAATCAAGCAAGTATGCCGGCGACAACCGCTTCCAGGTGGACGCGACCCTTCGGCTGGCGAATATCGGAAAATACGTGCCGTTCAGCCGGGATGCCGAGCTGTACCTGGACTTCGGGTGGGACGACACGTGCTGCGAGTCGTTCCTCATCCCCCTCAAGCCGGGGGCGATCGCCGGGCTGTACCTGCCGAACCTCTTCCTGTCGCCGGACACGACCTTCCGGGCGGAATATAGCTGGGCTTCCTCTCTCCAGTTCACCCACGCGGTGTGGCAGGATGGGTTCTCGCGCAAGGGACAGGTGATCTCCCACTTCGAAGGCACCTCCGGGGAGGACCTGTATTTCCGGCTGACTCACCGGCTGGACCCGCGCCTGGACGTGGGGATCGAGCTGGACTTTGCCCGGCGCGGCCGAACACAGAAGGGTCTCGAATTCGCCACCCAGGAGCTTCGCCGCTACGTCGGCGTGGACGTGTCCTACAGACACTCAAACGCCGTCAGTCTCAGTGCCGGTGCCCGGCTGGAGTGGGTCAAGGACCGGGACTTCATCCCCGGGAACGACGACATCAACCAGGTGTACACCGCCGCCCTGACCTATGCGTTCGAGCCCACGATCGGCACCGGGCGCCGGGTGTCTCTCCCGCCCGACGCACTGCGCCCGCTCAGCCCACCGCCCAGACCCCCCGACCCCGACCAGATCCTTTCCTGGGAGTACGCGGCCAAAGTCGCCAAGGATGGCTGGGCAGTCGCGACGTCCCCGACACGCTGGACCGCGATGGAGTGGCTGATCGCCGGGGGCGTCGCCGCGGCCACGGGCGGCGCCATGCTGGTCGACAAGGAAATCCGTGACGTCACCCAGGGACACCGGAGCCAGACCACCGACACGGTGGCGAATGTCGTGACGAACTTTGGCCTGATCGTCCCGGCGGCGGCGCTGGCCGCCTCGTACGTCGCGGGAGAGGTCTTCGGCGACGAGAGGGCCAAGCAGCGAGGCGCGGACGGGGTGGAGGCGACCATCCTGAGCAACCTGATGCTGGTGTATCCGATAAAGTTCCTCCTGGGCCGCAGCCGCCCTGCGGACGAGCGCGGCTCGCAGGATTACCGGCCGTTCAACATCAGCGGCTCGATGCCCTCGTTTCACACCACGCAGGCGTTCACCGCGGCCGCCGTCTTGGCGGAGTACGCGGACAATCCCTGGGTGAGCGCCGTGGCCTACGCCCTGGCCGCGGGGGTCGGATGGTCCCGGGTTCACAAGGACAAACACTGGTTCTCGGACGTGGTCCTCTCGGCGGCCATCGGGACGGCGGTGGGAAAGGGGGTCGTCTACTTGAACAAGAACCGGCGGGAGTCCCGAATCTCCGTGGTTCCCCTCACGGATCCGGACACCTGGGGGGCGGCCCTGCAGGTCAAGTATTGAGAAGGGTCATCTATCCGAGGCCATCGTGAACCGCAAAGGCCGCGAAGACCGCCAGGCTGAACCGCATTCCTCTTCCGAGCCGAGGATCGGCACTGCACCTCCTGGGAGCCTCGGGTTCCGAGGTCGGGTGATCAATCCTCCCCTTCCCATCTTGGCGTCCTCTGCGATCTTGGCGGTTGATCGTCTTGGATCGGGGCGATGACCTTCGCCAGCGCCCTCAACGCACTCGTCATGCACGCAGGCCGGGGAAGGCCCGATCGGCTGCTCCGCCTCGTGGGCTTACTCCCCATGCCGATGCTGGATTGGCTGCGGGGGAGCGCGCTCCGCCGGACGCTCCGGCTGGTGGGGCGGCGGTCGCAGTTCTATCGGGGAAAATTCGACTCCCTTGGCATCGAGCCGGGCCGCGTGAGGGGGCTCCGCGATCTCGACAAGTGCTTCACGACTTCCGAAGAGTTGCGGGCGGCGCGGCCCGAGGACCTGCTCTGCGGCACGCCCGACACGGCGATCGAGAGCTCCGGGACGACCGGCCGGGTGACCCGCATCTTTCTGAGCCGGCAGGAGCTGGAGTATGCCGCCTGGCAGGGGATCATCTTCTTTGCCATGGTCGGTATCGGTCCGGGGGATCGGATCCTCGGCGCGTTCGATTATTCCTGGGGCCTGGGGGGGATCTACACGGAACGGATCCTGTCCCACAGCGGATTGTTCGGCATGTGCCCCGGTCTGGTCGACCCCGTGGAGGCGGTGGACAGGCTCCAGGACTACGGCTTCACCGTCATCATCGCGGATCCCTTCTGGCTCTCACGGCTCACCGAGGTGGCGATGTCCCGGGGAATCCGGACACCCATGACGGCCTTCATCTCGGGGGCGGAGCGGATCACGGAAGCCCTGCGAGCCCAGATTGAAGCCTACTGGCAGGCCCCACTGTACATGAGCTACGGGAGCACGGAACTGGGCGCCACGTTGGGGGCGGAGTGCCGGGCGAAGCAAGGCTACCACCTCAACGAGTACGACTACGCGGTCGAGGTGGTCGATCCGGACGAGGACGGGTACGGCGAGATCGTGTTCACCACCCTCAACCGGACCGTCATGCCCCTGGTCCGTTACCGGACTCGCGATATCGCCCGGTTCATCCCTGAGCCCTGCTCCTGCGGCCTGCCGTTCCGGCGCCTGTCCCCCATCCGGGGCCGGAACGACGAGGTGATCGCCTGCGTCTGGGGGGACGTCCATCCCGACCTGTTCGCCGATCTGCTGCGGGGATCCCCGGGTGTCCTGGACGAGTGGCAAGTGGCCCTCACGCAGCCCGGCCTGCGACCGGTGTTCGAGTTCCGTCTGGAAGTGCAGGTCGGCGGCGGCGCCCAAGGACCGATCCTCACGCACATCCAAGAGCGCCTGGCCCAGCGCTATCCCCCGCTCTGGGCCAAGACCCAGCAGCGGATGTGCGATATCGAGGTGCGGCTGGAGGCCCCCGGAAGCTTGCGAACGGGCAGAAAGCTCCGGCGCCTGGTGGACGAGCGGGGCTGACCGGGGGAGACAGGCCAGCGCGAAGGGGCGCTCCATGGGTCTGTTGGGGAGGCCGGGAGCTTTTTGGCTGGACTTGGACGGAGATTTTGCTATAGTTCACGCGCTCTTGTCGCGGCAGTCCCCCATTTCGAGGCAGGCCGGTTCTCGTCTCCTCGACGGGATTTCCCGAACCGAGGTGGCTGTGGGACGATTCACGGTCGTTGTGTGCGTCTTGGTGCCGGTCCTACTCTGGGCTGGGCCGCGTCATGCGCTGGGGGCAAGTGGGACGGAACTGTTGCGCCACCTGGACCTGGCGGAGAAAAGCTATGCCGGGGTCCACGACTATACCTCGATCATGCTCGGGCGCGAGCGGCTCGGTGGGGAGTTGCGCCCCCAGGAGCGGATCCTGCTCAAGTTCCAGCGCCCGTTCAAGGTATATATGAAATGGATCGAAGGACCGTCCAAGGGCCGCGAAGGCCTCTACGTCTCGGGGGCGCACAACGGCAAGTTCCTGCTCTACGAGCCCCGGGGGATCCGTCGCCTGTTCACGGCGGCGCTGGAGCCCTCGGACCAGCGGGTCATGGAGCAGAGTCGCCATCCCGTGACGGACGTGGGGATCGGGAGGCTGCTGGAGATCGTGGGCGAGAACGCGCGACGCGGGGCGAAGAACGGCGTGTTGCAGGTCATCGACCGAGGCACCGGAGATCTGGCAGGTCGTCGCGTCCGGAATCTCGAGGGAATACTCCCGCGGGATCAGAAGCTGGCGTACTACTGTTACCGGGTCCTGCTGTCCTTCGATGAGGAGCATCACCTCCCGATCCGGGTGGTGGTGTACGACTGGGACGACCAGATCGCGGAGGAGTACATCCACACGGACCTCCGCCTGAATCCCGGCTTCACAGGTCGAGACTTCGATCCCGACAACGGGGATTATGGCTTCTCCGGCTGGCGCATCTCCATCCCGGGCTGAGCCGGCGGACCCGCCGGTGCAGGGTGGAATGGTCACCCTGTTGCCCGTCCGGCTTCCCATTCCCCGACGTTTTGCCAAGCGCGGACGCAAAGCAGCGGCCCCGGGCCGCAGGCGCGCCGCGGGGCCGTTCATCGGGGTGGACCTCATTGCGGTTTCACGGGTGCGGCAGGTCTTTGCGGGAAGGGATGCGCTCTTGAAGGCGGTCTTCACGGCCGAGGAACTGCGCTACTGCCTGCGCCAGAAGAACCCATTCTTGCACCTGGCGGCGAGATACGCGGCCAAGGAGGCGGCGGTCAAAGGATTGGGAACGGGCATGACGGGGACGATGTCCTGGCGGGATGTGGAAACCGTCCACGGACCGCTGGGGGAGCCGCGCCTGGTGCTGCATGGGGAAGTCGCCAGGCTCGCCGAAGCCAATGGCCTCCACCGGTTGGGGGTTTCCCTGTCCCATGCCGGCAACTACGCCATGGCGGCCGTCTTCTTCACGGGGTAAGATCGAGGACCACCGGGGGAGACGGGGCGGAGCTTCACGAGGGCGAGGCGACCTCGCCCGCCGCGGGACCGGGAAGATGCACTACCAGTTCGCCGACCGGGTTCGGGAGATCGATGCGGATGGCGCGGGCGAGATCGCGCTGGCAAAGACCTTCCCGCGCACGGAGGACTTTTTCGACGGAACCTTTCGGCCAGCGAACGAGGTCCCATCGTCGCTCGTGCTGGAGACCATGGCGTCTGCCGGGGCATTGCTCCTGGCGGTCCGCAGCCGTTATCGGGCCAACGGGCTCCTGTTGAAAGTCACCCGGGCGACATTCCCGGAGCCGGTCCGTGCCGGGGAGGAGTTGATCGTCCGGTTGAGACTGACGGTCACCCAGGGGGATTGGACAGGGACGGCCGGCCCGGCCCATGTGGGAATGGCTCAGACGCTGGCCCGGGGCTTCGTCGGAGAGACGACCGTGGCGGAAGCGGACCTCCTGTTCGTGTGTGTCCCGATGGCCTGGGTCCTCGGATCGCAAGGGGACGAGGCCCTCATTCACTACCTGGACCTGATGGGAATCGCGGATGCCCGCCCCTGGGAGCGAGGGCGTCTCCCTTCGGCCGCGTCCACGCCGCGAGATGAGTAGACGAGTCGTGGTGTCGGGCTTGGGCGTGGTCTCCGCCCTGGGTGTCGGTAGGTCGCGCCACTGGGAGGGCCTGCTCAGCGGGCACTCGGCCGTATCGCGCTTGGAGCGACTCCGCCAGCTCGGGTTTCCGGTGGACATTGCCGCCGAGATCCCCGCGGACCAGATGGCAGAGGGCCTGTCGAGGCTCTCTCGAAAGCAGCTCAAGCTGTACAACCGGGCCACCATGCTGGCCATGACCGCGGCCATGCTGGCGGCCGAGGATGCGGGATTGACGGCACCGGTCCCCGGGACCTCACGCGCCGGCGTCATCCTGGGCACTCTGTTCATTCCCTACCCGATCCAGAGCATCCTGCGCCTGCTGCCCGGGCACGAGACCGCGGACGATCCCTATCAGATGGATATGGGACGGGCGCTCAAGACGTCCATGAAGAGCGTGAATCCCTTGGACATGTCGCTGAAGATCGTCCCCAACCTGACGGCGGGTCACATCGCCATCACCTTTGGCCTCCGGGGATTCTGCCGGACGGTGTCCGACGGCTGTACCGGGGGAATGCACACCATCGGCCAGGCCATGACGGCGATCCGCGAGGGGGAGCTGGATCTGGTGTTCTGCGGGGGGACCGAGTCTCCCCTGGAGGATCTGGTGTTCGCGGACCTCTGCTCCACGGAGTTGCTGGCCGTGGCGGCCGACACCCCGGCGCGGACCTGCCGCCCCTTCGGCCGAGGGCGGAGGGGCACGGTCGCCGGAGAGGGGGCCGCGGTTCTGGTCCTGGAGGCCGAGGAGCACGCGAGGCACCGCGGGGGACGCATCCGGGGGGAGATTGCCGGGTTCGGGGGCGCCATCGGCCAGCGCTCTCTCGCCGGAGTCCGGGAGAGCGCAAGCCGGGCCATGCGGGATGCCCTGTTGGATAGCCGGCGGGACGAGGTGGACCTCCTCTCCGCCAACGGGGACGCCGGCCGGGTGAATGATCAGGCAGAGGCCGGCGCGATCCAGACATGCTGCCAGGCGTGGGGGAAGCCCCCGGCGGTCTATGCCACCAAGGGAGCGCACGGGAATCTCTTCTCCGCCGCCGGACCGCTGGAGGTGGCAACCGCGGTGATGGCGCTGGAGCAGGGCATCCTGCCCCCCAGCATCAACGGTGACGATCCCGATCCCGAGTGCGGCCTGGAGTTGTCGGGGGAGGTACCGCGCCCGCTCGCGGGTGCCCGAACTGCCCTGGTGACTGCCCTGGGGGCGTTCGGCGAGGCGGCGGCGGTGGTGGTGGCGAAGGCGGCGTGACCCGCCCGGGTCTTGGCACTCAGGAAGCGCGTTCGGATGTTCGGCAGTACGGCAGTACGGCGGTACGGCTGTACTTCAGAAACGAACCGCCGAACCGCCGTACGGCCGAACGCTCTTGATCTTGATTCTGCGGGTCCGGGGGTGAGGAAGCCGAGGGGCGGTGCGCATCGATCTCCGCGGCAAGCTGGCGCTGGTAACTGGCGGGTCCCGAGGGATCGGCGCCGCGCTGGCTCGGGCCCTGGCGGGGGCTGGCGCCTCACTGGTGGTGAACTACCGCCAGGAGGAAGCCGCGGCCCAGAGGGTCGTGGAGGAGATCCGGGCGGCAGGCGGCGACGCCACGGTGTGGCAGGCCGACGTCCGGGATGGACAGGCTGTGGCCGCCATGATCGACGGGGTGGCGGGCCGGGCGGGCCGTCTGGACATCCTGGTCAACAACGCCGGCATCATCCGGGACGCTCTGGTCCCCGAGATGGGGGACGAGGAGTGGCACGCGGTTCTGGATACGAATCTGTCGGGCGTGTTTCTGTGCTCGCGTCTGGCGGCCCGGCACATGCTTCGCAGGAAATGGGGACGCATCATCAACGTGAGTTCCGTGGGGGCCTGGCGAGGGAACAAGGGACAGGGAAACTACGCGGCCTCCAAGGCTGCGGTGAACGCCCTCACCCGGGTGATGGCGACCGAACTGGGTCCGAGGGGCATCACCGTGAACGCCGTGGCGCCCGGCCTGGTTGATACGGCGATGGCGAGCGGGGTGCTACCGTTCGCCGAGGAGTTCGTCCGGGAGCGCATCCCTCTCCGACGCGTGGGGCGACCGGAGGATATCGCGCCCCTGGTGGTATTCCTGGCGTCGGAGCATGCGTCCTACATCACGGGACAGGTCTTTGCGGTGGACGGAGGCCTGATCTGATCCGCCGGTTCGAATCGAGGAACCCGGCCGTCCCGGGGGTTTGTCTCGGGGGTACGGGTGATGGGGGCATTCATGACAGGGCAGGCACAGGAGCAGCTTCGGGATTGGAGCCGGGACGAGGTGACGGCCGCGCTGCGGGACATCCTGGTGGAGTCCCTGGGGGTGAAGGCGGAAGAGGTCGTGACCTCCGCGTCCATCGTCCGAGATCTCGGGGCGGAGTCCATTGACTTCCTGGATGTGAGCTTTCAGATCCAGCAGATCTTCGGGGTCAATATCCAGGCGGCCGAGATCCGGGATCGGATCATCGCCTGGGGAGCGTTGATCCTGCCGACACTGGTGGAGATCCTGGAGGGGCGTGACGGGGTGAAGCTCAGCCTCGAGACGTTGCGCCGGCTGGAGGCGTCCGGGATCGAGGGGGTGCTGTCCCACCTCCGCTCGGCTCACGGGGTGTCAATCGAACCCGGTGCCGCCGATGCCGTGGGCCGGGAGTTGCTGCGCCGGCTGATCAAGGAATTTGCCGCATTCGGTTTCGCCGTGCGCGACTCCGACGAACGGGATCTGCTGGCGATCATGCGGACCGACCTCGGGACGCGCCGGATCACCGAGCGGACGATGGATCTTCTGACGGTTGGCTCCATGGCGAACTTCATCTGCGCGAAGCTCGGTCCGCGCCTGCGCGCCGAGTGAGGGCCGCCGTTCGGGGAGCCCCGTAATGCGCTTCCTGTTGGTGGACCGGATCCTCCGGCTGGAGCCGGGGAAAGAGGCGGTGATCCTCAAGAACGTCAGCAACAGCGAGGACTACTTCGCCGACCACTTTCCCGGGCGGCCGATCATGCCGGGATGTCTGATCCTGGAGGCCTGCGACCAGGCGGCGAGACTGCTCCTGGCACGCGGTTCGGGGTTCCGGCGGCTGCCCAGGCTGGAGGAGTTGACCAACGGGAAGTTCCGCCACTTTGTCCAGCCGGGGGATGTGCTGCAGGTCCACGTGGTGGTGACGTCCCAGGACGCCGGAGGGGCGAAGGTACAGGCCGCCGCCTCCGTCGGGCCACGCGGGGTGGCGCAGGCGTCCCTCACGTATCGGTTGGTGGAGGGCGCAGGCGATCCCGGGACGGCCCGGGCCTGTGACCAGATGCGCGAATTCTTCGAGGCCCTGACCACGGATCTGCTCGCGGATGTCACGGACAGCCGGTCCCTGGGCGCGAGGCCGGGCGGAGACACGTCCGGTGCTTAAGGGAAAGGTCGCCGTGGTGACGGGGGGGAGCCGCGGCATCGGCCGGGCCATTTCCTTGCGGCTGGCGGCGGCGGGGGCCAGCGTCGTGGTGAACTACTTCCTCAACCGGGAGGACGCCGAGAAGACGGCAGCGGAGATCCGGAGTCGCGGGGTCCGGGCCCACCTGGTCCAGGCCGACATGAAAGACCCCGGCCACATCCGGGCGCTCTTCGCCGAGGTGCGCGCGGAGTTCGGCGGTCTCGACATTCTGGTGAGCAACGCCGCCTCCGGCGTGTTCCGGCCGGCGGGCCAGCTCACGGCGAAGCACTGGGACTGGATGATGAACACCCACCCCCGCGCCTTCCTCCTTTGCGCCCAGGCGGCGGTGGAGTTGATGCAGGGGCGGAGCGGTCGGATCGTCTCGGTCAGCAGCATCGGATCGATCCGGGCGATCCCCCAGTATGCGGGGATGGGCGCCGCCAAGGGGGCTTTGGAGTCCCTGACGAGATACCTGGCGGTGGAGTTCGCCTCGCACGGGATCGCGGTGAACTGCGTCTCCGGCGGCGCGGTCGCCACGGAGACGTGGCAGCAGCTCCCCGAGGTGAAGTCGGTGATGGAGGAGATCCGGCGGAAGACACCCGCGGGTCGGATCGCCACGCCCGAAGATATCGCCGAGGCGGTGTTATTCCTGGCGAGCCCCCGGGCCGAGATGATCCGCGGCCAGGTCCTGATCGTGGACGGGGGTTTCTCGCTGACGCTGTAGGGGCCGGGAACTGGAGAGGCCGGCCGCTCTCCCCGGAGGCAACGGACGGATCCATGGAGAGACGCGTCGCAGTGACCGGCATGGGGATCGTCACCTCGATCGGGATCGGGGTGGAGCGCTACTGGAAGGCCAGCCTGGCCGGTTGCTCGGGGGTGGGGCCGGTCCGGCACTTCGATGCGTCGGGATTGCCCGCGCGGATCGCGAGTTACGTCCACGATCGGGAGTCGCTGGAGGCCTGGCGCCTCCGCCTGGGGCTGCGGCTGGAGGATCCCCGCGCGCTCCTCTTCGCCCTCACCGCGGGAGAGATGGCGTACGAGGCCTGCGGCTGGGACAGCCGGCTCGGGGGCCCCCGGGTCGGGGTGGTCTTCGGCACGTACGGCGACAAGGTCCACATGGGCCGCATCGCCGAGATCGCCTATCGGTCGCGGCCAGAGGGCACTCAAGAGATCTCCCCCGCCACCTTCTTCAGTGCCTACTGCCGGATGCAGAACGGGCACCAGTTGTACCGGCTCATGCCGCACTACGCCACGGCCGCCATCGCCCGGCGGTATGAGGCCATCGGGCCGACCTGCACAATCCAGACAGCCTGCACCAGCTCCGCCCAGGCGATCGGGGAGGCGTTCCGTTCGATCCGGCGGGGGACGGTGGAGCGGGCGATCTGCGGCGGCGCGGAGTGCATCGTGACGCCGGATCAGATGGTGATGTTCTCCCTCCTGGGTGTCCTGTCCACGCGCAACGACGACCCCGAGCGCGCCAGCCGGCCCTTCGACGGCAAGCGGGATGGCTTCGTCCTGGGAGAGGGGAGCGGCGTGCTGGTGCTGGAGCGCATGGATCTGGCGCGGGAACGGGGGGCCCCCATCCTGTGCGAGCTGGCGGGGTACGGCACGTCGTGCGACGCCTACCGGCTCACGGACGAGGATCCCGAGGGAGCCGGCGCCGTACTCGCCATGCGACGGGCGCTCGAGAGCGCCGGGGTTCGCACGGAGGACGTGCACTACATCAACGCCCACGGGACCTCGACCCCGATGAACGACCGGATCGAGACGCTGGCCATCAAGACGGTCTTCGGCGCGCGCGCGCGCGCCATCCCCGTCAGCTCCACGAAATCCATGGTGGGCCACACCGTCTCCGCCGCAGGGGCCATCGAGGCCATCTCCTGCATCCTGGCCATCCGGGATCAGGTCCTCCCGCCCACCATCAATTACCAGGTCCCCGACCCTCAGTGCGACCTGGACTACGTTCCCAACGTCCCCCGACCGGCCTGCGTGGATGTGGCGCTGTCCAACTCCTTCGGCTTCGGGGGGCACAACGACTGCCTGATCCTGCGCCGCCACGAAGCCTAGCCGGTCGCATCACCTCTCGTACGGTCCCTCTCCCATCGGGTGCAGAGCGCCTGGCGCAAAGCGCAGAGCGCCTGGCGCATTGCGATCGTCCGGCTCGACATGCGGGAGCTTCTGCGGTACAAGGGAGTGGCGGACGGATCGTCTGGACTGGAGGGTGCCTCACCTCGGAGGAGTATCGACATGCGCAGAAGCGAGCGGGTCCTGGGCTCGGCCGTCGAGGCCATCGGCGACACGCCCCTGGTCGAGCTGCGGAGGCTCACCCGGGATTCCGGCGGGACCCTCCTGGCGAAGCTGGAGCACCTCAACCCGGGGTACTCCAAGAAAGATCGGATCGCCCGCCAGATCATCGAGGATGCGGAGGCGAAGGGGCTGCTCCGACCGGGCCAGACCGTCATCGAGCTGACCTCCGGCAACACCGGCACCGGTCTGGCCATCGTCTGCGGGGTGAAGGGCTACCCCTTCATCGCCGTCATGTCGAGGGGGAACTCGGCAGAGCGTGCCCGCATGATGTCGGCCCTGGGGGCGCATGTCGTCCTGGTGGACCAGATGCCGGGCTCCCGGCCCGGCCAGGTGTCGGGAGAAGACCTGAAGCGGGTGGAGGAGGCGACCCAGCGTCTGGTGGAGGCGCGCCAGGCGTTTCGGGCGGACCAGTTCCGGCTGTCCGGAAACTTCCGGGCCCACTACCTGCACACCGGGCCGGAGATCCTGCGTCAGACGGAAGGGAGGATCGACGCCTTCTGCGATTTCGTCGGGACGGGTGGGACCTTCGCGGGATGTGCGGCCGCGTTCAAGGAACAGAACCCGGCCATCCGGTGTTACATCGTCGAACCGGAGGGGGCGGCCATCCTGGCGGGGGAGCCCGTCACCCACCCCGCACACCGTATCCAGGGCGGGGGCTACGCCATGCCGGAGCTTCCGTTGCTCCGCCCCGAGCACATCGACGGGTACCTCCAGGTGTCCGACCTGGAGGCGATGGAGTGGGCGCGGCGGCTGGCCCGGGCAGAGGGGATCTTCGCGGGCTTCTCCTCGGGGGCGAACGTGGCCGCGGCCATCCAGTTGCTCCGGGGCCCCTGCCAGGGCAAGACAGTCGTCGTCAGCATCTGCGATTCCGGCCTGAAGTA
>DATIFO010000021.1:0-3798 GCA_035455275.1 Methylomirabilis sp. (SeqCode) | reverse complement strand
TGCGAGGCCGTCGAGATCCCGCGGGTCTACCCGGGCCCGATCATGTGACTCAGAACTGTTCGGCTGTTCGAACGTTCGGCAGTTCGGCTGTCCCCCGAACACCCGAACAGTCGAACTGCCGAACAGCCGAACGCCCGTAATTCTTCCGAGGAGACCTGCCTGACCAGCACCCGGTATCTGGCCGCGTTCTACTTCTGGTACTTTGCCGCCATCGGCATCTCCGAGCCATACCTCACCCCGTTCTGGCGCTCCCTGGGATTCTCGCCGGCGGAGCTGGGCCTGCTGAACGCCATCGCGCCGGGCGTGGCCGCCCTGGCCCCCTTCCTCTGGACCGCGTACGCCGACGCCACGCGCCAGGGGGAGCGGATCTTCCTCTGGAACTCCTGGGCCGCCGCCCTGGCGGCGCTCCTGTTGCCGAACCTCCGTGCCTTCCTGCCGGTGGCGGGCGCGGTCCTGGCCTACTCGGCCTTCCGCGTGTCGCTCATCCCCCTCGCCAACGCCATGACCTTCCGGGCCCTGGCGGGCCGCCGCCAGGGCTATGCGGCCATTCGCCTCTGGGGGACCGTCGGGTATATCCTGGTGGCCGTGGCGGCGGGGGCGGTTGCGGATCGACTGGGCCTGCGGGTGGGGATCTACGGCCTGGCCGTGGCCATGCTGGCCTGCGCCGTCGTGGCCTGGATGGGGCGAAGTCGTGAGCGCAGGATTCTCCCGCCGGTCCGCCTGGGTGAGTTCCTGCAAGTGCTGCGGCGACGCCCAGTGGTTCTGTTCCTGACGGCGACAGGCCTGGCGCAGATGAGCTATGGGCCGTACTCCACCTTCTTCACCATCCACCTGGAGGGTCTGGGGTTCTCCAGGGCGTTCGCGGGGATGGCATGGGCCCTCGCCGCCAGCAGCGAGCTGGTCGTGATGCTGCTGTGGCCGAGGCTGTGCTCCCTCGCCTCGGCGCGTACCTGGCTCACGGCGGCCCTCGCGCTGCACGCGCTGCGCTGGGGGCTCTTCGTCGTCGCCCGCGATCCCGCCGTCATCCTGGCGATCCAGCTCACCCACGCGTTCACCTTCGGCGTGTTCTACCTGGCCTCGGTCCAGATCATGGATGCGCTGGCGCCCGAGGGGCTCCGCGCCACGGCCCAGGGGATCTTCGCTTCCATCGCGTTCGGGGTGAGCGGTCTCGTCGGCAACGTCCTGGGCGGGCGCTTCTACGAGCCGCTGGGCATGCAGCGGTTGTATGCGGTCGCGTCGGTGGTGGCCGCGGCGGCCACGCTCCTGTACTGGGCCGGCACGCGCGCCTCGGGCGGCGTTGAGCGGAGTCTTGCCGCCCATCCCTCGGGAGACACCCCCTGATGCCCGGCTCCCGGATGGTCCTCGCCTTCCTGTTTGGAGTCAACCTGCTGAACTACATCGACCGGCAGATCCTGTACGCCGTCTTCCCGCCCATCCAGGCCGAGCTGTCCCTCTCGGACACCCAGCTCGGCCTGCTGGCGTCGGCATTCATGTGGGTCTATCTGTCGGCGGCTCCGATCTTCGGCCTGCTGGCGGATCGCTGGTCCCGTCCGCGGCTCATGGGCCTTGGGGTTGGCATCTGGAGCGTGGCCACAGCCCTCTCCGGGATGGCCAGGAGTCATGCGGAGCTCCTCCTCGGGCGGGCGGCGGTCGGGATCGGCGAGGCGAGTTACGGTTCCATCGCGCCGGCCCTGCTCTCCGACACCTTCCCCGCGGCGCAGCGGGGCAGCACGCTGGCGTTCTTCTCCATGGCTATCCCCGTCGGCAGCGCTCTGGGGTATCTCCTGGGGGGGCTTCTGGAGCGGTGGCTCGGCTGGCGGTCGGCGTTTTTCGTCGTGGGCCTGCCCGGACTCTTGCTGGCCTGGTCCGTGTCGCGATTGGCCGATCCGCCGCGCGGCGGGCTGGACGCTGGGAGCGTGCCGGTGGAATCGTCCGGGCCTCGGAACCGCGAGTACCTGGAGTTGCTCCGGACGCCGAGTTACCTCTTGAACTGTCTGGCCATGACGGCCATGACCTTTGCAGTCGGGGGGCTGGCCGCCTGGGTGCCGACCTATCTCGTCCGGATCCGGGGGATGGGCCTCGCAGAGGCCAATCTGACGTTCGGCCTGCTCACGCTCATCGCCGGGGTGGGAGGGACGCTCAGCGGGGGATGGCTGGGGGATCGCTTGCTGAAACGCCTTCCGACCGCCTACTTCCTCGTGTCGGGGGTGGGGCTCCTCCTGAGCGTTCCCTGCGTCGCCGCCGTCATCCTCCTGGAGGAACGCACCTGGGTCCTGGGGGCGATCTTCCTGGCGGAGATCCTCATCTTTCTCAACACCGGTCCCCTGAACGCCATCATTGCCAACGTGAGCCGCGCGGAGGTGCGTGCCACGGCCTACGCCGCCAACATCTTCGTCATCCACATCCTGGGGGATGCCATCTCCCCCGCGATCGTGGGCATGCTCTCGGACCGGGTGGGCCTGGCCGCCGCCTTCTGGATCGCCCCGGCCGCCTTGACGCTCGCCGCCCTGCTCTGCTTCTGGGGGATGCGCTACCTTCCGGAGGACGTCAGACGCCTCGGCGTCTGACGTCAAAAAGCGTTCGGCGGTTCGGCAGTACGGCTGTTCGGCTGTACCCGACTCACCGAACTGCGCTGAAGGTGTTCAGTTGTTCGAGGGTTCGAGTGTTCGGTGGTTCTCATACCACCGACCCACCGAACAGCCGAACAGCCGAACTGCCGGACGCTCTTGCCCTACGGCACCAGCACGATCTTCCCGAACTGGGCCCGATCCTCCATCAGGCGGTGACCCGCAGCGCTTTCCGCCAGCGGGAGCGTCCGGTCCACGACGGGACGGAGCTTCCCCTCGCCCAGGTAGCGGACGACCTCCAGCAGGTCCACCTTGCAGCCCATGTACGCCCCGAGGATGGAGACGGACTTCGAGAAGAGGTAGCGGATGTCCACCTTCCCCTCGTAGCCTGCGCTGGCACCGCAGGTGACGAGCCTGCCGCCGGGGGCCAGGTTCGGGATGAGCTTCTCCCAGGTGGGGCCCCCGACGTGCTCGACCACCACGTCCACCCCGCGCTTCGCCGTGAGCCGGCGGATCTCCTGACCCAGATCTTGACTGGCGTAGTTGATCCCCGTCTCGGCGCCAAGCTCTCTGGCCTTGGCGAGCTTGGAGTCGCTGCTGGCGACGGCAATCACCCGGGCCCCGAACAGCCTGGCGATCTGGATGGCGGCGGTGCCGATGCCGCTCCCGGCCGCCATGACCAGCACCTGCTCGCCCCGTTTCACGCGGGACTGGCGGACGAGCATGTTCCAGGCGGTGAGGAAGGTGAGGGGGACCGCCGAGGCTCCAGGGTAGTCCAGCCCTTCGGGGATCGGGATGCAGTTGACCTCGGGGACGCAGAGGTACTCGGCGCAGCCCCCGTCCATGGTGTAGCCGCCGATGATCTGGTAGGCACGGCAGAGGTTGTCCTCGCCGCGCAGGCAGGCGGCGCATTGCCCGCAGGACCATCCCGGGGACACCAGGATCCGCTGCCCCGCCTTCACGCGGGAGCAGAGCGAGCCCACCTCCGACGCCTCGCCCGCGATGTCACAGCCCCCGATCTTGGGCAAGGCCACTTTGACACCCGGCAACCCCTTGCGCAGCCAGATGTCGAGGTGGTTCATGGCGACGGCCTTCACGCGGAGCTTCACCTCGGTGGGCTTGGGGGATGGATCGGGCACATCCTCGTACCGGAGCACCTCGGGTCCGCCGTGCTCGTGGAACCGGATGGCTTTCATGGCACCTCCCTGTGGGTAAAGCGTAAAGACGTAAG
>DATIFO010000020.1:0-35987 GCA_035455275.1 Methylomirabilis sp. (SeqCode) | reverse complement strand
ATCCTCGAGCCGCTTCCCCACCAGAGGCAGGGCGTTCTTGAGTCCAGCCAGGACCATGACGCCCGCCCCGTGGGCGTGGTTGTGGAAGACGGGGACGTTCACCGCCCGCTGGAGGTGATCCTCGAGAGAGAAGCACCGGGGGGAGATGATGTCCTCCAGGCAGAAGGCCCCGAAGGTGGGGGCGAGCATCGTCACCGTCTGGATCATCTGGTACAAGCTATCGACCTTCAGGCACATGGGGAAGGCGTCGATCCCCGCAAAGGTCTTGAAGATGACCGACTTCCCTTCCATCGCGGGCAGGCCGGCCTCGGGTCCCACCTGACCCAGGCCGAAGAGGGCCGATCCATCCGTGATCAGGCCGACGGTGTTGCCACGGCAGGTGTATTCGAAGGACTTCTGGGGATCCTTGTGGATAGCGAGGCAGGGTTCCGCGACACCCGGGGTATACACCAGGCTCAACGTGCCCCGGTCTTTCACAGGAACCTTGCTCTCCACCCCGATGAGGCCGCGGTGCCTACGGCGGTACTCGAGCGCTTCGTTTTCCAGGGCCATCGTGGGCTCCTTCGTGGGGGATGATCCCTCCGGTGCTCATCCTCCGGTCGTGAGAGATTGCCGTGCGGGCGGTCACCTCCGGGGGACCACCCGTTTCCCCTGCGTCGTGAGGCCGGGAGGTGCCACGGCACCCGGCGGCTGATGCCGCACCAGGCATGCCGGAAGGGATGGCACGCCGGCCCATCGCAGATCGTACGAGATCCGTTCCGTTGACAGAAGGTCGGACCCAGACTGGTACTTGAGTTCTTCACCGGCAATTCCGATACCAACCGGCAGTGCTCATCCTCCTTCGTATCCCGATCTTCACCAAAGGGCTGGGATCGGTTTCATCCTCGCGAAAAGAGCGAACAGTCCGTGGCAGCGGGCGGAGTGCGCCGGCCCTTCGACGATCCCGGCCAAGGCTTCAGGACACTCCTGTCTGAGGCAGATTAGTCCTTTCCTGAGCCACAACGTCTCGTCACCACTCTTCACGCTTCTGAATCAGGGTGGCGCGGAACTCGCGGAGGAGGGCCCCTGGAACGTCAGAACCCACCCGCACCAGCAAGAGATTGGACCGATCGTGCCGGATGTTGGCCTCGTCGGTGGCGTACGCCTCGAACCCGTAGGCGGAGAAAAGCTGGAGGATCACCTGGCGGTATTCCGCCTTGGTCATCTGGGTGCCTTTGAGATCCCAGCACCACGTCAGAGCCTGGGCATACACAATTCTGGTGCGGAAGTCCGGAGAGGCGAAGGCCTGGGTCATGAGCCGGTGTGCCAGGCCGCGTCCCCGCGCGGCCCGCGTGACCTCGATGCCGCCCAGCTCCAGCACTTGCCCGGTGGGAAATGCTGCCCAGCGGCTCTCCGTTTCTGGCAAGTGGAAGGTGAGGTACGCCAGGATGGATTGCCCGCAGACGGCCACGAGGACGCGGCTGTGAGGCAGGCTCGCTACCTTCACCAGGGCGGCGAACTGGCGGTCAGCCGCCGCGGGAGCGTAGTGGGTGAAGGCCCCGAGGCCGGCATCTGCCGTCAAGCTTGCAAGAAACGCCGGCGAGCAGTGGTCGCGAAACTCGATGAGCGCCCCCGAGGGGGGATCCGGCGTGACCGCCTCGTAGGGGTGGAGAATGCCCGCCATGTCGCGCCTCGCTCGGACACCCCGGACCCGATATCAACCGTGGAATTTTCGCTTGGGGTTCTTGAGATCCTCGGGGGAAGCAAGGCCCATACCAACCCCGCACGAGGCGACGTGGGGGAGGGGAGAAGGGACGTCCGGCGACCAGGAGAAACTCTGCCTGAGGCGGGAAGCTGACTGGCAGGTCACTCCTCGCCGAGCTTGATGCTGTACCGCCGAATCTTGCGGTAGAGGGTCCGTCGATCAATTCCCAGGATGGAGGCCGCCCGGATCTGGTGTCCCTTGGTACGGCGGAGGATCACACCGATGTAATCCCGCTCGAGATCCTCCAGGGTGGCTTCCTTGGCAAGGGCCCTCTCGAGTGGGTCCGCGCCTCCTGCGAGGTGAGGGGGGAGATCGCCCGGCTGGATGGCGGGATCCCGACCCAGTGTCACGGCCCGTTCGATGACATTCTCCAGCTCGCGGACGTTGCCGGGCCAGGAGTAGCTCAGGAGGATCGCCATGGCTTCTTTGGAGATCTCGCGGATGTTGGGATTGGACTCCATCGAGAATTTCTGCATGAAGTGGTTCGCCAGGAGAGGGATGTCCTCCTGCCGGTCCTTGAGGTCGGGCAGCGTGATGGGCACGACGTTCAGGCGGTAGTAGAGGTCCTCCCGGAAGGTGCCTTCGTCCACAGCTTTCTTCAGGTCCCGGTTGGTGGCGGCAATGACCCGGACGTCGATCTTGATGGTCCGGGTGCCCCCGACCCGCTCGACCTCCCGCTCCTGCAGGGCCCGGAGGATCTTGGCCTGGAGATCGAGACGCATGGAGCCAACCTCATCCAGGAAGAGACTCCCCCCCGTGGCCAGCTCGAACTTCCCCACCTTGGTGGCGACGGCCCCTGTGAAGGACCCCTTCTCGTGGCCGAAGAGCTCCGACTCCAGGAGCTCCGAGGGAATGGCGGCACAGTTGACGGCGACGAAGGCCTTGGAGAGCCGCGGACTGTTGTAGTGGACGGCCTTGGCCACCAGCTCCTTTCCGGTGCCGCTCTTGCCGTAGATCATCACGGTGCTGCGACTGCCCGCCACCTGCTCGATCAGGCTGAACACCTCCTGCATGGCCCGGCTCTTCCCGATGAGATTCTCGAAGCGGTATCGCGTCCGCAGCTCCTGGCGGAGGGTCGTCACCTCGTGGCGGAGGCGTCGCTCCTCCAGCGCCTTCTCGATCGTCAGGAGCATCTCGTCGATCTTGAACGGCTTGTTGATATAGTCGTAGGCGCCCTCCTTCACCGCCTGGACGGCCTGATCGATGGAGCCGAAGGCGGTCATGATGATGACCACGATCTCCGGGTTCAGCTCCTTGATGGCCCGGAGCGCCTCCATACCGCTCATGCCGGGCATGCGCACGTCGGTGACCACCAGGTCCACCGGCTCCTTCTCCAGGAAGGCCAGGGCCTGGGCCCCGTCGCCGCTGACGGCAACCTGATAGCCGTTCTTCTCCAGGACCTTCACCAGCAGGTCCCGCATCTGCTCCTCATCGTCCACGATCAGGATGCGCTCTTGTTTCGTCATGCGGCCGATCCCCCCGCGGGCAGCCAGATGGTGAACGTCGTCCCCCGCCCCACCTCGCTGGCCACCTCGATGCTCCCGTGATGGTCTTCCACGATCCGCCGGCTGATGGCGAGCCCCAGGCCCGTCCCCTTGCCGACTCCCTTGGTGCTGAAGAAGGGGTCGAAGATCCGGGGCAAGTGCTCCGACGGGATCCCCGTCCCGGTGTCTGCGATGCTCACCTCGACGCCCGGCGTTCCGGGCCGTCCGGACCGTCGCAGGCGATCGCCCGCCGGCGCCGGACGCGTGCGGAAGGTCAGCGTCCCCCCCTCAGGCATTGCATGCCACGCGTTGATCACGATGTTCAGGAATGCCTGCTCCAGTTGATTGGCGTCTCCCGTGATGGGCGGGAGGTTCGGGTGAAAGTCCGTCTCGACGGTGATCCGCTCCTTGGAGATCTGATGCTCGGTGAGGCCGAGGACCTCGCGCAGCAAGTCGTTCAGCGGAAGCGGCGCAAGCTCCATGCGGGCGGGCCGGGCAAAGTTCAAGAGTTGCTGGATGAGCTTGGTGATGCGGTCCGTCTGGGCCACGATGATGTCGAGCTCGTGCGGGCGGGGCCGGTCCATCCCCCATTCCATCATCAGGTACTCGGCGGAGCCGGAGATCACGTTGAGCGGCGTCCCGATCTGGTGCGCGATCCCCGCGGCGAGCTGACCGACCACGGCCAGTTTCTCGGCCTGCTGCACCTCCTGCGCCATGGACACCCGGTCGGTCACGTCCTCGATCGCCAGGACCGCTCCGGCGATTTCATCCGAGCCTCCCAGGAGGGCGCTGCCCCGGATGTTCAGGACCACCCGGCCGCGGCGCATGGTCTCGTGCTCGAAGTAGCGAAGGGCGAAATCCCGACACTCGCCTTTGAGCAAGCGGTCCACCTCCTTGCGCAGCCCTTCCGGCTCCAGGGCGGGGAAGGCCTCGAACAGGTCACGGCCCAGGACCTCGGATTCGGAGATCCCGTAGCGGTCCGCCATGGCCCGATTCCACGTGCGGATCCGGCAGTCCGCGTCCAGGCCAATGATGCCGTCGGTGATGCTCTGGATCACGTTGCGGGCGTACTCGCTTTCCCGGACGAGACGTCGGCGCGCCTCGTCGAGGCTCTTGGCCAGGACGTTCCACTCTTGCGCCAGGCGCGCGACCTCGTCCCGCCCCGGCACGATCACGTCCTCGGGCGGCTGCCCCCGGCCGAGGTCTGCGACCCGCTGCATGAGACCCGCCAGCGGCAAGCTGACGGTGCGCCGGATGGTCACGGAGATCAAGACGACCAGGACGACGGTCACCACCGCCAGCATGCTGACGAAGTAGTTCCGCTCCCGGTTCAGCGTTTCCTGGATCTCCTGCATGCTCACCGATACCCGGAGGCCGCCCAGCAATTCGCCGCCCGCCGTCAGGGCCACCAGGTGGCTCCGCACCTGGATGCCTTGCTGCTCTTCTACCAGGCCGATGCCGCGAGGAAGGCTGGAGAGAGTGGTCAGTTCCTGACGCCCGATGGCGCCTACCTTCGCGGCGAGCCCCCAGGTCAGGAGGGGGCGTCCGGAAGAATCGTACACGACCAAGCCGAAGTGATCCTGGGTGAGCGCGGATCGCTCGACGATATTTTGGAGATCCCCCGGGGTTTTCCGGCGAAGCGATTCGGTCACCGAGATCGCCAGGGTGTTGGCAATACGCTCCGCCTCTGCCCACACCTCCTGTCGGTGGACTTCCTGCTCCCGCTGGAGGGTCACCGCGGCATAGACGAGCAACACCACGAGAAGCGGGACCAGCACCCACAGGGTCACCTTGGCGCCCAAACTCATGCGACGACTCCCTCGGCCCAGGGCCCCGGTATGGACGCGCTTCTCAGCCCTGCGACAGGGTTTCGAGTGAGGATGATCGGGCGGTCCACCTCGGGCTCCCCCTCGCCTAGCAACGCGTTCAACTGAATAGCCCCGACGAGTCGCCCTTTCGGGGCCTACTATAGCCGATACGTCTCACCTCTGCAAGGCAAGGAGCAGGATTGTCTCAACCTGGACACAATGCCCCGCCACATCAACCGACCCCAGGATGCCGGCTGGAGGGGTCACGCCACTCGTAGTGGACTGCTATTTTTGGATGTCGTATCCTGGGGTCCTTGCCGTCAAGGAAAGGGGAGCCCATGCCGAGCCGGTGGCTATTGAAGACGGAGCCAGGGGAGTATAGCTTCGAGGATTTGATGAGCGAGGGGAAGACCGTCTGGGACGGCGTCACGAATCCTCTCGCCTTGAAGTATCTGCGGAGTATTCGAAAAGGCGACGAGCTATTGATCTATCACACGGGCAACGTCCGGGCCGCAGTGGGTGTGGCCAAGGCCGTCAGCGAGCCGTATGCGGACCCGCAGCGGCAGGAGCCGAAGATCGTGGTGGTGGATGTCGTCCCGGTCCGGAAGCTGAAGAATCCGGTGACCCTGGATGTCGTCAAGGCCGACCGGAGGTTCCGGGATTTCGAGCTGGTGCGGCTGCCGCGGCTCTCGGTCATGCCCGTGCCCGATCCGTTGTGGGCGGCTCTTCTGAAGCTGGCAGGCGCATAGTCTCAAGGGAATTGCTGGAAGTCGCGGCACGGCCGAGAAGCGCAGGAGTGAATCATGGCCAACCCAAGGCAGAGGCGGTGGGTCCTTGCGGCCGTCGTCCTGCTCGTGGTCCTGGTCGGCGGCGGGATCGTCGGATTCTGGATGGCCCTCGGCATCCTCAAGGGCAAGGTGGTAGAGGCCCTGGGCCCGGGCAGCGAGATCACGGAGATCCGGGTGGGCTGGTCCGCGGTGGAGGTGGTGGGCCTGCGCATCAAGGGCCCGCAGGGGTAGCCCGCCGCGGAGACACTGCGCGCCGAGCGTGTGGAGATCGTTCCCAGCTTGCGGAGCCTGCTGTCCGATCAGATCCGGATCGGCTCGATCACCGTGGTCAGGCCCTACCTCTCCATGCTCCGGACGCGGGAAGGGAAGCTGCGGGTCGTTCCCAGCCTCCTGGAGAGAGCCCCAGCAAAGGGGAAAGCGGCGGCCGGTCCCCCGGCACGCCGCGTGGCCATCGCGCGCATTGAGCTGGAGGACGGCGTGGTGGAGCTGTTCGACGCGACGGTGGCCCAGCCGCCGCTCAAGATCCGCCTGGAGAAGCTTGAGGCTTCCGTGAGAGATGTCCTGGTGCCTGCGCTCACAGGCAAGAGCCGGTTCGACATGGCCGCGATCGTGAAGGGCGTCCAGCGGGACGGCCGCGCCAGGGTGGCTGGTTGGCTTGAGGCGGCCACCAAGGACTCGTCGGTGAAAATGGAGCTTCGCTCCCTGGACATGGTGGCGTTCCAGCCTTACCTCAGCAAGGCGTCGGAGACCCGGGTCCAGCGCGGGCGGCTTGACCTGGATCTCCAGTCGGATGTGAGCAAGAACCGACTCCGGGCACCGGGAAGGGTGACCATCTCGGATCTGGAGTTTTCGCCCGCCCACGGCGCGTTGGACACGTTCATGGGGCTGCCGCGCTCCGGCGTCGTCAGCTTCCTGAAGAACAAGGACGACAAGATCGCCGTGAACTTCCTCCTCGAGGGGGACATCAACAACCCGCAGTTCACCCTCAACGAGGCCTTCGCCACCCGCGTCGCCTCTTCCCTGGCCGAAACCCTCGGCGTGAGCATTCGCGGAGTAGCCGAAGGAGTGGGTGGCCTGGGCCGCAAGGGCGCCGAGGCGGTGGGCGAAACGGCCAAAGGCCTGGGGGGCGCCCTGCAACAGCTCTTCGGCGGGCAGAAGAAGAACTAGCCGCTGCGGTTCAAAGGGCGAGACGGGCCAGGCTTTGCATCCTGGGCGTCCCGTGGTATCCTCCCGCCCCTCGATGGTGGCGCGGCATTCCTGTGCGCCCACTCGCAATGTCAGCTTCAGAGGAGACTCGAATGGGTACGACTGTTCTGTCGGACGTGGTAGCGGATCTTCGAGCCTTGGGTCTGGTCGCCTGGCCGACCCCGCATCTGCCGGATGGGACCCGGACTCCGGGCGAGGTGCTGGACCGATGGGCGCGCGCGGCCGCCCTGGCCGAGCCGGACGTGCGCCGGGCGGCCATCTGGGCCATCCGGGAAGCGGCCCGTGCCGGTGGACTCCACCCGGCCTCGATCCAGGGTCTGTACGCAGCTCGGGGCCAGGGGAAATGGGGTGGCAGAACTGTGCCCGCCCTGAACCTGCGGGGGTGGACCTACCAGACCTGCCGAGCGGCCTTCCGGGCCGCGCGGAAGCTTGCGGCGGATCTCCTGATCTTCGAGCAGGCCCCCCTGGAGATCGCCTACGCGAGCCAGCGTCCCGCGGAATACACGGCAGCGGTCCTGGCCGCGGCCATGCGCGAGGGGCATCGCGGACCGATCTTCCTCCAGGCCGATCACGTCCAGGTGAACGCGGCGAGCTATGCGAAGGATCCGATGGCGGAAATACATCGCCTGACCGAGTTGGTCTCGGAACAGATTGCGGCGAGTTTCTTCAACATCGATATCGACGCCTCGACGGTCGTGGACCTGTCCTTGCCGACGCTGGTTGACCAGCAGCGGCTGAACGCCGAGCTGACCGCCCACTTCACCCGTCTCGTCCGGAGCATGGAGCCTTCGAGGGTGACCGTGTCGCTCGGGGCGGAGATCGGCGAGGTGGGGGCCCACAACACCACCCCCGACGAGCTGCGGGCGTTCATGCGGACCTACCGGGCGCTGACGGCCGCAGGCGACGTGGGGATCAGCAAGGTCAGCGTCAACTCCGGGACGGTGCACGGGGGAAAAGTCCTCCCGGACGGCAGCCTGGCCGAGATCCAGGTAGACTTCGACACGCTGGCCGCCATCTCCAAGGCGGGCCGCGAGGAGTTCGGGATCTCCGGGGCGGTCCAGCACGGGGCCTCGACGCTGCCCATTTCCCTCTTCAATCGCTTTCCGGAAAACGACACGGTGGAGATCCACCTGGCGCTGGGGTTCAACAACCTGATCTTCGACCACCCGCGGCTGCCCGAGGCGGTGAAGCAGGAGATCCGGTCGTACGTCTTCACGCACCACGCCGGCGAGCGGAAGCCCGGCCAGACGGACGCGCAGTTCCTGTACACGACGCGGAAGAAGGCGTGGGCCGTGATGAAGGAGCGGTTCTTCGATCTGCCGGAGGAGATCCAGACGGTCATCGGGGACTCGCTGGAAGAGATGTTCGCCCAGATGTTCGAGCGGCTGAAGGCGCGAGACACCCGGGAGCTGGTGGCGCAGTTCACCCAGGCGCCGGCGGTCCAGGTGCCGGTCCCACCGGCCCTGGCAAAGGCCTTTGAGGCTAGTGCGTAGATCCATGAGTACTTGCCATTCCCAAACGTCGTCACCCCGGCGGCAAATCCCCCGTTCCCCCCTTTGTCAAAGGGGGGCGGAGGGGGGATGTGGCCAAAGGGGGGGCGAGGGGGGATTTCACCGGAATGACGGATGGGGTCCTGCAGGATCGCACTCACTGATGCAATCAGGGAGTAGCAGCACTTGGATCTCCGCAATGGGGCCGTGGCTCCGGCTTGACAGGGGCGGCGGGACACGGGGATAATTCGGCAGGCAATCCGCCTGGATCGCTTGCGGGATCGTCGAGACGATAGCTCAGGGAGCGGGGGAAAGGAGTCCAGTCATGTTGCGTTGTGTGCGCATCCTTGGGGTCGCCGTCATCGCCCTGGCAGTGGCACTCGCGTGGGCACCGACCGGCGCCTCCGCCGCCAAGGCCGAGGTCCGGTGGCTGCAGTGGAAGACGACCGAGGTAGGCGAGAAGCTCATGAACGAGCTGAAGACCGCCTTCGAGAAGGAGCATCCCGACATCACGCTCACCCTGGTGGACTCGCCCTTCACGGGGTTTCACGACAAGGCCATCACCCTGTTCCAGGCCCAGAAGCTGGCGGACATCCTGATGGTCCAGGTGGACTGGGTGGCGGAGTACGCCGACCTGGGGATGCTGGAGCCGCTGGACGGCTGGCTCCTCAAGGAGCCCAAGGAGTTCCTGGCCAACATTCCGGCCGCCTTCCAGCAGAAGTGGCGGGGGAAGCAGTATTACCTGCCGCTTCACTCCGGCTGCGTGGCCCTGTACTGGAACACCGAGATCTTCAAGAGCGCAGGAATCCCCGGGCCGCCCAAGACGTGGGACGAGTACGTGCAGATCGCCAGGAAGGTGACCAACCCGGAGAAGAAGATCTTCGCCACCACGGCCACGCTGCAGATCGAGCCGCCCACCAACATGACCTACGACATCTACCCGCTGATCCTCCAGGCGGGCGGCGACATCCTCGACGAGAAGGCGAACAAGGCGGCCTTCAACAGCCCGGCGGGCGTCAAGGCCATCGAGTGGTACGTGGACCTGGTCAACAAGCACAAGGTGGCGGTGCCCGGCGTCCTGTCCAACGGGGAGAAGGAGAAGCGAGCAAACTTCGGCGCCGGCAACATCGCCATGATGTTCGAGGGGCCCTGGGGGGTCGCCATCCAGAAGAACCTGAACCCGAACCTGAAGTACGACACCGCCCCCCTGCCGAAGGGCATGACCACCGGCACGGTCGTGCGCGGCGCCCTCGATACCATGACGACACAAGCCCAGAACAAGGAGGCGGCCTGGAAGTTCCTGCGCTGGATCTCGGGTCCGGTGGGGAACGAGATGTGGGCCAAGGGCACGGGAGACTTCCCGGGCCGCAAGGACGTGGCCGAGAAGCCGTTCTTCAAGGAGAACAAGCTGGCCCAGGCCTTCGTGCAGCAGATGCAGCAGCCGAATGCGAAGTCCCCGTTCCTGGGGATGCCCAACGCCGTCCAGATGAACAAGATCATGACGACCGAGGTCCAGAACGTGGTCCAGGGCAAGAAGGCGGCCAAGCAGGCCCTGGACGACGCCGCGGCCGAGTGGAACAAGATCCTGGCGAAGTAGCGGCCATCACGACGCTCACCCCGGAACACCCTGCGGCCGAGCCGTCCAGACCGATCCGCCCTGACGGACCGGGGACGGCCCGGCCGTCTGCCAGATGACGATCCGACAGCGGTTTCGCCACGAGATTCAGGCCTACGCCTTCCTCGGCCCGGCCCTCTGCCTCCTGGCGGCGCTCATGGTCTACCCGCTCATCCAGGTGATCCGGATGAGCTTCTACGACATCAAGGTCCGGACGGAGACCTGGGTCGGCCTGGAGAACTTCGCCGAACTGCTCAGGAACCCGCTCTTCTGGCAGGTCCTCTGGCAGACGGCGCTGTTCACGCTGGGAAGCGTCCTCTTCCATCTCGTCCTGGGCATGGGCCTGGCCCTCCTGCTGCACACCCGGATCAACGGGAAGATCCGGAACCTGTTCCGCGGTCTCCTGATCCTGCCGTGGCTGTTCGCCCCCACCGTGGCCGGCATGATCTGGGTCCTGATGCTCTCACCCTTCGGGGTCGTCAATGGATTCCTCACGACCATCGGTCTGCTCGACCCCAACCAGACCATCAACTGGCTGGGCAGCCCCTCCACGTCGCTCCTGTCGGTGACCGCCATGAACATCTGGCGGGCGTACCCGTTCTTCATGGTGATGCTCCTCGCGGGCTTGCAGGCCATTCCCGAGGACGTGTACGAGGCCGCGGACATCGACGGGACGACCCCGCTCCAGAAATTCTGGTTCATCACCATCCCGGGGCTCCGCGGCATCATCCTGACCATCGTCCTCCTGGACGGGATCTGGACGTTCCGGGCCTTCGACCCGGTGTACGTCATGACGGGGGGCGGGCCGGTGAACTCCTCGCAGGTGCTGCCCACCAGCATCTACTTCGACGCCTTCCAGAAGCTGCGGTTCGGGTATGCCTCGGCCGAGGCGGTCGTCATGTTCCTCATCCTGTTCGCCTTCAGCGTCGTGTATGTGCGGCGCGCGGCGCGCGACATTGGCTAGCGGCCGGCCGGAGCGGTGGGGGATCCGGGCACGCCGGCGGGCCGCCCATGTCGCCATCTACGGCACGCTGGTGGCGGCCACGGCCGTCATGATGTTTCCCGTGGCCTGGATGCTGACCGTCTCCATCCGGCCGAACGTGGAGGTCATGAAGATCCCGCCGCAGTGGATCCCCACGGTCTTCACCCTGGCCCCCTACGCCAGGGTCCTGGGCAGCGCCCGGTACCTGCGCACCTTCGCGAACAGCTACTTCGTGGCGCTGGTGGTCACCGCCTTCTCGCTCTTCGTGGGCGCCCTGGCGGCGTACGCCCTGGCCCGCTTCCGCTTCCGGGGGCAGCGGTCGGTGATCATGTTCCTGATCATCACCCAGATGTTTCCCCTGGTCCTGCTGTGCATCCCGTACTTCCGGATCGTGGTGAGATTGGGTCTGTACGACACCCTGACCGCGCTCGTCCTGGTGTATGCCACGTTCACCCTGCCCTTCTGCATCCTGATGCTCAGGAGCTACTTCGCCCAGATCCCCAGGGAGATGGAGGAGGCGGCCATGGTGGACGGCTGCTCCCGCCTGGGGGCCATCGTCCGGACGCTCCTGCCGCTGTCGTTCCCCGCGCTCGTGGGAGCGGGCCTGTACACGTTCCTGCTGGCCTGGAACGAGTTCCTGTTCGCCGTGGTCCTGATCGAATCCTGGGAGAAGCGGGTCATCACCGTGGCGATCTACTCCCTGCTGGCGGAGTTCGTGACCGAGTGGAGCATGATGATGGCCTTCTCCGTCCTGGCCAGCGCGCCGCTGGTGGTGGCCTTCATCTTCCTGCAGCGCTTCGTGGTCCAGGGCATGACGGCGGGGGCGATCAAGTCATGAGCCCGGCCGATCTTGCCGCCCGCCCGTTCGATGTCGTCGGCTTCGGGGTCAACGCCCTTGACCTGATCGCCATCATCGACGGCTATCCCCAGCCGGACACCAAGGTCCAGTTCCGGGAGTTCGACGTCCAGGGGGGCGGGGTCGTGGCCACCGCCATGGTCGCGTGCGCGCGCCTCGGCCTCCGATCCCGTTACGTCGGCAAGGTCGGGAGCGATTTCTGGTCGCGGGTCTCGCTCCGGACGCTGTCGAAGGAGGGCATCGACGTTCGACACGTCCTCAAGGCGAAGGGGAGCCCCGGCCACGTGAGCCTGGTCCTGGCCGACAAGAACACCGGCGCGCGGACCCTGTTCTTCCGTCGCCCGCCGGCCTATGCGATCCGACCGGACGAGCTGGACCGGGAGGCGCTGACGGCGGGGCGGCTATTGCACGTGGATGGGGTCGACGCGGCCGCGGCGTTCCAGGCCGTCACCTGGGCCCGGGAGGCCGGGATGCGGGTGACCATGGACGGGGAGCGCATCGTCGAGGGCATCGAGAACGTCTGGCCCCGGGTGGACCTCTTGGTCTGCAATCCCAGGTTCGTCCGGGGGACCACCGGGCACGCAGCGGTGGAGGACGGCCTCCGCGAGATGGCGGATCGGGGGCCATCCCGCGTCGCCGTCACGCTGGCGGAAAAAGGGGTGCTCGGCTATGAAGGCGGCCGCCCCATCCGGGTCAAAGGCTTGCGGGTCGAGCCGGTGGACACCAACGGCGCGGGGGACGTGTTTCACGGCGCCTGCGCCGTCGGCGAGCTGCGGGGTTGGCCCTTCGAGTGGGTCCTGGCCTTCGCCAACGCCGTGGCGGCCATGAAGTGCCGCCACCTGGGCGGCCGCCGCGGGATCCCGAGTCTCCCCGAGGTCGTCGAGTTCCTCACGGCCCACGGCCGCCGCGACATCGCCGACGCGTTGATCTGACCTGCGTCTCTCGCCTCGAGTGCTTCCATCCGTCGCTTACCCCGACCGTCCGGCGGCGTCGAGGAGGCGCTCCGCCGCCGCCGCTGAAGGTTCATGTCGGGCGACAGCATCCCCTTTCGACTTGACATTCGCCCGGGAGGAGGACTAGCCTCGGGGGCAGTGATCGGTTCTCCCTAGGATGAGGGGGGAGGGAGAGCGGTGCCGGCCGATGGGAGGTCTACCCATGGGCGCTGGGACGGCTCTTCTGACGGGAACAAGCGGACGGCCCCTTGGGAGGCATCGGCCCCCAAGGGGCCGTTTTGTTTCCGGTGAAGCCGCCGTCTTTTCCCTGACACCTCTTCAGCCTTCCGGAGAGAAAGGAGGATGAGATGGCAAATGTTCTCATGATTCACCCGGACAAATGTACCGGGTGCCGTACCTGCGAGCTTGCCTGTGCCTTTGGCAAGGAAGGCCGCTTCCGACCCCGGGCGAGTCGCGTGCACGTCTTCATCTGGGATCGGGAGGGCGTCTCGGTCCCCATGATGTGCCAGCACTGTGATGAGGCCCCGTGCGTGAGGGTCTGCACCCCGGGGGCCATGCACCGCAATGCGGCCACGGGGTGGGTGGAGTGGGAGACGAAGAAGTGCATCCGATGCCGCATGTGCGTGCAGGCCTGCCCCTTCGGGAATGCCGTGTATGATGGGCTGACGAGCAGCATCCTGAAGTGCGATGCCTGCCAGGGCAATCCCGAGTGCGTGGTGTTCTGCCCGAACAAGGCCCTGGAATTCGCCGAGGACACGCTCTCGACGCGGTCGCGCAAGAAGGCATTCGCGGCCAAGTTCAAGGAAGCTTTCTAACGAGGAGGCGGGAGCCATGCATGGCTGGATAGGGACGATCCTGCGCGTGAACCTGACCGATCGTACGGTGAAGGAGGAGCCCCTGGATCCCAAGCTGGCTCGGCAGTTCATCGGCGCCCGGGGGCTGGGGACGAAGATCCTCTACGACGAGATCGACCCGAGGACGGACCCGCTGGGACCGGACAACAAGCTGCTCTTCGCCCCGGGACCGTTCTCCGGCACGTACGCGCCCTCCGCGGGGCGGTACGACGTCATCGCCAAGAGCCCGCTGACCGGGGCGATCGCGGCCTCCAACTCGGGCGGTTCCTTCGGGCCGGAGCTGCGATATGCGGGCTACGACCTGCTGATCCTCGAGGGGAAGGCGGACAAGCCGGTCTACCTCTACATCCGGGACAAGAAGGTCGAGATCCGCGACGCCGGCCACCTCTGGGGGCAGTCGGTGCCGGACACCACGGATCGCATCCGCGCGGAGACCGACGACGACGCCAAGGTGGCATGCATCGGGCCGGCGGGGGAGCGGCTGTCCCTCATCGCCAACGTGCTGAACGAGATGCACCGGGCCGCCGGGCGGGGCGGCGTGGGCGCGGTCATGGGCTCCAAGAACCTCAAGGCCATCGCCGTCCTGGGCGGGGGCGCGGTGGAGGTCGCCGACCCTCAGGGCTTCCGGGACTCCGTAATGCAGGCCCGGCAGAAGATCCAGGCGCACCCGGTTGGCGGCGGGGGTCTCAAGGCCTTCGGCACCGACGTGTTGATCAACATCCTGAACCAGACCGGCGCCCTCCCGACGCGGAATTTCCGCGAGGGGCAGTTCGCGACGGCCGACAAGGTGGGCGGCGAGTCGCTGAGCGCCCAGATCCTGGTCCGGCCCAAGGGCTGCTTCTCCTGCATCATCAGTTGTGGGCGGGTGACGGATGTGAAGGATCCGAAGTATCAGGGTGCCGGGGAGGGGCCAGAGTACGAGACGGCGTGGGCGCTTGGCCCCGACTGCGGGGTGGACAACCTGGCCGCCATCACCAAGGCCAACTACCTCTGCAACGAGTTCGGACTGGACACCATCAGCATGGGCTCTACCATCGCCTGCGCCATGGACCTGTACGAGGCCGGGTTCATCGGCCTCAAGGACACCGGCGGCATTCCCTTGACCTTCGGGAACGCAGACGCCCTGGTGGAGATGGTGCGGCAAACGGGCCTGCGCGAGGGTCTGGGCGACAAGCTGGCCATGGGTTCGTACCGCCTGGCCGAGAGCTTCGGCCACCCCGAATTCTCCATGTCGGCCAAGAAGCAGGAGATGCCGGCCTACGACCCCCGGGGGGTGCAGGGCATCGGCCTGAACTACGCCACCAGCAACCGGGGAGGCTGCCACGTCCGCGGCTACACCATAGCGGCCGAGATCCTGGGAATCCCCGTGAAGGTGGACAACCTGACGACCGAGGGCAAGGCCCAGTTGGACATCACGTTCCAGAACCTGACGGCCGCCCTCGACTCGAGCGGCGCGTGCCTCTTCAGCCTCTTCGGCATAGGGGCCGATGAACTGGCCCGCATGCTCAGCAGTCTCACCGGTATCACGTACACCACGGAGGATTTCCTGAAGACGGGCGACCGCATCTGGAATCTGGAGCGGCTGTTCAACCTCAGGGCCGGCTTCACGGAGAAGGACGACACCCTGCCGGAGCGCCTGCTGAAGGAGCCGCTCCCCGGCGGGCCCGCCAAGGGGAAGGTCAGCCGGCTGGGAGAGATGCTGCCCGAGTACTACCAGCTTCGCGGCTGGGACGAGCACGGGGTCCCGACCGAGGAAAAGCTGAAGGAGTTGGCATTGGCGTAGGAACGCCTGCTCCGAGGTACGGAGCGTTTGAATCCAGTCGTTCAAGGGATGAGGCATTCCGGGTCGGTCACGCGAGCCCGATCGACCGACCCGGGGTGCCCACGGCCCGAGCCACGCAAGCGGGACGACAGGCAACGTGCAGATCCTCTTCTTTGCCACGATTCGCAACATCACCGGGGAGAAGGAGATCCGGTGGGCCGCGCCAGCGCCCACCCTTGGCGACCTGCTGCGCGCGCTGTCGTCCCGGTACGGACCATCCTTTCGGCGGTGGGTCCTGGAGGGGGAAGAGCTAGGCAAGACGATCGTCATCGAGGTCAACGGGCACGACGCCCGGCATGCGGGCGGCATCGACGCACCGCTCAAACCGGAGGATGTGATCGCCATCTTCCCGGCGATCGCCGGAGGCTAGACTCAATGGTGTTCACGTAGGCCATCCATCCGGCGAAATCCCCCCCGCCCCCCTTTGGCAAAGGGGGGGATGAGGGGATTTGCTCCAGCCGTAGAGTCGTGTCGTGCGGTCAAGTGAACGGTATTGAGGCTAGCCGCGTCACCTCGGAGGTGTTGTGGAACTGCCGGTTATCCTCCCGCTGGCTGCCCTTTCGGCCGGCGTTCTCCTGCAGCTCCTTCTGGGTAGAGTCCTTTCGCCATCCGCCAAAGGATGGCTCGCCGTCTTCGCCGGTCTCATCGCCCTGGTCGGATCGTTCGCGCTGGTGCCAGCGATTGGCCGGGGGACGGCCATCCGGGGCCAGTTCTTCCTCTGGGACGCCGGGGTTCCGTTTGCCTACCACGTGGACGGCCTGAGCCTGCTCTTCCTCCTGATGGCCACGGGCATCGGGACGGCGATCCTGCTCTACTCCATCCGGTACATGGCCCACGAGGCCGCCGGGATCACCCGGTTCTATGCCCTGATGCTCCTCTTCATGGCCGGGCTGGTGAACCTGGTGTGTGCGGCTGACCTCATGATTGCCTACCTGAGCTGGGAGGTGATCGGCCTCTGCTCCTACTTTCTGGTGGGTTTCTGGTACCGGGAGCAGGCGGCCGCAGACGGCGCGCGCAAGGTGCTGGTCATGACCCACCTGCCCGGTTATGGGCTGCTGGCGGCCCTCCTGATCCTGCATGGGCGCACGGGCAGCTTCCTCTGGGCCGACCCGGGGGTCGCCTCGGCATTCACCGGACCCGTCTTCGTGCTGATGCTCACGGCGGCCATGGCCAAGTCGGTCCTGTTCCCCCTCCACACCTGGATTCCAGAGGCCATGCACGCGCCCACGCCGGTCTCCGCCCTGCTGCATTCGGCCTGCTACGTCAAGGCCGGTGTGTATCTGGTGGCGCGCATGCATGGTCTGGCCCCGTGGCCCGAGGGCTGGAGCGCGCTGGTCCTCACGCTGGGATGTCTCACGATGCTGGTGGGCGCCCTGTTGGCCATGATCCAATCCGACCTCAAGCGGCTGCTGGCGTATTCCACCGTGAGCCAGCTAGGCCATATCATTACCGGGCTCGGGCTGGGGACGAGCCTCGGGGTTGCCGCGGGGCTCTTCTACTGTGTGGCACACGGTCTGTTCAAGGCCACGCTCTTCCTCTGCGCGGGGGCGGTGGAGCATGCCACCGGGACGCGCGACCTGCGACGCCTGGGGGGTCTGGCCGGACCCATGGCCGGGACGGCCAGGATCTGGCTGGTGGCCGCCGGCGCCATCGTGGGGATCCCGCTCTGCAACGGGTTCGTGGCCAAATGGCTCCTGTACGATGCGGCGCTGGAGCGGGGACAGATCGTCGTCGTCATGGTGGCCTGGCTGGCCAGTGTCTTCACCGCTTTCTACATGCTCAAGGCGACGATCGCGGTGTTCTACGGCGAGCTGCCCAGCTGGCTCCAGCGGCATCCTGTGGTGGAGGCGGCCCCCACGATGCGATTCGGGATGGGCCTCCTCGGCGGGCTGTGCCTCCTCTTCGGCGTCGCGCCGCAGATCCTCATGGCGTGGGTGGTGATGCCGGCGGTCCGCTCGCTGGGCTTCGCCCCAGACCTCCCGGTCTCGTGGCTGGGGGTGCGGGCGACCGTGTCCGGCGCCGGGATGACCGTCGGGCCGGCGATCGTGCTCCTGGCGCTGGCGGGCGGCGTCCTGGTCTTCCGGCTGGCCTCCGGCTCCCGCTCGAAGACGGCGGGGGTCTTCACCGGGGGTGATCCGCTCCCCGCCGAGACGAGCGTGACCGCCGCCGATTTCGCCGACATGGCGGAGACGGCCTTTGCGCCGATCTGCAGGGCCACCGATCCTGACCCGATGTACCTTGCCGTGTGGCGAGGGATCAAGGAAGCGGCCGGCTGGTGCGACGGGATTCTCACCCCGCTGGGAGAGAGGCACCCGGTGCTGGTGACAGTGGTCGTTGCCGCCTTGGTGCTTGCCTTGGCATGGGTGCTCTGATGGATGCTTCAGGACCGGCGCTGTGAGCGCCTCGCTCCACGGTCCGACCTGGGACGCGGCATTCCTCGGAGTGTTTCTCCTGCTATTGACCGGGATTGCCCTGCAGGCCTGGGCCGTTCCGCAAGGCGGCCGTCGCTGGTGGGTCCTGTCCGCCTTGCTCGGATCGCTGGTAATCGCCGGGCTGGGGTTGGGGGAGGGGTGGGGGCGCGTCCTGCTCATCGACGCGGCCGGGTTCACGGCTGTCGCCCTGGTGTGGAGCGAGGGCACGCCGGAGTCGATCGCCGCCGCGCGCCGCTTCCTCTCCCTCCTGATCCTCTCGGCGATCTGTCTGGCGGCCGGCTTCCTGGCCGTGGGGACGGGCGGGATCGCGCAGGCGTCCCCGTTCGCCCGACTCACCGTCGTGCTCCTGGCGGTCGGCTTCGGTCTCAAGCTGGCGATGGTCCCCCTGTACTTCTGGCTTCCAGGCGTGGCCGCCTCGGCCCGGCCGATGACGACGGCCCTGATCCTGTCGGTGGTGGACGTGGCGGCGTTCATCGAGCTGGCCCACCTGCGCGTCACGGACCCCTGGATCTTCGCCGATTGGGGCGGGGTCTGGCTGGCGATGGCGCTCTGCTCCATGGTCGGCGGGGCACTCCTGGCGCTGGCCCAACGGGACGTGAAGCGGATGCTGGCCTTCTCCTCGACCGATGACATGGGGTATCTGGTGCTGGGCGTGCTGGCAGGGCCTGGGATTGGCCTCTCGGGGGCGCTCCTGGGGGCCCTGAGCCATGCCACCCTGAAGGTGCTCCTCTTCGGCTCGGTGGCGGTCGCGGAGGGCCGAGGTGGTCGGGCAGTCACCCTGGAAAGCCGGGGACTCGCGGCGCGATATCCGGTCAGCGCGGCCGCCTTCATCGTGGGGAGCCTCGGGATGGTCGGCATCCCGCCCACGTTCGGCTTCGTGGGCCGGTGGCGCCTCTATCTGGCCGGCGCGGAGTATGGCGGGATGTGGCTTGTGCTGGGGATGATCCTGGCGACGGGCCTCGCCCTGCTTTACTACGCGCGGGCGATCCATCGGATCTGGCTGGGTCCGCCGATGGGAGCAGATCAGGGAGGAGAACCACGGCTGGCGGCTGCCGTGCTCCTGGTCCTGATGGGTCTGGTGGTGCTCTTGGGCGTGTCGCCCGGATGGCTCCTCGGACGGCTCAACTGACGGAGGCCGCTCGGCCGCCGCCGGTGGGCGGCGACTCCGCCTCCTCCCGGATGCAGGTGCGGATGTGAATCGGCCTTTCGAGTGGCTGCTTGCCAGATCCCGGATGAAATCCCCGTGGATCTACTGTGCCAATGCGGGATCGTGCAACGGGTGCGACATCGAGATCGCGGCGTGCCTCGCGCCCCGCTACGATGTGGAGCAGGTGGGTGCGCTTCGCCAGGGGAGTCCCAAGCACGCGGATATCCTGCTGGTCACCGGGCCGACCACGCTCCGCGTGCGGGAGCCCCTTCGCGAGATCTATGCGCAGGTGCCGGGGCCGAAAGCGGTCGTGGCGGTCGGATCCTGTCCGGCCTCGGGCAACGTCTTCGCCGGGAGCCCCACGGTGATGGGATCCCTGGCGCAGGTGATTCCGGTGGATGTCTTCGTGCCGGGCTGCCCGCCGAGGCCGCAGGCCGTCATCCAGGGATGCCTCCAGGCGGCCCGGCTCCTCGCCGCCGGGAAGACCGCGAACCAGCGGGCGGGGGGAGTCGGCCGTGAGTGAGTGGTGGCGGGTTCCGCTGGCGCTCCTCGTGTGGCCGGGTCTCGCCTGCGGGACCCTGCTCGGCTGGTTCTTCGTCTGGTCGGCCCGAAAGCTGACGGCGCGGGTGCAGGGGCGAAAGGGTCCTCCCTTCTACCAGCCCTGTTTCGACTTCATCAAGCTCCTTGGCAAGGAGGTCCTGGCGCCGGCGGGCGTCAGCCGGGTCCTCTACTACTCCCTGCCCCTGGCGTCGGTATCCGCAGTCGTCTGCGCCCTGGCCCTGATCCCCGCGCCGGGGAACTTGATGCCCTCATTCCGCGGCGACCTCATCCTGCTCCTGTACCTGCTGGAGGTCCCGGCGCTGTGCGGGGTCCTGGCGGGCTACGCGTCGCGCTCGCTGTACGGTGAGGTGGGTGCCGCCAGGGAAGCCGTCCTGGTGCTCGGATACAACCTGCCGCTCCTGGCCGCCATGGTGGCCCTGGGGGTGCAGGCGGGGAGCTTGCGGCTGGCGAACCTGGCGGCTGCGCCGCTCGCTCCCGTGCACGCCGCTGCGGGCGTCGCCTTCCTGCTGGCGGTTCCAGCACGCTTGAAGCGGAACCCCTTCTCGATCCCGAATGCCGAGCAAGAGATCGTGGCAGGGTCGCTCACGGACTATTCCGGAGCCCCGCTGGCGTTCTTCGAGCTGTCCCACAGCCTGGAGCTGGTGGCCTTCGTCGGGCTCTTCACGGTCCTGTTCCTGCCGCCTGCGGCAGACCCCCTCCTGGGGGCGGCACTGTATGTCTGCGGGAGCCTCACGCTGGTGGTACTGGTGAGCTTGGTGGCTGCGGCCACGGCCCGCCTCAAGGTCCATCAAGCCTTTCGCTTCTACTGGAGCTGGGGCGCCGCGGCGGGGCTGGCGGCATTGCTGCTGGCTGCAATCGGGTAGGGCCCGGAGGGTCGGGGGAAGACCATGGGTATCTGGAGGATCCTCTCGCGAAATGCCGCCGGAGAGCCGCGCACCCGACGGCCCTCGGCGGATGTGCCGTTCCCCGAGGGATTCCGCGGGGCCCTCCGGCATGTACAGGCGCAGTGCACCGGCTGCCAGGTCTGCGCCTACACGTGCGCCCCGGCCGCGATCACTTTCGATGCGATTGACCCGGGCTCGATCACGTGGAGCTACTTTGCCGGGCAGTGCACCTTCTGCGGGCGCTGCGTGGAGTACTGCCCGACCGAGGCGCTCGATCTTGCCCCCGACGCTCCCCCTATTACCGGGGATCCGTCGGAGCACCGCCTGGCGCATCTGGTGGTCTTCCCGCCCTGCACGTGCTGCGGTCGGCCCGTCCCGCCGATACCGGCGACGCTGCTGGTGAAGCTGTACGGGGAGCCGCTGCCAGGGGGAGTCCAGAACCGCCAGGGGTTGTGCGAGCGGTGTCGGGGCCGGGCGTCTGCCGAGGGCATGAAGGCTCAGGCGAGCGGGGGGCGCCATGCATGAACCGCAAGAGGTGAGCGGGCTACAGTCCCTGCCGGACCGCGTCCAAGGCGCGACCCCCCTGGAGCGTCGTCGAGACGGCTGGTGGATGCTGGCCCCGCGCCTGGATGTGGTGGCGATGGCCGAGAGGATGAGCGGGCTCGGCGCCCGCCTGGGGACGATGACTGCCCTCGCACTGGAGGCGGGCGAGACGGCCGTGATCTACCACTACGTCCTCGGCTCCGCGGCCGTCAACATCCGGACGGAGACGCGGGATCGGTCCCTTCCGTCCATCACCCGGATCACACGGGCTGCGGACTGGATCGAGCGGGAGATCCATGATCTCTTCGGGGTGGAGTTTCTCGGCCACCCGAATCTGGTCCGACTGATCCGCCCCGCCCAGGCCCCGCAAGGGCTGTTCCGCGGCCCGGCAGGTGAGACTTCTCGGCCGCAGGGGTGAGTGGCGTCAGCGTGGACCTCAGGGCTTGACCCGGCGGAGGGTAGGATGCCGTACCGAATCCCCATCGGGCCGTTTCACCCGGCGCTGGAGGAGCCCTACAACCTCGGCGTCTCCTGCACGGGGGAGACGATCCGGGGGGTGGCGATCGAGATCGGGTTCAGCTTCCGGTCGATCGAGCTGCTGGCACAACGACGGAACTACATCCAGGGGCTCACCCTGGTGGAGCGTGTGTGCGGGATCTGCTCCGGCGTCCACACCCTGACGTTCTGCATGGCGGCGGAGTCACTGGCCGGCATTCACGTGCCCGAGCGGGCCCGCTCCATTCGCGTCATCATCGCGGAGCTGGAGCGACTCCACTCGCACCTGCTCTGGGCGGGCATCGCGGCCGAGGACCTGGGCTTCCAGAGCCTGTTCATGGAGAGCTTCGCGTCGCGGGAACGGGTCATGGACGTCCTGGAGCTGATCTCCGGGAACCGGGTGCACTACGCCATGAACTGCATCGGCGGGGTGAATCGCGACCTGCGGGATCCGGACGCGGTGCTGGCTGCGGTGCGGGGAACGCGGCAGGGGTTGGAGCGGGATATCGTTGGCGTCCTCACGGCCGACCCCACCGTCAGGGCGCGCACCGAGGGGGTCGGCCTTCTCAGCCGTCAGCAGGCCCTGGCGTTCGGGGTCGTGGGTCCGACGGCCCGCGCCTCCGGGCTGGACCTGGACGTGAGGCGCGACCAGCCCTATGCCGCGTACGGGGAGTTGGGCGTTCGGGTCGTGACGGCCGAGGCCGGCGATGTCCAGGCGCGGATCGCGGTCCGCGCGCTGGAGATGCTGGAGAGCATCCGCCTGATCGAGGAGGCACTGCGCGGGCTGCCGCCCGGCCCCACGCGGGCGGCGACAGGCTTTCCGGTCATTCCCCCCGGAGAGGTCACCGCCCGCTCGGAGGCCCCGCGGGGAGAGCTGTTCTACTACCTGGCCTCCGACGGGAGCGACACCCCGAGCCGCGTCAAGATCCGCACCCCCACCTTCGTGAACATCCCCGCCGTGGAGGCGATGTGCCTCGGCCAGCATCTCGCCGACCTGCCGATCATCCAGGCCTCCGTGGACCCCTGCTGCTCCTGCACCGACCGGTAGCGCTTGTGCCTGCGCCGAGCGTTCGGGGTCAGGCAGCGCAAGTCTTGTATTCGCCGGGTCCCCTGCGCTTCAGCGCAGGAGCCGGCTGATGATCTCGTCGCAGAGCAGGAACCCTTTCGACGTCAGCCGAAACATTCCTCGCTCCGAGAGTGCCAGCCTTTCCTCGATCAGCCATCGCATCACATCAGCCTGCCGGGAGTTGAAATCATCCCCGAAATCCAGGCTGAGCCTCTGCACATCCAAGGCTCCAGTCCGGAGGCCCAGGAGGATTCGCTCGTCGAGGAGCTCGCGCGGTCCGAGAGCCTCCTCGGACTCCACCGGCAGCATCCCCGCATTCAGCCGACCCACATAGGTCGGGAGGTCCCCGACATTCCACCAGCGCCGCCCGCCCGCACCGCCATTCTCCTTCCGGAAGGAGTGTGCCGACGGGCCGAACCCCAGGTAATTCCGGTGTGACCAGTACGCGCAATTGTGGCGGCAGCGGAAACCCGGGAGGGCATAGTTGGACACTTCGTAGTGCTCATACCCGTGTGCGCCGAGAAGTCCCATGGTCCGCTCGTACATCTCCGCTTCCAGATCTGCGGCATTCATCCGGACCCGCCCGCATCGCACCATCTCGGCGAGCGGCGTGCCTTCTTCGACGATCAGGCTGTAGGCAGCGATGTGCTGCGGCGAACGCGCCACGGCAGTCTGCAGGCTGTCCTCCCATTGGGTGAGTGTCTGGCCTGGGATCGAGTAGATGAGGTCGATGCCGACGTTGTCGAACCCGGCGCCACGGGCAAGCTCGAGGCACCGGAGCGCTTCACCCCTGTCGTGAATCCGCCCGAGGGCCTTCAGCTCGGGATCGTGGAAGGATTGAATTCCGATGCTCAGCCGATTGATCCCGAGGGAGCGAAAGGCCCGCAGCTTCTCGCCGGTCACCGTGCCGGGATTCGCCTCCAGCGTCACCTCGGCATCCGCGCCGATCCGAAAGACCGTGCGGAGCCGCGACAGGATCGCCTGGAGCTGATCGGGCTCCAGCAAGGACGGCGTGCCCCCGCCAAAGAAGATGGTGTCAAAGCTGACCCCGTCCGTGTTCTCCTCCCGCAGGCAGATCTCGCGTCCCAGCGCCCCCAGGAAGTCCTCCGCCCCCTGGGTGCCCTCCACCGAGAAGAAGTCGCAGTAGAGGCACTTCCGCTCGCAGAACGGGATATGGATGTAGAGCGAGGCCGCCCCGGATGTCATGGGTGACTCTCGCGCAGAGCCGCAGAAGGTGCAGAAGGTCGCACGGACAGCGAGGCCGGGGCGGAATCCATGGGGGCGTCGGTCTCCGATGAGCGATCAGCCATCAGCGGTCAGCCTTCAAGCAGGAGGCGCTCCGGCTCCTCAACCAGTTCCTTCACCCGGACCAGGAACTGCACCGCCTCCCGACCGTCCACGATCCGGTGATCGTAGCTCAGGGCCACGTACATCATGGGTCGGACCACGACATTGCCGCCCTGCACGACGGGTCGGGCCTCGATCTTGTGAAGCCCCAGGATGCTGACCTGGGGCGGGTTGAGGATGGGCGTGCTGAGGAGCGAGCCGAAGATGCCGCCGTTGGTGACGGTGAAGGTGCCGCCGCGCAGATCCTCCAGGGACAGCGTTCCGACCTCGGCCTTCTGGGCGAAGGCCTTGACCGCCTGCTCGATCTCGGCAAAGGACAGGCGATCGGCGTCCCGCAGCACCGGCACCACCAGCCCCTCGGTCGCCCCGACGGCGATGCCGATGTCATAGTAATACTTGAGGACCATCTCGTCGTCCTGGATCTCGGCGTTGAGTCGCGGGAATTCCCTGAGCGCCCCGATGGCGGCTTTCACGAAGAAGGAGGTGATGCCCAAGTTTACCTTGTGGCGCTCCTTGAAGGCATCCTTCCGGCGCGTGCGCAGGTCCATCACCGCGGCCATGTCGATCTCGTTGAAGGTGGTCAGCATGGCCGCCGTGTGCTGCGCCTCCACGAGTCGGCGGGCGATGGTCTGCCGGCGGCGGGACATGCGCACCCGTTCCTCGCGCCGTGATGGCCCGGGGGCTGTCGCCGGGGCGGGCGGGGTAATCCCTGGCTCGGTCTGTCTCGGTTCTGCTTGCGGCCGGATCGCCTGCCGCTCCTCCTTGGCGGGACCGACGGCGACGGCCTGGAGCACGCCGACCTCAGGCGACTGGAAGGGCTGCACCGCGCCGGGGGCCACCCTCCCCCCATCACCCGGGGCGACACGCGTGGAGCCCTCCGCTGGTCTCGGCGAGTCCTCGGCGACGGCCGGGGCTTGTTCCGCCATCGCCGGGCCCTCCTCGATCACGCCTAGGACGTCGCCCACACGGACCTCTTCCCCCTCCGGACGGCCGATCTTCATCAGGATGCCGGGTTGCTCGGCCGCCACCTCCAGGTCCACCTTCTCGGTCTCGAGTTCCACGACCGCCTCGCCGGCGGCCACGCGCTCGCCTTCCTGCTTCAGCCAGCGAGCCACCGTGGCCCCGACGACCGATTCCCCCATTTCGGGCACGACGATGTTGGTCGGCATGGTCTGCGTGCCTCCTGGACTAGGTCCATTCGGACGAGATGACAATATCCTCCAGCACGTGCGATTCGAGATTGTAGGCACGCTCGACCAGGGCTTTCTGGTTGACCGTGTGCCAGGCGGAGGAGCCCTCGGCGGGGCTGGAGTTGGGAGGACGGCCGATGTAGCGCAGCGGCCAGCGCCCGTTGATGAGCTTACCCAGCCGCGGCTGCATGTACCTCCAGGCGCCCATGTTCTCCGGCTCCTCCTGGAGCCAGACCACCTCTCCGAGCTCGGGATATCCTTCCAGGAGCGGTCGCAGGTCCTCGGCGGGGAAGGGGTGCAGTTGCTCTATGCGAGTGATGGCGATCACCGGGGTCTCCTCCCGAATCGGGTTCGTCACCAGGTCCAGGTAGACCTTGCCGCTGCAGAGAATGAGACGGCGCACCTGACCAGCCTGGTGCCGGGCCTCCCGATCGTCTATCACCGCTTGCCACTGGCCCTCGGCCAGCTCGCGCAATGAAGAATGCGTGCGGGGATGGCGCAACAGACTCTTGGGGGTCATCACCACGAGTGGAAGCGGGTCTGTCTCCAGGAGGGCGGCCTGCCGCCGCAGCAGGTGGAAGTACTGCGCGGCCGTGGTGCAATTGGCGATGCGCATGTTGGTCTCCGCCGCGAGCCCCAAGAAGCGCTCCAGTCTCGCGCTGGAGTGATCCGGGCCCTGCCCCTCGTAGCCGTGGGGAAGCAGCAGGACCAGGGAGGGAGTCTGCCCCCACTTGGCGCGGGCGGAGACGATGAACTCGTCGATCATCACCTGTGCCGCATTGATGAAGTCGCCGTACTGGGCCTCCCAGATCACCAGCCGTCCCGGCTCCTGCACGTCGTAGCCGTACTCGTAGCCGACTGCGGCCCCCTCCGTGAGCGGGCTGTTGTGGATCTCAAAGGCCGCCTTGGCCTGGGAGGTAGCCTGGAGCGGAGTGAACGTCTTGCCGGTCTTCACGTCGTGAAAGACGGCATGGCGCTGACCGAACGTTCCTCGCTCCACGTCCTCGCCGGTCAAGCGGATGGCGATGCCATCCACGAGGATGGAGGCCAGGGCCAATTCTTCCGCCGTGGCCCATTCGATGGACGGCTCGTTCGGGTCATCCAGGGCCCGCAGGTGCCGCCGTATGGCGCGCTCCAGCTTCGGATTGACCGTGAAGTCGCCCGGGACCTGATGGAGAGCTGCGTGCAGCTCCCGCAGCCGTGCGGCCGGCACGGCGGTCTGGACCCGCCGGGCGGCGCCGGGAGGCGGTGGTGCCGGAAACGGCTCGGCCAGGTCCCGCTCGGGGTGCAGGGAGTCCAGCACGCGCTGAAGCGCCTCCATGTGCTCGTCCACCAGCATCTTCGGCCGCGCCGGATCGATGAGGCTGCGCTGGAGCAAGGCGTCGGCCCAGAGTTGCCGGACCGTCGGGTGCCCTTCGATCTTCTCGAACATCTGGGGCTGCGTGAAGCTGGGCTCATCCCCCTCGTTGTGGCCGTAACGGCGATACCCGACCAGGTCGATGAGAAAGTCCTTGTGGAACTCGGCGCGGTAGGCGAAGGCGAGACGGGCGGCCTCGATGCAGGCCTCGGGATCGTCGGCGTTGACATGGACGATAGGCACCTCGAATCCCTTGGCCAGGTCGCTGGCGTAGAGCGTGCTGCGCGCGTCCTGCGGCTCCGTGGTGTACCCCAACTGGTTGTTGGCAATGATGTGGATCGTGCCGCCGGTGTGATAGCCCGGCAGGCGGGAGAGGTTCAAGGTCTCGGCCACCACCCCCTGGCCGGGGAAAGCCGCATCGCCGTGGACGAGGATCGGCAGGGAGATATGCGGGTCGAAGACGGGCGGGCCGGACTCATCGGTGCGGGTGCCGGCCGCGCGCGCCATGCCCTCCACCACCGGGTTGATGTACTCCAGGTGACTGGGGTTCGGCGGCATGGACACCACGACGTCCACCGGCGTGCCGTCTTCGACGGCCCGGTGAGCGCCCAGGTGATAGCGCACGTCGCCGGTCCAGCTCAGGTCCTCGCGAATGGTGAAATTCCGGCCGCGCGTCGGGTCCTTGAACTCCGCCAGGATCTGGGCATAGGGCCGGTTGAGGACGTGGGCCAGGACGTTGAGACGGCCCCGGTGGGCCATACCGATCAGAATCTTGCGGGTCCCGCTCTCTGCCGCCTCGCCGATCACCTCATCCAGCATGGGCACCAGCATGTCCAGACCTTCGAGCGAGAAGCGGGTCTTGCCGGGGAAAACGCGATGCAGAAAGTGCTCGAAGGCCTCCACCTGGGTGAGCCGGCGGAGCAGCGCCTGGCGATTGATGGGGTCCTGCGGGGCGCGGAAGCGACCCGATTCGGCCGCATGCCGCAGCCAGTCCCGCTCCTCCGGGTCGTGGATGTGGCCGTAGCCGTATCCCGTGGTGGAGGAGTAGATCGCGCGCAGGGCCTGGACTGCCTCCCGGGCGCTTCTCGCCTGCAGGGCGACGGGCCCACCGATGAGACTGGCCGGGAGCCGGCCTAGGTCGTCCTCCGTGATCCCGTACGTCTCGGGGAGGAGGGACGGATCGCCGCGGGGTGCGGCGCCCAGGGGATCGAGCCGGGCGGCCAGGTGGCCGTAGGCCCGGATGGACTGGGCGAGGTTCACCGCGCCGACGATCGTCTCGCAAGGGGGTGCGGGCAGCCCTGGTTTCGACTCGGCTGGCGGCCTCCAGCCGGCAAAGAAGGCGCGGGTGGCCTCGTCCACGGAGGCGGGGTCGCGGCGGTAGCGTTCGAAAAGCTCCAGCACGATGCCGGCGTTGGGTCCGTGAAACTCGCGCCAGAGGTCCATGGTCCTATATAGCCTGTCAATGAAATCGTGGCAAGGGGCCGGGGGTATTTGCGGGCTTGCGAATCCTCGGCCGATGGAGCATCATCTTCAGGACGGGTGTCGTTCGGATTGAATGAAGGAGGCGGGGCGATGCTCGCGATGATGTTCACGGGGAAGGGCAAGGGCGAGGTTGAGGGGTTGGAAATCCCCACGCCAGAGCCGGGGCCCGGGCAACTCCTGATCAGCGTGCGTGCCTGCGGCGTCTGCCGAACCGACCTGCACGTCGTAGACGGCGACCTGAAGGAGCCCAAGCTTCCGATCGTGCCGGGGCACGAGATCGTGGGCACGGTGGACGCGGTCGGCCCCAACGTCGAGGGGTTTGCCCCCGGAGATCGCGTCGGCGTCCCGTGGCTCGGCTCCTCCTGCGGCGCCTGTCGGTACTGTCTGGAGGGGCGCGAGAATCTCTGCGATCGGGCGCGCTTCACCGGGTATCAGATCGACGGGGGCTACGCCGAGTTCACCGTGGCCGAGGCGCGCTATGCTTTCCATCTCCCCGCCGGCTTCTCGGACGCGGATGCCGCCCCCCTCCTGTGCGCCGGCCTCATCGGCTATCGCGCCTACCGCATGGCGGGCGTGGCCCAGCGAATCGGGATCTACGGCTTTGGCGCGGCGGCACACATCATCACACAGGTCGCCGCGTGGGAAGGGCGGAAGGTCTTTGCCTTCACCCGGCCGGGGGACGAGGGGGCGCAAGGTTTCGCCCGCGAACTGGGCGCGACGTGGGCTGGGCCTTCTGATGCGGAACCCCCTGAGGAGCTCGATGCGGCCATCATCTTCGCGCCCGTCGGCTGGTTGGTACCTGAGGCGCTGAAGCACACCGTGCGGGCCGGCGTCGTGGTGTGCGCGGGGATTCACATGACCGACATCCCATCCTTCCCCTACCGTCTCCTGTGGGGCGAGCGTGCCGTGCGGTCTGTCGCCAACCTGACCCGCGCCGACGCCCGGCAGTTTCTCGAAATCGCCCCCAAGATTCCCGTCAAGACGCACGTCCAGACCTACCCCCTGCGGGAGGCGAACCGGGCCCTCAGCGACCTGCGCGAGGGCCGCCTCCGGGGCGCGGCGGTACTCGTTCCATAGACCCCAGCGTACCTCTTGTTGCGGGGACAAGAGGAGTCCCTTGAGTCTATGGAGTCCAATATCATCTGTAGGACAAACCGCTATGACAGATTTCGCCAACGTCCTACGAGAATCCTGGCTTGCGTCCCATACCATAAGCGAGGATCGTGTACTATCCTAGACGACACTGTCAGATACGGTTGCGTGACAAGCAATACTGGCGGTGATGGTTTGCCGACCCGACTACAGACGCGAACCCTGGATTGCCAATGACGAGCACACCCTCTCCTCCCGGCGACTTTCCCTACCGGATCAGCCGGAGTCTGAGCGCCGGTTTCGCCCTGATCATTGCCGCCATTCTCCTGGTGGGGGGAGTCTCAGTCTTTCTGGCATTCAAGATATACCGGAACCAGGACGCGGTGGCACATGAGTACATGCACCTTGTATACCTCGAGAAAGTTGACCTGGTCTTTGACACCATCAGATACGATATCGAACAGATGCAGATCACCGACCGGCTAGACCGACTGGCCCATGTGGATTCGTCGCAAGCGGAGCTGAAGGAAAACCTGGCGTTCTTTCGGGAGACACACCTGACAAGAGACGGCTCTGCATGGAAGCCTACTGAGCAGGCAATCTTTGACGAGCTCTGGCAGATGGCCGAAGAGCTGCAGCCCCTGATCAAGCGCTTGCTGGCCGTATCATCGAGTTCTCGTGACTTCGCGCGCTCTGACCTCGACCGGTTACACTTCATCTCCCGGGAGACGCGCAGGAAGGTGGAATACTTGAGCGATCTCCACCGGGAACGGATAACGGAGTTGCTGGAGAGCAGCCAGCGCATGCTTCGGGAAATCGTGGTGCTTTACTTGATCTTCATCCCGGCCGGCGGCATCTTGATCGTCGCGACCAGCCTGGTCTTCCATCGGCGCGTGGCCTTGCCCTTGCGGACCCTCGCCGACGCTGCCCTGGGGATCGCCGAAGGCAGCATCGGCCAGCGCGTCCCTGTTCGCTCGCGGGACGAGCTCGGGCAGGTCTCCCACGCCTTCAACGTCATGGCCGATCGCGTGGACACGCGCGAGAGGGAGATCACCGAGCTGCACATGGGGCTGCAGGACAGGATCCTCGATCGCACGCGGGAACTCGAGGAGACCATGCGCCGCCTCATTTCCACTCAGGAGGCCCTGGTCCGTTCAGAGCGGATGATGATCGTGGGGCAAACCGCGACAGCCGTCACGCATGGGATCCGGACCCCGTTGAGCGCTCTTGCGATCAACCTGCAGTTGCTCCGGCGGGCGCTGGATCGGCAGGCCCTCTCTCCGGACCAGACCCGCCAGCTCCTGTCCACGGCCGACCTCGAAGTGGATCGCATCAACCGGACGCTGGAGGAATTCTTCCGGTATGCCCGGCTGCCCAAGCCCAGGTTTGCGACCGTGGAATGCAATGCGTTGGTCCAGCAGATCGCTGCGTTCCTGCAGGGGCGGGCCGTGGAGGCCCATGTTGACATCACGCTGAATTTGGAGGACGATCTTCCGCCGATTCAGGCAGATGCAGATCAACTGCGGGAAGCGGTTCAGAACCTCGCGTCAAATGCCATCGAGGCCATGCCCAATGGCGGGAATCTGCGATTCGAGACTCGCAACGCCAGTCACAACGAGGCGAAGGGTGTCATGGTCCGGATCTCTGACACCGGCATAGGTATTGCACCGCAGGTCCGCTCGCACATCTTCGAGCCGTTTCGCTCGACCAAGAGCCGCGGCCTGGGATTGGGATTGCCCATCGCGCTGCGGATTGCGGAGGAGCATGGCGGAACCATCCACTGCCAGAGCGCTGAGGGGGCGGGGACGACCTTCGACATCCTACTCCCACTCATGCCGCCGGACCGCTCAGCCGGCGGGGGATAGCACGTCCATTCGAGGGAGGTCGTATGGAACGGACCGTGCTGGTGGCCGAGGACGATCCGACGATCCGGGAAGGGATCGCCACCGCGCTCCGCCAGGACAAATTCGAGGTGCGAACCGCGGCCAGCGGTAACGAGGCGCTGCGGGCCTTTCTGGACGAGCCGTCAGCGGTGGTGGTGGCCGACCTGAAGATGCCTGGGCTGGACGGTCTGGAGCTACTGGAGCGGATCCGCGCCGTCCATCCGGAGACCATCATCATCATTGCAACCGCCTTCGGGGCCATAGACACGGCCGTAGAGGCCATGAAGAGAGGCGCCTTCGACTACCTGCCCAAGCCCGTCAATCTGGATCGGCTGAGTCTCCTCATCCAGAAGGGGCTGGCCTTCCAGGACCTCCGGCGGGAGAACGAGGAGTTGCGGCGGCAGCTCGGCGAGCGACGCGCCCTGAGGAACATCGTAGGGCATTCCGTCAAGATGCTGACCCTCCTGGGTGCCGTCGAGCAGGTTGCCGCCTCGGACGCCACGGTGTTGATCCAGGGAGAAAGCGGGGCGGGCAAAGAACTCATCGCCAAGGCGCTGCATCAAACGGGGAAGCGGGCTGACGGGCCATTCGTGGGTGTCAGTTGCGCGTCGCTGCCAGAAACCCTGCTGGAGGACGACCTCTTTGGCCATGAACGGGGGGCCTTCACCGGAGCGGATCGCCGGAGGATCGGCTGCTTCGAGCTGGCCCACAAGGGCACGCTGTTTCTCGACGAGATCGGTGACGTCAGCCCGGCCACACAGGGCAAGCTCCTCCGGGTCCTGGAGGAGCGATCGTTCCAGCGGGTGGGAGGAACGGAGAGCGTCCGGGTGGATGTCCGCCTGGTCGCAGCCACCAACAAGGACCTGGAGAAGCTGGTAGAGGAGGGGAGCTTCCGCGCGGACCTCTACTACCGGATCAAGGTAATCACCCTGCGAGTTCCGCCGCTGCGAGAGCGAACGGAGGACATCCCGCTCCTCGTCAACCACTTCCTGTTCCAGTTCAAGGAGCGGGAGGGCAAGGACATCCAGGGAATAGACCCCTCCGCCATGCGCATCCTCACGGCCTATCCCTGGCCGGGGAATGTGCGGGAGCTGCGGAACTGCCTGGAGGAGATGGTGGTCCTGGCGAAAAGGCCCGTGTTGATGCAGGAGGATCTGCCAGCTTCCCTGTCCGGCTTCGACGTCAACAGCCATACATTCACGATCCGGGCTGGGACGCCCCTCAGCGACATCGAGCGGACAGCGGTCCTTCACACGTTGCACCTGGCATCCGGGAACAAGCGGAAGGCGGCCGAGCTATTGGGGATCGGTGTGGCCACGCTCTACCGGAAGATGCAGGATTACGGGCTCGAAGGGTAGCGTCTTCTCGTTTTGAGTCACCTTCTCCCACTGAGATCGGCCCACACTCTCAGAATGAGAGGGTCGGACCCGACGCCGCGTCCCACCTTTCTCACTTCACGACGCATTCGAAGGTCGCCACGCCCCTCTCGTCCCGCCCGGTGAATGGTCCCCAGACAATTCGATGAGTTAGCAAGCAACCCAACCCGCCTACAAGCCACCGACGGCACGGAATACCGCTTGCAGCCCCGCCTTACCAATGCACCGATCCCGTCCTCATGGCGCGGCGCACCCGCGCATCAGGTGTCTCCCAGGGCGTGGGTGATGAAGATGTGTCCTACATCACCAATTCTCGGATTGGACACACCGAGGGGATCGCGGATGCTTCTAATTCCTCTTGGCTTTGAGGATTGCTGGCCTTCGACTGGCGTTCGCAATCATTGAGACCTCGGAGCGCTGATGGCCCGCTGGCTGATCGACCGTGTAGGACCGACACGGATAGATGGTTCACAAGGTCTGACGAGAAATTCAGCGAACGTCCGATCCCCTGAGTACGGGATCGAGTCTATCCTCTGGTCCATGGTCAAGCCCGAGTCGCGGAAAGTTTGGCTGTTCCTCCTCATTCTCGTCGGGGTCCTCGGATTTTTCGCGGACTCGGCCGATCAGTCCACGATGGCCCCGAGGGGATTGACCGCCGCTGACGACGATCGAGAGGATGGCGCTGGGGAGGCGGAGTCCGCCCCCGCGCAGGAGGCAATAGCCACAAGCGCCGCAGCGGTCTTCCATCGACGCTGGCCTGGCGCGGCACTCGCGGTGCCGAGGCAAGGCGTCCGAATCGCAGCATCGAAAGTCAACGCCCAGCAGAACCCTTCTGATTTGATGCGCTCCTCAACTCCTCCCTCGCTACTCGAACTTCGGATCTAGCCCCGGATCGCCCATGGTCAGAGACTTTAGCTCTAACGTCATGACCCCGCTCCCCGTCAGAGCTCAATCGCCGGGACCCCTGGCATGCGATCCCAGGCCAGACGCCTGCACAACACGAGAGGAGACAGCGCATGATGCACCCATCCCGATTCATTGCTCCATCGGCGAGCCGGTTCTCGCCCCTGCTGCTGGCGGCGATATTCATTGTCGTCGGCTGGGCCGCCGTGGCCCAGGCCGCCACGAGCGTGTTGATCAGCGGAGAGATCGAGCGCATCAGCATCACAGACAGGAATGACCACTGGTCCGGAGGGACCCTCGAGGTCGGCGGGCAGCGCATCATCCTGCCCAAGAACTTGCTCATCGACCTGCCCGCCAATCGGCTGACCCTGAAGCAGATCTTCGACCAAGCCCCGGCCGCCTGCCTCGCAACGGGTGAGACGGGCCTCGCCAAGGGCGATCGCTGCAATCCCACCGGCACGGGCGGCTTTGCCACGCTCACCGCCAACCGCACCACCGCGGGCAACGTCATTGCCGGCGACGTCTTGATCCAGAAGGGGATCGAGGTGGTCGCCGGCACGGTGACGTACATCAGCTACACCGACGGCTATGTCCGCCTGGACGGCATCCCCGGCGATCCGGCAACCGGATCCATGATTCGCCTGAACGACCCCGACAGCCGCCACACGGTGCAGCAAGGGGCGGGCTGCGCGGGCGGGCCCAACTGCAGCCCGGATCCCCGCTTCACCCTGGACCCGGATAACTACACCAACGTGTTCAGCACGGGCTACCCCTACTGCATCCCAAGCACGGTCCAGCGCACCGTCACCACGGGTCTACCCGCTCTGATCGGCATCCCCGCCCTCCCGGCCGGGACCGTCGCCCAGGCGCAGGCAGTAGACGGCAGCGGCGATGCGCTCTGCCCCCTGGCGAACCGGCCGGCCACCGGGCCGGTGGCCGACTCCCGGCTGTTTGCCCCGATCAAGCTGGGTGACCCCCTGACCGCTGAAGGCAACTGGGAGACGGTGGGCGGAGTCCGGTTCCTGTCGGCACACAGCACGACGATCAAATCGGGCCTCACCACCAAGCTGGATCAAGGCCAGCCCGACTACATGTTCCTCGAAGAAGTGGGCATCGACATGCCGGCGTGGCAGAACCAGCGCATCCGGACCCTCATCATCGGCTTCGCGACGGTCGCCCCCGCCGACGTGCTGATCTGGTCGATCCATCGCGACGCCCAGACCAATGCGGCCCACGAGTTCCCGCTGGCCACGGTGCGGGGCTGTGACACCGCCGCGGGGCCGGCCGTCTGCTCCGGGCAGGGCCTCGTGGCTGGCGGCGGGGATATCTTCCGGATCCGACACGACGTGGACTTCCTCGCCGGGGCCAAGGCCCGGCTCAACCCGTGCGCGCATCTCCAAGCCGATCCCCGGATGGGGACAGGCTTCTGCCCCGGAACGGCCCTGGACCAGACCACCCCGCCCTTCGACAATATGATCGGCATCCTCAGCCCGATTCCGCATGAGATTCAGGCGCGGACGGGCAAGAAGCTGGCCAGCCTCCAGGGTGGCACCCCCCTCGTCACCCTGGACATCAATGGCAACGAGGCCACCAACGGCCAGTACCTGTTCCCCTTCGGCATGAATCTTGGCGGCCTCGCCTTTGTGGAGTTCGTGGAGATCGACCTCAACGCGCTCGCCACGCCATTCTCCTTCACTGGGCTGCCCTGGGCCCTGGACCGGCGGCTCAGCCCGGGCGGCTGCATCGACACGAACGGCGACGGCATCCCCGACTGCGAGACCACCCCGCAGCCGCTGGTTCCGTTCCCCTGGGAGGTCCTGGATCCCCGCACCCAGGCCAGCATCCCGGCAGGCAGCTACAGCGACCCGAACTTCACGGCCACCCCGCTCGGGGATACCCGGAACCGCATGTTTTCCTTCGTGAACCCGAACCGCACCCGCCCGGGGACCCCCGGGATCCCGGAGACGCAAAGCGGCAACTTCGACGGCAACACCCTCCTGGTACCCGGCTCTTTCCCGCCGGCAGACCCGACCCTGATCCCGATCACGCCGGTCACCCCCGTGTCCCTGGTCTGCGTCGATACCCAGGGAGCAGGGGGAGGTGCCCTCCTGACTGTGGTGGGGGGCGGGAATGGCAGCGGGACGGTGAACCCGGTGCCGGTGGGCAGCAGTATCCCCTTTGACCTGAACGCACAGGTCACCCTCACGGCCACCCCGGCCGTCGGCTCCGTCTTCACTCAATTCACCAACTGCCCCGGCGCCATCGGGACAACCTGCACCGTGACCCTGGCCGCGTCGACGACCGTGGGAGCCATCTTCACCTTGCAGCAGTTCCCCCTGACCGTGGCCGCGGCGGGGACCGGCAGCGGGACGGTGAGCCCCGTGGCCGCCGGCAGCAGTGCCCTCCTCGATTTCGGTACACCAGCTACCCTGATCGCCACTCCAGGGCCCACCTCTGTCTTCACCGGGTGGAGCGGCGACTGCACGGGGACCGGCGCCTGCAGCGTCATCATGAGCCAGGCCCGGAGCGTGACGGCGACCTTCGACTTACTGCCTCTGACCTTCCCCAGCCTCACGGCGAACCAGGCGGCGCCCGGGGTTGTGAACACGCCCATCACCTTCACGGCG
>DATIFO010000019.1:0-15043 GCA_035455275.1 Methylomirabilis sp. (SeqCode) | reverse complement strand
GTGGATGCGGGCCTCAGGTATCTCACCGTCCTCGGTGGAGGAGGGTTCACCTTCGGGCTGGGCTTCTTCGAGAAGCCGGGGGAGTTCGAGGCCGTGCTCGAAGCACCCGAGCCGGAGACACTTCTGGAAGGCCAGGGCCGGTGGTCGGTGCTCTACGGTCCGATCTCGGAGATGCCGTTCGGCGACACGGACCTGTGGGAGGAGTACGGCCTCCCCATGGCTGGCGATGAGGCGTACCCCGTGGCGATGCGCGTGGGTGCCGATGGAAGCGTCCGCCGCCCGGACGCGGGGATGCTCTCCGATCTGGAAGCGATCTTGCGGGCGCTGGCTGGGACGAGCGAGGACGAGATCGACCGGGGGCGCTGGACTCGTGAGGTCGAGACCCACGATGGGCCGAAGCCGGTCACGCTCTGCATCCCGGAACTGCTGGAACCGCTCGACGCCCCTCCCAAGAGGATTCCAGGCCGCCTTCCCGACCGGCGAATCACGGAGCATACCCTGGTCGAGATCCAGCGGTTCATGGCCGAGTCTGATTTCCGCGATCTGGACGAGGCGAATGCGGCCATCCAATCTCGCTTCCTCGGCCGGATCGACGACATGCCATCCACCGCCACGACGCCGCTGGAGGAGGCGCAGGACCTCATCTACCGGGCGGTCGAGGCGCGGGGGCGCCGGAAGATCCAGTTGGCTCGCAAGGCCCTGGAGCTTTCTCCCGACTGCGCCGACGCCTATGTCACCTTGGCAGAGGAGGCTGTGGAGCCCGAGAAGGCCCGCGAATTGTTCGAGCAAGGGGTTGCCGCTGGCGAGCGAGCCCTGGGTCCGGGAATCTTCGAAGAGGAAGGCGGAAACTTCTGGGGAATGGTCCAGACCCGACCCTACATGCGCGCCCGGCTCGGTCTTGCCCAGTGCCTGGAGGAAATGGGGCGGGTGGACGAGGCGATCGGCCATTACCAGGAGCTGCTCCGCCTCAACCCGACCGACAACCAGGGTGTCCGGGATATCCTCTTGCCGACGCTCCTGGCCGAGGGCCGCGATGCCGATGCCGGCGCCCTGCTCCAGCGATATGCGGAGGATATGAGCGCAACCTGGAAATACGGCTGGGCGCTCTGGACGTTTCGTCGGGAGGGCGACAGCCAACTCGCGCGGGACCGCCTGCGCGAGGCGGTCCGGGCTAACCGTCACGTGCTCAGATACCTGACCGGCAAGGCAGAGCTGCCGCTCGTGTTGCCGGACGCGTATGCGTTCGGAAGCGTGGAGGAGGCCATGCTCTGCGCCGACGACCTGGAAGACGCCTGGCGGGCGACGCCGGGGGCCGACCGCTGGCTGGGCGTCGCGAAGCCGAAGACGAAGCCCAAGAAGCGCCGGCGGCGGTGATCGAGATGTGATGCCTCACTCCGGAAGAGGCCACTGGGGATTCCAGGCGACCTCCCACAGATGCTGATCGGGGTCCTGAAAATAGCCAGCGTAGCCGCCCCAGAACGTGTCCTGGGCAGGCTTCACGATGATCGCCCCCGCCTGTCTTGCCTGTTCCATCACCTCAGTGATCTTTCCAGGTCATCCACGCAAAGGGTGATGAGGGTAACCCTTGGCTTCATGCGGGTGCTCCATCATGCGGCGCAACGCTGACAATAACCTGGCGGCACACAGTGACGCTCAGGTTGATTGCCTTGTTCGGCGATTCTCGGCAGAGTCTAGATGCCACGCTTCTTGCGGACATCCTCGATCGGAATGTCCCCGCCCTCTCTTGACCTGTCCATCAAGAAGGACGAGAACTTCGCGCTGCTGCCCAAAGCAGCTACCTCGCGGTCAAAGTCATCCGCCTGCTCGAGGATGAAGTCCTCCCCAGACACCGAGTGGATCAGAACCGGCTCGGATTTCGCAAGTGCCAGCACCTCGCTGAGGGTGTGCTGCCCTTTACTAAGATCTACGGTCTTCATACCTCGACCCTCTCTCCCCGGATAAACAGGTCATTGTGAACCTTGTGGCCAATTGCCAGCACTCTCACGAGAGCCTCCGGCTTGATCTCATAGAATACGCGGTAGTTCCCGATCCGCAGCTCCCAAGGCGCAAGCGGATTCGGACGAAGCTGCTTCCGTCTCTTGCTTTCCGTGCTCGCATCGGCCTCCAAGAACTTTCCGATTGCGTCGAGGATAACCTTCTGTTCCGCGGTCTGGTAGTAACCGAGGTCACCATCAGCACCTGGGACAAACCGAACGGTAAATTTCATGTTCCCAAGGAAGCTGAGTTCCTCAGACGGCGTTTATCCGGCGGGCACCCGGCAGAAGAAGCCCACAGCCGTGGACGTGGGCCCGCCGGGTAAACGCTGTTGAACTGAACCGCTGGCCTACCAGGTATGGGGATTGTATCCGAACCCTGAGGCGGAGGGAAGGGGCTTCCGAGGACGAAGTGCAGAGGCCCCTGTGGGAACCGGGGGTGAACCGAGGACCAGGGCAGGCCGTCCAGGGCTCCGGAGGGTCGGCCAAGGCCCAGGGGGACAGACGGCGCCATCCCTCCGCGCGCGGCGGGGCCCGGGCAGCCTGGAAGGGGAGCACGCCGCGGGCGGGCTCATGAGCTGTCCAGGACCGGGGCCGGGAGAGTTGCCTGGCTGGAAGACGGCATCAGCCGGCAGGTAGGACAGGCCGTCTCCGTTTCCGGAACGAACTTCGCCAGCCAGCCCATGGAACCCCCCCTCGGTCGTCGGCATCTCTGACGAGGTTTCGCCGCTCGATCGCTCAGATCGTAGCGTGGCGCACCACCCCGGGGTCCTCATCCGCCCTGACCGTGGCACGGCCCCTCGGGTCCCCTCCGCTTCACCCGAGGTCAACTGAACCACTTAAGGGCGTCCCCTAATACAGTACGACAAGGCAACCAGGGCGGACGCAAGCGCGAAACACGCAAGGTGACAATAATAGTAGTAGGAGCGTCCCCCAGTATGGAATTTCTGGATACCGGCTGCCGCCGGCATGACGAACTCACGGCAAGCCGCGGGGAATGAGCGCTCAGGGATTCACGCCACAGCACAGTGAGCGCCGGCCTCGGGAGTGGGGGCGTGGTCGATCGGTGAAAAGGCTTGACGGACGAGGGTGGGTTGGCCTAGAAAGATTCGAAAGCGGCGTCGGAAACAAGCAAATCCCCCCGTCCCCCCCTTTGTCAAAGGGGGGGCGGAGGGTGGATTTGGTCAGAGGGGGGCGGAGGGGGAATTCGGAGGGAGCAGCATGGGAGGTGCCTCGTCGGTTTCCACGCAGTTCGCCGAAGGCCTGGCCGGCTTTCGGCTGCGGGAGGTTCCCCGCGAGGTTGTCACCCACGCCAAGTTGATTCTCCTGGATACGCTCGGCGCCATGCTGGCGGCCTCGGCGCCCAAGTACTCCGCCACGCGCATCCTCGTGGACTTCGCCAAGCGCCTCGGCGGCCGGCCGGAATCCAGCCTGGTCGGCCAGCGGCTCAAGACCAACTGTGTCACCGCCGCGCTGGTCAACGGCACGCTGGGCTACTACTGCGACATCGAGCCGCACCACGTGGGCGGCATCCTGCACGCGCCGGCGGTCGTAGTGCCGACCGCCCTCGCCGTCGCGGAGAAAGAGGGGGCGAGCGGCGCCCGGTTCCTGGAGGCCATGATCCTGGGAATCGAGGTGACCTGCCGGGTGAGCTACGCCCTGAACCCCACGGCGCTGTACAACCGGGGATTTCATCCCAGCGCGATCTGCGGCGCCTTCGGGGCCGCGGCCGCCGCGAGCCGTCTGTTCCGGCTGTCGCCACCGAAATTCGGGATCGCCCTCGGCCTTGCCATGCAGCAGGCCTCGGGCCTCCTGGCCTGGGCGTCGGACCACACCGAGAACTCGCGCCCCTTCAACCCGGGTCTCGCCGCGAGGAACGGCACGACGGCGGCCTACCTGGCCCAGCTTGGCTTCGGCGGCCCGCCCACGCCCTTCGAGGGAAAGTACGACGCCTTCACCGCCTTCACCGGCGAGCGCCATCCCGAGGCGCTCCTCGCCGACTGGGGGAAACACTATTACCTGCCCGAGTTCGCCTACAAGCTGTACTCCTCCTGTTCCTTCACGCACCCGGGTCTGGACGCCCTGCTCGCGCTGGCCCGCGACCACCAGCTTCGATCCACCGACGTGCAGGAGATCGTCCTGCGCTTCCCCAGGTCCGGCGCCCACATGATCGACGACAACGAGCTGAAGTCCCACTGCGCCCAGTACATCCTGCCGGTCGGCCTGGTCTTCGGCCGGGTCATGATCGACGACATCCTCCAGGACCGGATGCGGCATCCCGAGGTCGCGCGCCTGCGCGCCCGCACCCGCATGGTGGCCGACGCCGAGCTGGACAAGGGCTGGCCCGAAATCTACGCTTCGATCGTGGAGGTGACCCTCCCGGATGGCCGGAAGCTCTCGCGCCAGGTGGACCACGCCAAGGGGAACCGGGAGAACCCGCTCACGCCGGAGGAGATCCGGGAAAAGTATCTCCGCCTCGCCACCACCGTCACGACCGACGACCATGCCGAGCAAATCGCCGCGGTCGTGCAGCGGATCGACCGGACGCCGGAGATCGCTTCGCTTGCGGGACTGCTTCGCTCTCCCAGCAAGCCGGCAACCTCCACCCGAGGTCGCGCCGGGAGTGGAAGGGGCCGGTCAAGCATCAAGGCCGGAGGCGGACGCTAGGGAGGCAATTCACACCAGACTCGACCGGGCTGCTGACAGGAGGTGGGGAGATGGCTGATCAGGAGAAGAACCACGGCTTTCCGACGAGCAGGCGGCGCGTGCTTCGGGCGGGGGCGTTTGGCGCTGGCGTCCTGCTCGCGCAGGGTATCCTCGGGACCAGGAAGGCGGCGGCGGCGACCACGCAGGAAACCACCGCCGACCGCATCAAGCGAACGGGAATCTTTAACCTGGGCGTTCGGGAGGCCGATCCACCCTACGGCTTCCTCGATAAGGGCAAGCACATCGGGTTCTCGACCGAGGTCGCGGAACGGGTGCACCAGCGGCTCGAGCGGGAGTTCAAGACCGCCATCAAGATCAACTACGTGGCGGTCACCGGCCGGACCAGGATTCCCCTGCTCCTGAACGGCACGATCGACATGGAAGCCGGTGCGACCGTCATCACCAAGGATCGGGTCAAGGTCGTCGATTTTTCCATCCCCTTCTTTCTCACCGCATCCTATCTCCTCGTCCCGGCCGAGAGCCCGATCAAGCGTCTCGCGGACCTCTCCGGCAAGCGCCTCGGCGGCCCGCGCGGCGGACTGCAGGAGATGCTGGTCACGAGGAAGCTGCAGAAGGAGGGGGTGTTCAAGAGTCCGGTCAGATTCATCGGCTTTGAGACGCCCTCCGAGGGGCTGACTGCCCTCCAGGGCGGGTCCGTGGATGCGTACACGAATGACGCGCCGATCATTTACGGATTGGTCAAGAGCACGCCGGACCCGGCCAAGTGGAGGGCCTTCGACCCTGCGATGGACGCCTCTCCCCAGGCCTTTCCCTTGCGCCAGTACAGTTCGAGCTTCGCCACCCTCATCAACCTGACGATCGTGGACCTCTGCGAGACCGGCGGGTGGCTGGAGCTATACCAGAAGTACTTCGTTCCCGTCGGGCTCCCCAAGGAGCCGGACGAGACCTCCAGGTTTCTTGTCCGGATGAACTCCTGGTCAGACTAAACGGCTGCTGAAAAAGGCCCATCTGCGTGGTTCGACAGGCTCACCACTATCGGGATGACCCTCGGGCCTCGCCGGGCACCTAAACTGTGCAGCGTGGCCGTTGGCAAGCGAAATCTCCTCTCGCCCCCTTTGGCCAAAATCCCCCCTCGCCCCCCTTTGACAAAGGGGGGAACGGGGGGATTTGCTCGAATGCGGGATTAGGATGGCCGGATGGGATATGAATTGCAGTGGTCGGTCCTCTGGGACCAGCCCTACCGCGAGTGGATTCTGGAGGGTCTCTATCTGACCTGCCAGATCTCGATGATCGCGTGGCTCTTCGGCCTGACGATCGGCATCCTGGTGGGCATGCTGGCGGAGTCGCCGCGACAGCCGCTGGCGGTCCTGTCCGCCTGCTACGTTGAAGTGTTTCGAAACATTCCCCTGCTCGTGCAGCTCTTCTTCGCCTATTTTGTCATTCCCCTGCTGTTGCCCACGCCTCTGCGGCGGCACCTGTACGACATCGGCTGGGAATGGGGCAGCGCCGTCTTCACCCTCACCGTGTACACCTCGGCCAAGGTGACCGGCCACGTCCGGTCAGGCCTGAACGCCGTCGGCCACGGCCTGAGGCAGGCGGCACTCTCCACGGGCCTCACGTGGTGGCAGATGGAGCGGTGGGTCGTCGTCCCCCTGCTTCTCCGGATCATCGTCCCCAGCATCACGACGGAGTTTCTCACGGTCTTCAAGGGCTCCTCGCTCGCCATGGCGGTGGGCGTCACGGAAACCACCTACATGACCCAGCGGCTGGGTTTCCAGACCTTTCGATGGATCGAGGCCAATACCGTCGGAACCGTGGTGTACCTTCTGCTCGCATGGGCCGTGGCAATTCTCATGGGGATTGTCGAGCGCAGGGTGAGGGTCCCCGGACTGCTGCACCGGGGGCAGGTGTGATCGCATGACCCCTTCCCAGTTCTTCGGAGCCCTCTTCAGTCTGATCGTGGCGCTGCTCAAGTACAATGTCACGCTGACCTGCCTCGCCATTCTTCTGGCCTTCCCCGTCGCCAGCCTCCTCGCGCTCGGACGTCTCTCCCGGTACCGCGCGATCTATTACCCGATCGTTGCATACATCAATCTGCTGCGGAGCAGTCCGCTGCTGATGGTGATGTTCTGGACCTATTACACCTTCCCGATGCTGGTCGGCGGGGCAAACCTGAACGTGTTCTATGCTGCCCTGTTTGCCCTGACGGCGTTCGAAGCGGCCTATTTCGCGGAATTCATTCGGGCGGGCATCCAGTCCATTCCCAGGGACCAACGGTTGGCGGCGCTCGCCACGGGCCTCCGGCCCTGGCAGGTGTCCCTGTACGTCATCTGGCCTCAAGCGGTCCACCGCATGATCCCGTCGCTTCTGACCCAAAGCCTGATCGCCTTCCAGGATTCCACCCTCGCCAGTGTGATCGGGCTCCGGGAGGTGGCCCAGACAACCACCATCATCAACTCCGTTCAGGTCCGACCCATCTGGGTGTATACGATCCTGGCAGGTCTCTACCTCGTCGTCTGTCTCGCGCTCAGCCGCTGCGTGCGGCGGATCGAGCGGAGGACGGCAGCGCTCCTGCCTGTCTGAGGGCCACGTCCGGCATCCACCACGGCACGAGCGGTCCAGCGCCGGGAGGGGCTCCGAGCGCCGAGTCGTGGCGCTCACCGCAGGCGGCGCGTCCATCCACCCGAGAGGTTCCGGGAAGGCCTGCTCGATTCCTCTCCTTCGGTCACGGGCCTGGTTGCTCGGCTCCCCTTCGGTGCCGATGCCATCCTGCCGGCCATCTCGTCTCGATTGTAGGGGAAATGTAACATCGGCGTTGGCGTGGCCCGGGAATTCCGGTATGCTTCCATATCGCTGGCCCGTGACGGGCCTGGAGGCTTTCCCCATGCACTCGGATGCGTCCCCAGCAAAGAATGCCATTCCCAACGGCCTCACCCAGGTCGAGGCCCTCGCCTACGAGCTGCACGTCAAGGATGTGATGTCCCGGCCGGTCGTGAGCGTCGGACCCTCCGAAGACATCGGTCACCTGTCGAAACTGCTCCGCGCGCACAACATCACCGGCGTCCCGGTGGTCTCGGGGGAGCGGCTCGTCGGCATCATCAGCGTGAAGGACCTGATCACGGCCCTGGAGCGGGGCGATCCGACCGCACCGGTCAGCGCCTACATGACGGCGACCCTGCTCACAGTGAACGAGGGGGATGCCCTGGTGCGGGCCCTGGAGGTCTTCACCAAGACCGGTGTGGGCCGGCTGCCGGTCCTGGACGACGGGGGGCGCCTGGTCGGCATGCTGACCAAGGGGGACGTGGCCAACGGCCTCCTGCGGGCCCTGCAGTCCCCGCAGACCGAGGAAGAGGTCCGGCGGTATCGGGCCAGCCACCTCTTCGAGGACATCGTCTCCGACCGGACCAGCCTGTTCCTGCGTTACCGGGTGCGCCACCGGGACTTCGCCGCCGGCGGCATGGCGTCCACAAACGTCCGCCGGGCCCTTCTCCGGCTGGGGGCCAGCCTGGAGACCGCCCGGCGCTGCGCCATCGCGGTGTACGAAGCCGAGATGAACCTGGTGATCCACACGACCAACGGAGGGATGCTGCGGGTGGAGATCCAGCCGCAGCTCGTCTTCATGGAGGCCCTGGACGACGGCCCCGGGATCGAGGACGTCGACCGGGCCATGCAGCCCGGCTACACCACCACCCCGCCGGAGATCCGGGCCATGGGGTTCGGAGCCGGGTTCGGGCTGGTCAATATCAAGCGCTGCGTGGACAAGATGTGGCTGAAGTCCCAGCCCGGCGAGGGGACCCGCCTGGAGATGTGGATCTACCTCGCGCCCGGGGCGGAGCGCCGCGGGCTGGAGACCCTGCTGGATCGGTTGAGCGCGTGAGCCGGCGCTGGGCCGTGCGGGCCGGCGTCCGGACCGACCACCCCGAGGAGGCCGAATGACGCTCGCAGAGATCGCGAAGGAACTCGACCTGGAAATCCTGACCGAGACGCGGGATCTCAGCCAGCGCACGCCTACCGCGGGCTACGCCTCCGACATGCTGAGTCGCGTCATGGCGCACGCCCCCCGGGACGGGGCGCTGTGGGTGACGCTCCAGTCCCACGCCAACATCGTGGCCGTGGGCGCCGTGCTGGGGTTGAGTGCCATCATCATCACGGAGGGGGAGCGGCCCGATCCGGAGACCATCGCCAAGGCCAGCGAGATGGGCATCCCGCTCCTGGCGACCGCGAAGCCGACGTTCCACGTGGTGGGGAATCTGTGGCGCCTGGGCCTGCGGGAAGGGTAGGGCCGCCGGGCAGCGGGCCGCGGGCCTACACGGCCGACCTGCACGTGCACACGGTGCTCTCCCCCTGTGCCGCGGTGGAGATGATCCCGCCCCTGATCGTGCGGCAGGCCCTGGCGCGCGGCCTGGACCTCATCGCCATCACCGATCACAACGCCAGCGCCAATGCGGGCGCGGTCCAGCGGGCCGCCGCAGGGACCGGCCTCACCGTCCTGCCGGGGATGGAGCTTCAGACGGTGGAGGAGGTGCACCTCCTCTGCCTGTTCGACACGCTGGAGCAGGTGTCCACCTGGCAGGAGTCGGTGGACGCTCGCATGCCGCCCGTGGAAAACGTTCCCGATATCTTCGGGGAGCAGTTCGTGGTGAACGAGACGGGTGAGTTGATCCGGCGCGAGACGCGCCTCCTGACCGGGTCGGTGCGCATGCGGCTGAAAGAGGCGGTCGGGGAGGTCCGACGCCTTGGCGGGCTTGCCATCCCGGCGCACGTCGATCGGCCCACCTACAGCCTTTCCGCCAGCCTCGGCTTTCCGCCTCCCGGCCTCCTGGTGGACGCCCTGGAGATTTCCCCCCATAGCACGCCTGCGACCGCGAGCGCCCGGTTTCCCTGGCTCGCCAACTATCGCCTGGTCCAGAACGGCGACGTCCATCACCTCGACGACTTCGCCGCCACGACCGTCTTCGTCCTGGCCGCCCCGACCATCGGGGAGATCCGGCTGGCCCTCCACGAGCGGGACTCCCGCTCCTGCACGATCATCCCCCGCCGAGCCGAAGACACATCACCGCAGAGCTCGCAAAGCACGCAGAGAACCCCTCCCGGAGTTTCCGGAGCTTGAAGAATAGGCTGGCCCTTTGCGGTGTTGGCAGGCTCTGCGGTGAAATCTCTGGGTCAGTCGCCGGGTCGCGTGCGCGCGAGGAGCGCCAGGATTCGCGCCACGGCCTGCGGGACGAGGCTCGCCGTCTCGGGCGAGAGCGTCTCGCCGAAGTCGAAGTCGTGGCCCAGGAGCGAGAGCAGGATGCCCACCGGGGCGCGACCGTGGATCCGGCGGGCGAGGTCGAGCAGGCTGCCGGGATGCAGGTGATGGGACACGGAGGTGGGGTGGGGGATGGGGGCGATGGCCGCCTCGGACAGGGGGTCCGTCCCCTCGCCCACGCGGGCATCCACGAAGATGGCGAGGGCGTAGGGGCCGAGCAACTCGGCGAACTCGGGCACGAGCTGATGGGCGACGACCGTGTCCACGTCCCGTCCCAGCGCGTCAAAGCCGTCGTCCATGGGGTCGAGGGCCGGCTGCCCCAGCGCCTGCCTGAGGGCGTTGACCACCGCGCGACCGACCCCGTCATCCCGGCGGTAGGCGTTTCCGAACCCCACCACCAGGACACGCTTCATGACTTGACCTCCTCCCGTTCTCCCCGCCGGTTGGACCAGATCCCCCCGTTCCCTCTTTGGCGAAAATCCCCCCTCCGCCCCCCTTTGGCAAAGGGGGGAACGGGGGGATTTCGCCGGATGATGGCCTACCTGAATAGCATTGGGCTTACGGGTAGTCAATCCCGACGCAGGGTGTGCAGCAGCCGCCCGTCGGCCGCGTACAGCTCCAGCAGGATGGGCATCTTGCCCATGGCGTGGGTGGAGCAGGAAAGGCACGGATCGTGGGCCCGGATGGCCGCCTCGACCCGATTCAGGATGCCCTCCGTCGGCGGGATGCCGTCGATGTACCGCCGGGCCACCAGGTTCACCGCGTGGTTCATGGCCCAGTTGTTGTGCCCGGTGGCCACGATCAGGTTCACCCGCGTGATCACGCCCCGCCCGTCCGTCCAGTAGTGGTGGATGAGGGTGCCCCGCGGCGCCTCCAGGCAACCCACTCCCTCTCCCGCGATGGGCCCGGTGGGATTGGCGATCTCTTGCCCGGTGATCTCCGGGTCGTCCAGCAATTCCGCCATGCGCTCCAGGGCGTAGAGCAGCTCGATGAGCCGCGCGTAGTGGTACTGGAGCGTGCCCTCCACCGGCCTGCCGCCGCGGAGCGCCTTCCAGCGCACCATCTCCGCCTGTGCCAGCGGAGTGCGGATGTGCGTGGCCACGTTCAGCCGGGCCAGCGGCCCCACACGATAGACGCCGGCGGGCCATCCCAGCGGCTTGTAGAAGGGGAACTTGAGGTAGCTGTAGGGCTCCACGTGCTCGCCGATGTGGGCGAGGTAGTCCCGCGGCGCGAACTCGGTGATTCGGGTACCCGCGGCATCCAGGAGGCGCAGGCGTCCATCGTACAGCTCCAGGGCGCCGTCCTCCTGCACCGTCCCCATGTAGGCCGACGGGAACACGGCGAACTCGTCGAGGGTCTCCCGGTGGGCCTCCGTCCACCCCCGCCAGATGTCGAGGCCGGCCTGCGCCACGGCAAGGTGAGTGTCCACCCCTCGTCGGAACAGGTCGCGGTCCGCGGGCCGGAGGGGCTGGCTCACGCCGCCCGGGACGCCGAAGAGGGGGTGCACCCGCCGCCCGCCCAGCAGGCGGATGAGGTCCTGGCCGAAGGCCCGGAGGCGCACCGCCTTGAGGGCCAGGCCCGGATCGGCGGCGACCAGCCCGGCGACGTTTCTCACCTTCGGATCGGCATCGAAGCCCAGGATCAGGTCGGGCCCGGCCAGCTCGAAGAAGTGCATGCCGTGGGACTGGACGACCTGCCCCATGTGGAGCAGCTCGCGCAGCTTGTGCCCGGTGGGCGTGGGACGGGTGCTCACGACCTCGTCGGCCGCCTTGGTCGCGGCCAGGTGGTGGCTCACCGGGCAGATGCCGCAGATGCGGGGCGTGATCTGGGCCATCTCGTAGTACATCCGGCCCTCGCTGAACTTCTCGAAGCCCCGGAACTGCTCCACGTGGAAGAACGTGCGGTCCACCTGGCCCTGATCGTCCAGGTGGATGATGATCTTGGCGTGCCCCTCGATGCGGGTCACAGGCGAAATCGTGATCTTCTGCCCCATGGTCTTTACACTCCATCCAGGCCGTACTTCAAGGTCTTGTCTCCCTCCAGCTTGGGCTGCCGCCCGGCCAGCAGCTCGCTCAGCACGTACCAGATGGCATCCGCGGAGGGCGGGCAGCCGGGGAGGTAGATGTCCACGGGGACCACCTCGCCCACGCCCGTCACGTTCGCCGTGAGCGGGTCCAGGTCCTCGTGGGCGGGGATGGTCCCCTCCACGGTGCTCTCGGTCTCGACGTAGCCCCGGCGCAGGGCCTCCTCCCGGCTGAAGAAGTTCCGCATGGTGCAGATGCCGCCGGTGACAGCGCAATCTCCCAGCGCGATGAGCGTCTTCACCCGCTCCCGCATCTGCACGGCCTCGGCCCGCTCCCCCTCGTTCCCGACCCCACCGGTAAGGATCCCCACCTCCACCCCCTCTTTCGGCGGGTGCTTGAGGTCGGTGATCGGTGAGGAGGTCAGCTCCACGTGCTGCAGCAGCTCCACGATCCGGTCATCGATGTCCAGGAGGGACATCTCGCAGCCGGCGCAGGCCTCCAACCATTGCGTGGCGAGTCTGATCTTTCCCATAAACCCCTCGAATCAGCGAGCCGTCATGTCCGTGAGCGTCCGGAGCACCTCCGCCTCGTCGCGCACGCCAGTGGGCATCGGCAAGACTGGCAGGAGCGGGAGGACCGCCCCCTCCAGATTGGTAACGTGACCCGAGCGCTCGGCCCACGCCGGCGCCGGCAGGACCACATCGGCCTTGTCCGTGAGGGCGGAGCGGTAGCTCGCCTGGACGATGGTGAAGCTCCCGTTCAGGTTGGCCGCCAGGTCGCCATTCACGGGCTGCTCGCCCAGGAGGAGAAAGAGCGTCTCGGCTCCGCGCGCCCCTCGCGAGCGGAGGCCGACCTGCTCCGCCCCCTTGCCGTTGCGGGCGGGGTCAAGCGGGAGGACGCGCGCCCTGACGGCCAGCCGCGTGAGCGTCGCGAGCGCCTCGGGCGAAAGCCCCGTCCCGTACACGATCACCGGCCGCTCCGCCCGCTCCGCCTCCGCCACGACCTGGTCCGCCTCCACCTCGCAGGCGGCGAGGGTCGCGATCTCGGCCAGGCGGTCCCCGCACTCGCCCAGGAGCAGGAGTCGCGCCCCCCGATCCACCGCCCGGCGGATGAGACTGCCCACCACGCGCTGGGTGCGCATCGGATCGACCCCCGCAACCAGGATCAGGTCGGCCTCCAGGAGGTCCTGGAGGCGTGCCGTGGCGCCCCCCAGGGGCGCCGCCGCCGGCTCCAGTCTTCCGGCCGGGCTGCCCAGCGAATCGAAAAGTCCGGCGAAGGCGGCCAGCGCCTCATTCGTGGTGGCGCAGGCGGCCAAGCCCAGGGCGTTCCCCTGCCGCAGGCGTCCTGCGACGAGCCCGAGGGCTTCGTCCCAGCCCACCGCGGACCGCCGGCCGTTCGTGCGCACCTCCGGCGCGGTGATCCGCTCCCGCCGGTCCCAGAGCGGCGCGAAGCGCCCGTCCTCGCAGAGCAGGCCCCCGCTGGGACCCGAGCCCCAGACCCCTTCCAGCCGGAGCAGGCGGCTCCCCCGCGTGACCACGTCCAGGGCGCAGCCCACGCTGCACTGCGTGCAGGTGGTCCGGGTGCGGGTCAGTTCCTCCTCGTGGCCGCCGTAGGCGCTCTTCACGTCGATCAGGGCGCCCGTCGGGCAGACCTGGAGACACGTCCCGCAGCTCACGCAGGAGGACTCGCCCAGGGGCAGTCCCAGGTCGGCCGTGAGCATGCTGTCGGAGCCCCGCTCGCAGAGCCCCAGGGTATGGTTGGCCGCGATCTCGGCGCAGGCCCGCACGCAGCGCGTGCAGAGGATGCAGCGGTTGGGCTCCATGATGATGTAGGGGTGGGAGGCGTCGACCGCCATCCGCCGGTACGGGCGCGGGTAGCGCCAGTGATCCAGGCCGTAGCGGTAGGCCAGCGTCTGCAGCTCGCAGTCGCCGCTCACCTGGCAGTACATGCAGTAGTGGTTCCGCTCGGAGAAGAGCAGCTCCAGGATGAAGCGCCGCCCGGCCGCGATCTCGTCGGTTTCCGTCGCGACCTGCATTCCGTCCATCGCGGGGCAGGTGCAGGCGGTCTGGAGCCCCCGCATGCCCTTCACCTCCACCAGGCAGATGCGGCAGGCGCCGTGGTTGGAGACCGCCGGGTGATGGCAGAGGCTGGGGATGAAGATCCCGGCCGCGCGCGCGGCCTCCAGGATGGTCTGGCCGCTCTTCCCGCTGACGGCCTGGCCGTTGATGGTCAGTTGCATGTCGCTCATCGGATCCTCTGTCTCCTCACGCGTCAGGCGTGCGTGCAGCCGCCTGGTCCGCCGACTCCATCTCTTCCAGGTCGCAGCGCAGGCACCGCTTGGCCTCGGCCTGGGCCGTTGCCTCATCGAATCCCATCTCGACCTCGACGAACCCGCCGGCGCGCCACGCGGTGGGCAGCATCCCCGCCGAGGCCCGCCGGGCCTGGGCGTACTCCGCCGGGTCCACCGTCCGGGCGACTTCGTGGGCCGCGGGCCGGTACACGATGGGCTCGAGCTTCCCGGTGGTGAGGTACGCCTCCACGGCCATGGCGACCTTGTTCCCCTGGGCCACGGCGCCGATGACGGTGGCCGGGCCGGAGACGCAGTCGCCGGCCGCGAAGATCCCGGGGGCGGTCGTCTCGAGGGCGCGCCCGACCTTGATGCGCTGGGCCCGCTCGGTCTCGACCCGGTTGTCGCGCAGCCAGTCGAAGTCCGTGTACTGGCCGATGGCGGGGATGAGGACATCGCACGGCAGATCGAACTCCGACCGGGGGATGGCCCGCGGCCGGCGGCGTCCGCTGGCGTCGAACTCCCCCAGGGCCTGCCGCTGCAGCCGGACGCCGGTCACGGCGCTCTGGCCCAGCACGGCCAGGGGGTTGACCAGGAAGTGGAACCGGATGCCCTCCTCCTTCGCCGCCTCGATCTCCTCGGCGTGGGCCGGCATGTCCTGCGCCTCGCGGCGGTAGACCACGTGGACCTCGGAGGCGTTGAGGCGCCAGGCCGAGCGGGCCGAGTCGATGGCCACGTCGCCGCCCCCCACCACCACCACGCGCCGCCCCTCCACGGAGGGGGCCTTGGCGAGGGCGATGTCGCGCAGGAACGCGACCCCGGG
>DATIFO010000018.1:0-18239 GCA_035455275.1 Methylomirabilis sp. (SeqCode) | reverse complement strand
TCCGACCCTGGCCGACTACCGGGCCCTCCTCGGGAAGGTGGATGCGGTGAGCGTCGCCGTGCCCACGGCCAACCACTACGAGATCGCGCGGGCCTGCCTGCTCGCGGGAAGCGACGTGCTGGTGGAAAAACCCATCACCAGGACACTCCCGGAGGCGGACGAGTTGGTGGCCGTGGCCGCGCGGGAGGGGCGCATCCTGCAGGTCGGCCACAGCGAGCGGTACAACGGCGCCGTGCAGGCCCTGGCGAGGCAGGTCAAGGATCCGGGATTCATCGAGGTCCACCGGATGGGACCCTTCCCGGGTCGGGGGGCCGACGTGGACGTGGTGCTCGACCTCATGATCCACGACATCGACATCATCCTCACCCTGGTCAAGTCGCCGGTCACCTCCGTCAGCGCCGTGGGGGTGCCGGTGGTCTCGGATCAGGTGGACATCGCCAACGCCCGCGTCGAGTTCGCCTCGGGCTGCGTGGCCAACATCACCGCCAGCCGGGTCACCGGCGAGCGCGTGCGCAAGATCCGGGTGTTCCAGCGGGACACCTCCTTCGTGCTGGACTACGCCAACCAGGAGCTGCATCTGTTCCGGCAGGTGGCAGCCGACGACGGCGGCAAGTCACGGCTCACCCGCATCGAGGTCCCGGTGGAGCGGGTGGAGCCCCTGCGGCAGGAGCTCCTGGATTTCGTGGCGAGCGTGCGGACCCGCCACCCGCCCATGGTCTCCGGGGAAGCCGGCCGGGAAGCCGTGGCCGTGGCGTGCCAGATCATCGAGCGTCTCTGACGGGACACCCGTGGATTGGTGGATCGGTGAATCGGTGGATTCCAGAATGCGTGGAAGGTGGGGATGGCGGATACGTTCGCTGAGCCACGGGTTCGCCAATCCACGACTCCGCCGGTCCACGGGCCGCAGTCGGCGCCTCGGATCCTGGTCGTGGCGGGCGAGGCCTCGGGGGACCTGCACGGCGCGAGGCTGGTGGAGGCCCTCCGGCGGCGCCATCCCCGGCTCAGCCTGGAGGGAATGGGCGGGGAGAGGATGGGGGCCGCCGGTGTCACGCTCCTGGCCGACGCCGGCAAGACGGCGGTCGTGGGGCTCGCCGAGTTGTGGGAGAAGCGGCGGGCCCTGCGGGACGCCCTTCGGCTGCTCCGGGAGCACCTGCGTGCGGCTCCTCCATCCCTGCTGATCTGCATCGATTTCCCGGACTTCAACCTCCTCCTGGCACGGACCGCCCACCGGCTGGGGATCCCGGTATGCTACTTCATCAGCCCCCAGATCTGGGCCTGGCGGCGAGGCAGGATCCGGACGATACGCCGGCTGGTGCGGAAGATGCTTGTCCTGTTCCCCTTCGAGGAGGCGCTGTATCGGGCCGCCGGTGTGGATGCGACCTTCGTGGGCCATCCGTTGCTGGACGTGATGGCGGACGTGCCGTCGCGGGAGGTGTGTCGCTCGGCTCTCGGTGTGCAGGGAACCACGCCGGTTCTCGGCCTTCTCCCAGGGAGCCGCCCGGCAGAGATCCGCCGGCATCTCCCGCTCCTGCTCCGGGCCGCGGCCCGGATGCGGGCGGAGCGGCCCGATCTCAGATTGGTCCTGGGACTCTCCGCCGGATTGGACCGACGGGCCGCGGAGACAGAGATCGAGTCTGCGTCAGTCCCGGTGGAGATCGTGCAGGGCCGGGCGCACGAGGTGATGCGCGCGGCCGATCTGCTCCTGGCCGTATCGGGCACCGTCACGCTGGAGGCCGCCATCCTGGGCACGCCCATGGTGATCACTTACCGCCTGGGGACGCTCTCCTGGCTCCTGGCTCGCCTGCTGGTCCGGGTGCGGTTCATCGGCCTGCCGAACCTCGTGGCGGGAGAGGGCATCGTTCCCGAGTTGATTCAATCTTCGGCCACGCCGGAGCGACTGGCGAGCGCGGCATTGGAGATCCTGACTTCGCCGGAACGGCAGGCCCGGATGAGGGCGGCCCTGGAACTCGTCCGGGGGCGGCTGGGAAAGCCGGGGGCGGCGGGCCGGGCCGCAGAGGAGGTCCTGGCGCTCCTCCCGGCAGCCTGAGGCCGTGGTGTGTGGGGATGAAACGTCGCGCGGTGTCTCCCCGGGAATGGAAGATCAGCCTGACCGTGGCTCCCTGGGTCGCGAGCGGCCTGGTGCGGGCGGCGTTTGCCACGCTCCGGCGCACGGATGTCGGCCGGCACCATCCTGAGGGGTGCTGGGCCAGGGGGGAGCGGATCATCGTGGCCTTCTGGCACGGGAGACTCCTGATGATGCCCTTCGGCTACCCCGGGTGTCCGGCCACGATCCTCATCAGCCAGCACCGGGACGGCGAGTACATCAGCCGGATCGCGCGCCGGTTGGGATTCTCCGTTGTCCGGGGCTCGGCCACCCGAGGCGGGGCGCAGGCCTTCAGACAGCTCGTCCACACGCTGCGCGAAGGGCAGAACGTCGTCATCACCCCGGATGGACCCAAGGGACCGAGTAACCAGGTGAAGTCCGGCGTCATCGAGCTGTCCCGCCTCTCCGGGATGCCGATCCTTCCGATTTCCTTCGGGGCCTGGCCCCGGACGATCCTGAAGAGCTGGGACCAGTTCCTGGTTCCCCATCTCTTTGGTCGGGGCGTCTTCGTCTGGGGCGAGCCCATCTACGTTCCGCCGGAGCTGGGCAAGCCAGACGGAGAGAAGTACCAGGAGTTGCTGGCCGAGCGGTTGAATGCGGTGACGGCGGAGGCGGACAGCCGAGCCGCGAACGGATAAGCAGCGTTCGGCCGTACGGCAGTGCGGCAGTACAAGAACAGCCGAACGGTCGTACGGTCGAACAGCCGAACGCTCTTACAGGTGATGATGTACTGGATCTACAGCCTGGGATTCTGCCTGTTCCTCGCGGTGGCGCTGCCGGGCTTTCTCTGGCAGGCGATCCTGCGGGGAAAGTACCGGCGCAGCCTGGGCGAGCGCTTGGGCTCGGTCCCCTCGTGGGACGAACCGGCCGCTCCCGTATGGCTGCACGCGGTCTCCGTGGGCGAGGCGATGGCTGCCGCCCCGCTGGCCCGGGAGTTTGCGGCCCGACATCCCGACATCCCGCTCCTCGTCTCGACGGTCACGGAGACGGGGCGTGGCGTCGCGGAGCAGCGCCTGCCCGCGGCCCATTTCGTCTTTTTCCCGCTGGATTTCGGCTGGGCCGTTGCCCGCGCGCTGGATCGGCTGCGTCCGCGTCTGGTCCTCTTGACGGAGACCGAGCTGTGGCCAAACTTCCTGGCGGCGTGTGCGGAACGGGGCGTGCCAGTCGTGGTGATCAACGGCCGCATCTCCCCTCGCTCGTTCCCGCGCTACCGGCTGGTGCGGCGCTGGTTTGGCCGCGTCCTGGCCGACGTCCGGCTGTTCTGCATGCAGACGTCGCAGGATGCGGAGCGGATCCTGCAACTGGGCGCGCACCCGGATCGGGTGCGGGTCGTCGGGAACCTGAAGTACGACTTGGCGACCTTGAGGCAGGCCCCGGACGTCAGGGGGGTGCGGGAGCGGCTCCAGCTGCCGGCCGAGAAGCGCCTCATCGTGGGGGGGAGCACTCACCGGGGCGAGGAGGAGCTTCTCCTGGAGGCCTTCGTGGACCTCGACCGGTCCCGACGGGACCTGTGCCTCCTGCTTGCCCCGCGGCACCCGGAGCGGCTGGACGAGGTGGAGCGGCTGGTCCGCCGGTCTGGTCTGTCGTGGGTGCGCCGCAGCCAGCTTCCGGCGGCGCCTCTGACGGGGATGTCGGTCATTCTCCTGGACACGATGGGGGAACTGGCGTCCCTCTACGCCGCGGCGACGGTCGTGTTCATCGGGGGGAGCCTCATCCCGCATGGGGGCCAGAATATGCTGGAGCCGGCGGCCGTGGGGCGGCCCGTCATCCACGGGCCCCATATGGGGAATTTCGCCGAGATGCGAGATCTGTTCCAGAAGGCGGGGGCGGCCGTCCAGGTGGAGGATGGGAAGGGATTGCGGGAGAAGCTGGCACTGCTCCTGGACGATCCGACGCTGGCCGACCGGATGGGGAAGGCCGGTTGCGAGATCGTGGAGGCTCACCGCGGAGCCACGCGGCGGACCGCCGACCTGGTGGACGCGCTCCTGTGAACCTGGTGGCCGGACTTCGCGAGCTGGTTATTCAGACGGTTTCCGCACCCGAGCCCACACTCGGCCAGCGGCTCGGACGAGGAGTCCTCAGGCTGGCGGCCGTGGGCTACGGGGCGGCCGTGAGGGCGAGGAATGCCGCCTATACCCTGGGCCTCCTGCCCGCTCATCGGTTGACTTGCCGGGTGGTGTGCGTGGGGAATCTGACCGTGGGCGGGACCGGGAAGACTCCCACGGTCGCCGCGGCTGCGACGCTTCTCCTGGCGGCTGGCCGGAAGGTGTGCATCCTGCTCCGCGGCTATGGGCGCGCGGGGGCCGGGACCCGGATCGTCTCCGATGGGCGCGACCTCTTGGTGGACTGGCAGGAGGGCGGAGATGAGGCGGTCCTCCTGGCTGGCTTGCTGCCCGGCGTGCCTGTCGTGGTGGGAGCGGATAGGGTGGAGGCGGGACGCCTGGCGCTCCGCTCCTTCGGTCCCGACACCATTCTCCTGGACGATGGGTTTCAGCATCGCAGGCTTCACCGGGATGCCGACCTCGTCCTGCTGGACGGGACCGACCCCTTCGGCGGTGACCAACTCCTCCCGCGAGGACGCTTACGCGAGCCCGTGGCCGCCCTCGGCCGTGCCCACGCCATCCTGGTGACGCGCAGGGACCAGGTGGACGACCTCGCCACGCTACGCCGCTCACTCGCGGAGCGCGCGCCGGGCGTGCCGGTGGCGTGGGCGGTGCATCGGCCCAGCCGAGTCGTGGATGTGCGATCCGGATGCGCCATGCCGCCGGCGAGCCTCCAGGGGAAACGGGTCGTGGCGGTCAGCGGGATCGCCACGCCGGAAAGCTTCCTGCGGACGATCCGCCAGGTTGGCGCGACGCCGGCCGGGGTCCTGACGTTTCCCGATCATCATCCCTTCACCCGGGAAGATCGGACGCGGATAGGGGGCGAGGCCCAGAGGGTCGGGGCCGAGTGCATCGTCACCACGGAGAAGGATGCCGTCCGGCTGGGACGGGACCTCCCTGCTGGCCCGCCGACCCTGGCCCTGGGCATCCAGGTTGCGCTCGTCGAGGGCGAGGAGATCGTGGCGCGGTTGCTCGCCATCCCGGCAGGGGGGATCGGCAATGGCTGAGCGTTCCCGGTGGAGTCCGGCGGTCCTGGCCGAGTGGGCGCTCGTGGCGGGTATCGTCAAGGTCCTCGCCCGGCTGCCGGCCTGGGCCGCTTACTCCCTGGGTGAGGGGGCGGGGAGGCTGGCATTCCGGCTGGACCACCGACACCGCCGCGTCGCCGAGGAGAATCTCGCCCGGGCCTTCCCGGGGCAGCACTCCCCCCACGAGCTGACGGTGCAGGCCCGGGCGGTCTTCGAGAACCTGGGCCGGACGGTGGTGGACATGGCGCGGTCGGACCGCCTGGTTCGCGGGACGATCGGTGACTCCATCAGCATGGAGGGTGTCGACCGGATCCTGGAGGCACGACGGCGGGGCAAGGGCGTCCTTTACATCGCGGCTCACTTCGGGCCCTGGGAGCTTCTGCCGCTCGTCCACACCCAGTACCTTGGCCGCCCGCTCCACGTCGTCGCCCGTCCCCTGGACAATCCACGGCTCGACGACTTGCTGACCGCAATGCGGGAACGCGGCGGGAATCGGGTTATCCGGAAGCGCGATGCCGTGCAGGCGATCCTCCAGGTCCTGCGAGGCGGCGAGGCGGTGGCCATCCTCATCGACCAGCACATCAGCGAGCGAGAGGGCGTGGTTGTTCCATTCTTCGGCCAACCCGCCTCGACCGCCTCGGCTCCAGCCCTCATCGCCATGCGATCGGGCGCGGCCGTGTTTCCGGGGGGGATCATCCGCGAGGGGCGAGGGCGGTACCGGGTCCGGGTCGGCGAGGAGGTCCCGGTGCGGCGGAGCGGAGATCTGAAGGCGGACCTGGTGGAGAACACGGCGCGGTTCACGGCGGCCATCGAGGCTCTCATCCGGGAGCGGCCGGATCACTGGTTCTGGGTGCATCGGCGCTGGAAGACGACTCTCCCGATCGATCCGAGGCTGGAATCACGCAAGGGCGTTCGCGACCAGGCTGCCGCCCCCAGCCATGGGCGGTGAGCCTGGAGCCGGGCCGCATATGCTCGACATCGATCCTCGGCAGGTCGGTCGAATCCTGGTCCGCGAGGTGAACTGGGTCGGGGACGCTGTCCTCACCCTGCCGGCGCTGGAAGCGATCGGCCGCCGCTTCCCTGGGGCGGAGATCACCGTCCTGGCGAAGTCGTGGGTGGCGGGGCTCTTCGCGGGCCAGCCGGTCGTGGACCGGGTCATCGAGTATCGGACGGATGGCATCCATCGGGGACTCGGAGGGCGTCGGCGGCTCGCGGCCGAGGTCCGCCGAGAAGGCTTCGATCTGGCGGTGCTGTTCCCGAACTCCCTGGACGCGGCCCTCATCCCCTGGCTCGCCGGGGTGCCGCGCCGGGTAGGCTACCCGACCGATGGCCGGCGCCTGCTTCTCACGCACCCGATCCCACGATCGCCCAGACGACCTGGACGGCATCAGGTGGAGCACTATCTGGACATCGTCCGGGCGCTCGGTGGGGATGGACGGCCGGCGCCAAGACTTCATGTCACAGATAATGTACGGAATGCAACTCTTGAATTTCTCAGGGACAAATCCATAGGGGAATCTGACGTCCTCGTGGCCATGAATCCGGGCGCGGTTTACGGCAGCGCCAAGCAATGGCCGGCTGACAGATTCGCGGCCGTCGCCGACGGTCTGGCGGATGGATGGGGCGCGCGGGTCGCCCTCATCGGATCGGCGCGAGAGGGACACATCCTTGAGGCTGTGGCCGCCCGGATGCATCGGCCGGCGATCCTGCTCGGGGGACAGACCGACCTCGCGACCTTGATGGGCCTGCTGGAGCGGGCGCATCTGCTCCTCAGCAACGATACCGGTGCGATGCACGTGGCGGCGGCCCTGGACACGCCGGTCGTGGCCATCTTCGGCCCCACCGATGTCGAGGCGACCGGCCCGCTTTCGTGTCTCAGCCGGGTGGTGCGGGAGCCGGTGCCATGCAGTCCATGTCTGCTGCGCGAATGTCCCATCGACCATGGCTGCATGACCGGCGTCAGCGTGGATCGGGTGCTCCAGGCCGCAGGGGATCTGCTGGAGGCGACTCGCCTCTCGCGGCTCGTGGCTTGTGGCTGGCCAGGGGCTTCCCCGGCAGCCTTTCTGGATCGGGACGGCACGATCATCGAGGACCCCGGCTATCTCAGCGATCCGGACGGCATCCGATTCATTCCCGGGGCCGTAGAGGCCCTGCGTGACCTCCAGGCGGCCGGGTTCCGTCTCATCGTGGTGACGAACCAGGCGGGCGTGGCCCGCGGGATCTTCTCGGAGAGGGATGTCCACAGGGTGAACGACCGCCTGCGCGCCCTCCTGGCGGACGCGGGGGTGCGTCTTGACGGGATCTACTACTGCCCGCACCATCCCGAGCACGGGCCACCCGAGTCTCGGCGGGACTGCGACTGCCGCAAGCCCGGACCGGGGATGATCCGTCGGGCCGCCCGGGACTTCCCCTTGGATCTCTCGCGCTCGGTGATCATCGGGGACCACCTGAGCGATGCGGCCGTGACACAGGCCTTCCCCGGCATGCGGGGCCTCCTGGTCCTCACCGGCCACGGGCGCGGCCAACTCCCGAAGATCGAACCCGGAGCGGCCGGCCGTCCGTCCCACGTGGCGGAGGATCTCCGGGCCGCGGTGAACTGGATGCTGGCCCACTCGGAGCACCCCGATGTCATCGGCACTCCTCCGTCTTGACGACGCGCGGCGGATCCTCCTGATCAAGCCCAGCGCCCTCGGCGACGTGGTGCACGCGCTGCCGGTGGCGGCCACGCTCCGGCGGAGGTACCCGCACAGCAGACTCGACTGGCTCGTGGAAGAGGAGGCGGCCGACATCGTGCGGGGCCACCCGGCGGTCTCCGACGTGGTCGTGTCCGGGCGGCGGCGGTGGATGGCGGCGCTTCGCGGAGCGAGGCAGATCGGCCCGACCCTCGGTGAGGTCCGGCGGTTTGTCGCCGATCTGCGTGGCCGTCGGTACGACGTCGTGCTGGATCTGCAGGGCCTCTTCAAGAGCGCCCTGTACGTGCTGGCGGCCGGCGCCCCGATCAGGGTCGGCTTTGCGGAGGGGCGGGAGGGGTCGCCGTGGGTCCTCACCCATCGGGTTGCGGCGCCACCCCAGCCGGTCCATGCGGTGGACCGGTATCTCGCCCTGGCCGCAGCCGTGGGGGCGACCCAGCCCGTCCGGGAGTTTCACATCGCGCTCACCCAGGAGGCGAGGGCCGTGGCGGAATCCGTCCTGGGTGGGCCTGCTCGGCCCCGGGTCGTCCTCCATCCTGCGGCCCGCTGGCGAACCAAGCTGTGGGAGGCGGCCCGCTGGCGCGCCCTCGCGGCCGCCCTCCTGGCCGAAGGGGTCGGCGTGTTCGTCACCGGAGGTCGAGAGGATGAGGCCCTGGCTGCCGGGATCGGTGCGGGTCTCAGCCCTGCGCCGCTGTCGCTGGCGGGGCGACTCTCCCTGAAGGAACTGGCGGCGGTGCTCGGCGCGGCAGACCTCCTGGTGAGCGTGGACTCGGGTCCCATGCACATGGCCGCGGCCATGGGGACCCCGGTCGTGGCGCTGTTCGGAGCGACCGATCCGCTCCGGACGGGACCGCTCGGGCCGGGGGTCGTGCTCCGGCGTCCGCTGCGCTGCAGCCCGTGCCTGGATCGCCGCTGTCGCATCGCCGATGTCCATCGGTGCATGCGGGATCTCGGCGTGGAAGAGGTCCTGACCGCGGTGCGGGCGTTGCTCCGGGCCCGCGCCCCCGTGGCGTGAGCATGGAAGAGGGTGGGAGAAGCACGGGGAAGATGGCATCCCCAGATTACGCAGATTCCGCAGATCCTCCCGGAGGGAATCCCCGGGGGAAATCTGCACGAGCGGGGAAGTGTGCGGTCAAGCTGGTCTCGGCGCTTCTGGCGGGGGTCTCGGTGTTGTGGGCCACTGCGGTGCGGGGGGAGGTGGTCGATGTCCGCCGGGTCCTGCGCGAGGGTGAGCGCCTGGTCTATGACGTGACCTGGCTGGGCATCAGGGCCGGGCAGGCGACGATGGAGATCCGCGACGCGGTGCAGATCAAGGGTGAGCGGGCGATCCATCTGGTGACCACGGCTCAGTCGAGCCCGCTGGTCTCCAAGATCTACCCGGTGAACGACCGCAGCGAGTCCTACCTGGGGCTGGAGCCGATGCGGGCCCTGCGATTCGAGAAGCATCTGCGGGAGGGGCGCTACCGTCACGACAGCCAGACGGACTTCGATCATCACGGCGGCGTCGCCACCTTCCGGTATCTGGATTTCGGCCCGGTGCCCAAAGGCATCACGCGCCTGGAAGAGGCGGAGAAGTACGGACGGTACGTGGTCCAGGAGTTCCCGCTGTCTCCCGGCGCCCTGGACGAGCTGTCGGTGCTGTACTACGTGCGCACCCTGCCGCTTCTCAGCGGCACCACGGTCCGGGCCAAGGTATTCGCGAGCAAGAAGAACTGGGAGCTGGAGGTGCGGGTGCAGGGCCGTGAGACCCTGGACACGGTCCTGGGCCGGCGCGAGACGCTGGTGGTCGAGCCCCTGCTGAAGTTCGAGGGCATCTTCCAGCAAAAGGGGCGGGTGATCGTGTGGCTCAGCGACGACGCGGAGCGGATCCCGGTGCAGATGCGCAGCGAGATCAAGGTGGGAAGCTTCGTCTCGAGGCTCACCCGGCGTGAAGCCGGGGGAGGGCAGGCGAGCCTCGCCGCGCCGGGGACAGGGGTGCGATGAGCGACCGCCCGACCTCGCTGGTCACCGGCGCCGCGGGGTTCATCGGCTCCCATCTGTGCGAGCGACTGCTCCAGGAGGGCCACGCGGTCATCGGCCTGGACGCGTTTTCCGATTTCTATCCCCGACCGCAGAAGGAGGCGAATCTCGCCCCGCTGCTCGGCCGGCCGCGGTTCCGCTTCCTGGAGCTGGACCTCACCCGCTCCGATCTCGGCCCGATCGTGGCGGAGGCCGACCACATCTTCCACCAGGCCGGACAGCCGGGCGTGCGTCCGAGCTGGGGGAAGGATTTCGATACCTACGTGGACTGCAACATCCGGGCAACCCAGCGCCTGCTGGAGGCCGTCAAGGGATCCCCCCGGCTGCGGAGACTCGTCTTCGCCTCCTCTTCCTCGGTGTACGGGGACACGTCCGACCTGCCGCTGCGGGAGGCGTCGCTGCCGCGCCCCTTCTCCCCCTACGGTGTGACCAAGCTGGCCGCCGAGCACCTGTGCGGTCTCTATGGGGCGAACCACGGCGTGCCCACGGTCGCGCTCCGATACTTCACGGTGTACGGGCCGCGGCAGCGACCGGACATGGGCTTCCACAAGTTCATCCAGGCGGCCCTCACGGATCGCCCCATCGTCGTGTACGGGGACGGTGAGCAGACCCGGGACTTCACCTATGTGGCGGACGCCGTGGAGGCGAACTGGCTGGCCCTCCGGGCGGAGGCGACGGGGCAGGTGTTCAACATCGGTGGCGGCTCCCGCGTGAGCGTGAACCAGGTGTTGGCGACGCTGGAAGAGATCCTGCACCGGCCGGTCCGACGGGAGCGCCGTCCCCCGCAGCCGGGCGACGTTCGCCACACCTGGGCGGACACGAGCCTGGCGCGCGAGCTCCTGGGATTCGTGCCGCGGGTTTCCCTGCGGGAGGGGCTGGCTGGCGAGGTCGAGTGGTTGCGGCAGCGGAGGGAGAGCCCGTAAGCGCTGTCCTGGCACCGGTGGCGGCGGGCAGGCGGGCGCGAAGACACCGGATCGACGGGGGGGCGTCATGGGAGCGGGAGAGGATCGAAGGGGTTTCCGGGCGGGTGCCACGATGCGCTTCGGCGGGCGGGTGGCGCTGGTCACCGGTGCGTCGCGAGGGATCGGCCGTGCCACGGCCCTCCGGCTGGCCTGGGAGGGCGGGACCGTCGTGGTGAACGGACGGACCGCCTCCAGCGTCCTGGCGCTGGTGAAGGAGATCGAGGCGGGCGGCGGTCAGGCGATGCCAGCGGTGGCGGACGTGACCCGGGCAGACGAGGTGCGCGACATGGTCCGGGCCGTGATCGCCCGATTCGGGGGGATCGACATCCTGGTGAACAACGCCGGCGGAGGAAGCATGGCGCGCTGGCTGGACGACCTGGACGAGCACAACTGGGACCAGAGCCACGACGTCAACCTCAAGGGCACGTTCCTGGTGACCAAGGCCGTGGTGCAGCACATGCGCGAGCGCCGGAGCGGTCGCATCGTGATGGTGGCCTCCGTCGCCGGGCGCAGCATGAGCCGGGTCTCCGGCCCGGAGTACAGCGCCGCCAAGGGGGGGATGCTGGCCTTCATGCGACACATCGCCGTGGAGCTGGGACCGCACGGGATCACCGTGAACGCCGTGGCCCCCGGCCCCACGCTGGTCGAGCGCGTGGCACGCAAGTGGGACACGCGGCCCGCCGAGGAGCGGGAGAGCACGCTGCGCGGCATCCCCCTGGGCCGCCTGGGCCAGCCGGAGGAGGTTGCCGCGGCGATCCTCTTCCTGGCGTCCGAGGACGCCTCGTACATCACCGGGGCCTGCATCGATGTGAACGGCGGGGGCTTCATGATGTGAGCCACGGAGTGCGCCACGGGCAGGACTTCCACCTCCGCCCGGACTTCGGTCCGATCACCTGTATCCATGGCAACCCGGCGGCACGATAGAATCCAGCGGAAGTCTCGCCTGAAGGAGGAACGCCATGAGGAAGGCACGGGTTCTCATCGTCTTGTCAGCTCTTGTATTCACCTCAACATCCGCCCTTGCCGAGGGCGAGAGGGAGCTCGCGATCATCGCCGACACCCTGCTAGTCCGGCCCATCACGATTGTCGCGATCCCGGTCAGTGCAGTGATCTATGCCTTGGCTTCCCCGTTTGCTGCATGGGGGGGGAATCTGGAGCAGACGCGCAAAGTGCTCGTCACGGATCTGGTGACGTTTGCCTTTGGCCGGGGCATCGGGGAGTTCGAGGGAAGCAGCAACCGGCGTTGAACCGATCTGAAGTACCCGTACCTCGAGCCGGCGGACGTCATCCGCCGGTATGAAATCCACGAGGGGGACCTCTCCGTGACGCCAGCGCCCAGCCCGCAGCACCAAAGGATACCCGCCCCCCTCCCTCGGGTTCAGGCCTTCCGGTCTCGGGGCTGCCCCCGCCGGAAAGACAGCCGGCGCCCAAGGCGCTCCGTCGAGCGCGGGGACCGTTCCTTGACTTGTCACGGGGGGCCGGATAGAATCCCGCCCGCCCAAAGCCAGAGCCCTGGAGAGCCTGGAGAAGACCGCCCGTCATGTCTACCCGTGCCCACAACCAGTGCAGAGGGGGAGGAATCATGAGTAGCCGACGATGTATCCGCTGGCTCCAGGCAACCCTCATGAGCGTGGTGGTCCTGCTGGCCCTGGCCACGGCGCCGGCGGCCCAGACCAAGGAGGTGGTCATCGGGGTGCTGTATCCCATGACGGGCCCGTCGGCGCAGATCGGCATCGACGCCGTCAACATGATCAAGGTGGCGCTGGACATCGTCAACAACGGTGCAGACATCAATCTGCCCCTGGCCAAGTCCAAGGGGCTGCCCCGGTTGGGCGGGGCCAAGGTCAGGATCGTGGCCGTGGACCACCAGGGGAAGGCGGACGTGGGCCAGGCCGAGGCCGAGCGCCTGATCACGCAGGAGAAGGCCGTCGCCCTCTTCGGCGCCTACCAGTCGGCCGTGACCACCACGGCCAGCCAGGTGGCGGAACGGATGGGGATCCCCTTCGTGAATGCCGACTCGTCCTCGCCCGCCCTCACGGAGCGGGGCTACAAATGGTTCTTCCGCACCAGTCCCCACGACATCCACTTCAGTCAAGTCATGTTCGAGTTCATGAAGGACCTGGAGAAGAAGCGGAGCATCCAGTTCAAGACCGTGGCCATTCTGAACGAGGATACGACCTTCGGCACGGACAGCGCCAAGGCGCAGGAGGATCTGGCGAAGAAGTTCGGCTTCACGGTGGCCGCCCGCATCCCGTTCCGCACCGGCACGACCAGCCTGGACGCCGAGGTCGGGAGACTCAAGTCGGCCAACGCCGACGTGTTCCTGCCCAGCCTCTACACGTCGGACGCCATCCTGCTCACCCGCACCATGCGGAACCTGGACTACAACCCGAAGCTGCTCATCGCCCAGAACGCGGGGTACACCGATCCCAAGTTCGTGAGCGAGATGGGCAAGGAGGCCGAGGCTGCCATCACCCGCGCCCCCTTCGCCCTGGACCTGGCATCCAAGAAACCCCTCATCCCCGTGATCAGCGGGATGTTCAAGAAGCTCTCGGGCGGCCGGGACATGGCGGACGTCTCGGCCCGGGCCTTCACCGCCTTCATGACCCTGATGGATGCCATCAACCGGGCGGGCTCCACCGACCCCGCCGCCATCCAGAAGGCCCTCCGGGACACGAGCATCCCTCCGGAGCAGCTCGTCATGCCCTGGACCGGGGTGAAGTTCGACGAGAAGGGCCAGAACGCCGGGGTACGCGCCATCCTGCAGCAGATGCAGGGCGGAGCCTACCACACCATCTACCCCTTCGATCTGGCCACCCAGGAGGCGACCTACCCGGTCCCGGCCTGGTCGCAGCGCAAGTAACCATTTCGCACGCCACGGGAGTCGGGGGCGGGAGTGCGGCAAGACCCGCCCCCGTTTCGTGTCCATGTTCCAGATACCCTCCGCCGAGGTGCTGATCCAGGGGATCCTGAGCGGAATCCTCATGGGCTGCCTCTACGCCTTGATCGCCGCCGGTCTGTCCCTCATCTTTGGCCTCATGGAGATCGTGAACTTCGCCCACGGCGAGTTCCTGATGCTGGGGATGTACACGGCCTTCTGGATGTACGCGCTCTTCGGCCTGGATCCCTTGCTCTCCGTGCCGGTCTGCGGGGCGGCCCTGTTTCTCCTCGGGTACCTCACCCACAAGGGGATCATCCGGCGCATCCTCGGCGGGCCCATGCTGGCCCAGATCTTCGCCACCTTCGGCCTCGGGATCTTTCTCCGGGCCGCGGCCCAGTTTCTCTGGTCGCCGGATTTCCGGCAGGTGTCGAAGCCCTTGGTGCAGGGACCGATCAAGCTCTTCGGCATCTCCGTGGGATTGCCCCAGCTCGTGGCCAGCGGGGCGTCGCTCCTGGCTTTCGGATTCCTGTACTGGTTCATCACCAAGACCGAGACCGGGGCGGCCCTGGAGGCCACGGCGGAAGACCGGCAGGCGGCGGCCCTCATGGGGATCAACACGGAGCGGATGTTCACGCTGGGCTGGGGGATCAGCTCTGCCTGCGTCGGGGTGGCGGGGGCTTTTCTGGCCAGCTTCTTCTACGTGTTTCCGTATGTGGGGAGTCTCTTCGGACTGATCGCCTTCGTCACCGTGGCGCTGGGCGGGTTCGGCAGCATCCTGGGGTCGCTCGTGGCCGGGATCATCATCGGGGAGATCGAGGTCCTGGCAGGGCTATTGATCGCGCCGGCCTTCAAGTACGTGGCGGTCTTCCTCGTGTACCTGATCGTGGTGCTCATCCGACCGCAGGGCCTCTTCGGAAAGTTCTGATGGCAAGCGCGGGAGCGTTCGAGGATCGAGGAAAAGGCTCCTCTCGGCGGCGGAAAATCGGGATGCTCCTGCTGGGACTCCTGATCCTCGCGGCGCTGGTCTTTCCCTGGTTCTTCCGTCTCCCGTACCACAGGGACGTGGTCATCAAGATCCTGCTGTATGCCCTCCTGGCCCAGTCGTGGAACATCCTGGCCGGCTATTGCGGGCAGATCTCCCTGGGGCACGCGGTCTTCTTCGGGGCGGGGGCCTACACCGGCAGCGTCCTGCAGATGAGCGCGGGCTGGAACCCGTGGGCAGGGCTCCTGGCCGGTGTCGCGATCGCCGCGGGCCTGTCCCAGGTTATTGGCTTTCCGTGCTTCCGGCTGCGCGGCCACTACTTCGCCATCGCCACCATCGCCGTGGGGGAGATCGTCCACACCCTGGCCATCAACTGGGAGTTCATCGGCGGCGCCCGGGGACTCACGCTGCCCATCCATAAGGACTCCCTGGTGGCCTTCCAGTTTCACAGCAGCAAGTACGCCTACTACTACATCATCCTGGCCCTGGCGGCCCTGTGCTTCTTCGTGACCTGGCGGATCGAGAAGAGCCGCCTGGGCTATTACCTCCGCGCCATCCGGGAGGACCCCGACGCCGCGCAGAGCGTGGGCATCCCCGTCACGAAGTACAAGCTGGCGGCCATGGCGATCTCGGCGGCCTTCGTGGCGGCGGGGGGGAGCTTCTACACGCAGTACGTGCTGTACCTGGATCCGGACAGCGTCTTCCCGCTCTCGCTGTCCATCCTCATCTGCCTGCTCGCCGTGGTGGGGGGAGTGGGGACACTCTGGGGGCCCCTGGTGGGGGCGAGCCTCATGATCCCGCTGTCGGAGTTCACGCGGATCCAGTTCGGCGGCACCGGATCCGCCGTGGACCTCCTGATCTACGGCGCCCTGCTCACCATCGTGGCCGTCTTCCAGCCAGCCGGCCTGGTGGGGCTCTTCCAGCGGTGGGGGAGGGGCTGATGGCGCTGCTCTGGGTGGAAGGGGTGACCAGGCGGTTCGGCGGGCTGGTGGCGAACAACAACGTCAGCTTCGCGGTCGAGGAGGGTGAGATCCTGGGTCTCATCGGACCCAACGGGGCGGGGAAGAGCACCCTGTTCGAGGTGATCACCGGCTTCCAGCGCCCGCAGGAGGGCCGGATCACCTTTCAGGGTCGCGATCTGGTGGGGCTGCGTCCGGACCAGGTGAATCGGCTGGGGATCGGGCGCACCTTCCAGAAGGTCCGTCCCTTCCTGGGCATGACCGTCGTGGAGAACGTGATGGTCTCGGCCATGCAGCATGTGGCGGACCCGGTGGCGGCGCGAGGGGAGGCCATCTCGTATCTGGAGTTCGTGGGGCTGGCCGACAAGAAAGATACCGACGCCAAGAGCCTCAGCATCGGTGAGCGGAAGCGCCTGGAGATGGCGCGGGCCATGGCCTCGCGGCCGCGCCTGCTGCTCCTCGATGAGGTGACGGGGGGGGTGGACCAGCGGACCATTCCCACCCTGCTTCAGCTCATCGGCCGGCTGCGGAGCCAGCAGGGGCTCACCCTGGTGGTGATCGAGCACAACATGCGCGTGATCATGTCCATCTCGGACCGGATCGTGGCGCTCCACCTCGGGGAGGTGATCGCGGACGGACCGCCCTCCTCGGTGGTGAAGGAGCGCCGGGTGATCGAGGCGTATCTGGGGGACGCCTTCGTTGTCCCCACGGCCGGAGATGGGCCGGCTGCGGGGCCCGGGAGGTAAGGTGCTTCGCGTGCAGGACCTGGAGGTGAAGTACGGGGACTTCCAGGCCCTCTGGGGGCCCTCCCTGGAGGTCCGGGAGGGCGAGGTGGTCTGCCTCCTGGGACCCAACGGGGCGGGGAAGAGCACCCTGATCAGCGCGGTATCCGGCCTGATCCGGCCGAGCCGGGGGCGGATCGAGTTCTGCGGCGAGCGGATCGATGGCCTGCCCACCTACCAGATCGTGAGCCGGGGGCTCTCCCACGTCCTGGAGCAGCGCCGGCTCTTCCCCTACCTCACGGTGGAGAAGAACCTGCTGCTGGGGAGCTATCAGGAGCGGGCGCGCGCGCAGCGAGCCGACAGCCTGGCCTGGGTGTTCAAGCTGTTCCCCATCCTGGCGGAACGCCGGCAGCAGCTTGCCCACAGCCTGAGCGGGGGTGAGCAGCAGATGCTGGCCCTGGGGCGGGGACTCATGTCCCGGCCGAAGTTCCTGATGATCGACGAGCCGTTCCTGGGCCTGGCACCCCTGGTGGTGATGAACATCTTGCAGACCGTCAAGCAGATCAACGCCGAGGGGGTCACCGTCCTCTTCATCGAGCAGAACGTCCAGCTCGCCCTCGGCATCTCCCACCGCGGGTACCTCATGGAGAGCGGCCGGATGGTGGCCTCGGGCGCGGCCAAGGACCTCCTGGAATCGAAGCTGGTGCGGGAGGTGTACCTGGGGATCTGACGCCGGGGAAATGACGAACGATAGAGATAGCGACAGGGAGAGCCACGGAGGGCCTCGCTCTTCAGGATCGCTGTCGCTCTCGGATCTCGCTGTCGATTCCTTGGGGACCGGGATAGCGGAGGGGCAGAATGCTTGTGGACCTGAACAGCGACATGGGAGAGTCCTTCGGTGCGTACACGCTTGGCGCGGACGAGGAGATCCTGCGCTCCGTGACCTCGGCGAATGTCGCCTGCGGCTGGCACGGTGGCGACCCCCAGGTCATGCGGCAGACGATCGCCCGGGCCAAGGCCCTGGGGGTCGCCGTGGGAGCGCATCCCAGTTATCCGGATCTGCTTGGCTTCGGGCGACGCGTGATGCAGATCACACGGACCGAGGCGCGGGACTACATGCTGTACCAGATCGGAGCGCTCCGCGCCTTCGCGGAGGCGGCCGGAATCCGGCTCCAGCACGTCAAGCCCCACGGGGCGATCTACAACGCCGCGGCGAAGGATCGGGAGCTGTCCCTGGGGATCGCCGAAGGGGTGGCCGAGGCCGGCGGGGACCTCATCCTGGTGGGCCTGCCGGGCTCCGAGATCCTGAAGGCGGGCCGGGAGGTGGGGCTCCGCGTGGCGCGCGAGGCCTTCGGCGATCGCGCCTACAACGAGGACGGCAGCCTGGTCTCCCGGAAGCTGGCCGGCTCGCTGATCACGGACGCGGACGCGGTGGCCGGGCGGGTCCTCGGCTTCGTCCGGGGGACCGTCACCACGATCACGGGGCAGGAGATCCGGATCGAGGCGGACACGATCTGCCTCCACGGGGATACGCCAGGCGCGGGGGCCATCGCCCGCCGCGTCCGCGAGCGCCTGGAAGCGGCCGGGGTGAAGCTTGGGCCGATGAGGGAGATCGTCGGCCGGTGAGCCGCCGGATGTCCTCGGGGTCGGGGCTTCGCAGGTGGCCTGCCGGCCGACTGAGGGTGGCGACTTCGGAGAGCGAGGCGATGACGGTTCGGTTTCTTCCGGCGGGGGATCGGGGGCTGGTCGTCGAATTCGGGGACGAGATCAGCCTGGCGGTCAACGCCCGGGTG
>DATIFO010000017.1:0-35578 GCA_035455275.1 Methylomirabilis sp. (SeqCode) | reverse complement strand
TGACGAACTCCGAGGACGAGCTGGCCGGCGTCCTGGCGCACGAGGTCATCCACGTGGCGGCCCGGCACACCGTGCGCAGCGCGAACGTGGCGGTGGCCACGTCCCCGCTCCGGATCGCCACAGGGATCGCCGGGGTCGCGGCGGGCATCATCGCCCCGCGAGTCGGCGAGGGAATCGCGGGGCTGGGCGAGACCGCCACCGAGGCATTCATGGCGCCGTACGGCCGGAGCCAGGAGCGCGAGGCGGACGATGTCGGCGTCGATCTCGCGGCGCGAGCCGGCTACGACCCCAGGGGGTTGCCAAGCATCTTGCAGGCGCTGGAGCGGGAAGAGGCGCTCCGGAGGGGCGGGCCACCCCGCCAGAGTTTTCTCGATACCCATCCTGCCACACCCGAACGGGTGCGGGAGACGGGGCGCCGGGCGTCCGCGCTTCGCCCGGAACCTGCCACACCCGTCGTCAAGACCCACGGCGAGTTTCTGGCGGGCCTGGACGGGCTCCTCGTCGGGGACGACCCGGCCGACGGGACATTTCTGGAGTCCCGCTTCCTCCACCCGAGACTTGGAATCAGCCTGCGGTTTCCGACCGGCTGGCAGACGCGCAATACTCCGCGAGCAGTCGTCGGCCACACGCGAGACAAGGAGGCCGTGCTGCTCCTCACCGTGGCCGGGAAAGGCGACGACCCCCTGCAGGTCGCCCGTGATGCCGAGCGCGCTGCCGGTGTTCGTCTGCTGGACCGGGCCGCACAGTTGGAGATCAACGGGCTGCGGGCGATGCGCAGTGTCGTCGCGGCGGATGGCGCGCGGGGGCCGACGACGCTCGACTTCACCTGGATCGCCCACGGGGGGATCGTGTACCGGATCGTCGGCGTGAGCCCGACGCCGCGCTACGGTGCGTACCGGCCCCTCTTCGACCAGACCGCGTCGAGTTTCCGTGCCATGACGCCGGCGGACACGGCGCAGATCCGCGAAACCCATTTGCGGGTGGCGACGGCGCGGGCCGGGGAGCGGCCGGCGGACGTGGCCCGGCGCACGGGGAGCGTCTGGTCGGCGGATGAGACCGCCGTGGCCAACGGACTGACCGCGGACGCGCGCCTCGCATCAGGCCAGTTGATCAAGGTGGCCGTCCCGGAGCCCTACCGGGACCGACGGTAGGAATCCGGGCGTTGCCCGACCGTGGGACGAGGGGCACGGAATGCCGCGTCGCATTCGAACTCCAAGCAGCTTGCCAGCCTCGGACTTGAGAGAAGTACGGGGCGTCGCCGGATCTGTACTGGAAGGGGGGACCCGGCCGTTCTTTCGGAGTCAAGACAAATCCTCCCCGCGACGCCGAGGGCTGATGGCATCGCGACTGTGTTGCCTGCCGTCCTCCCCAGAGACCGCTCCCGGGATTTTCTCTTGCGCCCGAGAGAACACCTGGCTGCCCGCGTTGGCAGAGGAGGGCTGCGTTGCATCGTATGGCTCCGAGTGCTAGACTCCGCCCTGCCATGCCGCGCCAAACCCCGTGTCCCGCTAGCACTCCGTCCGTGCCAATCTTCCTATTCGGGTTCGAATCCCGCACCGCAGTTGGAGGTCGAGAATCCCGTTCTGCCGCGCATGCGCGCGGGGGAATCGCGGCTGAGAGGAGGAAGCCATGAAGGTGATGCAGGTCGGCAACCTGAAGGTGATGCCGGATCCGCTCGGACTCTTCTTTGGAAAGGTGGAGAGACAGAACCTGGTGGAAAAAGGGACGGCGGGTCTCGTGGTCGCCATGGTCAAGTTCGACCGCGGCGCCGGAAACCGGATGCACGCCCATACCGGCGAGCAGATACTTGTCGTCACCGAGGGAAAGGGCGTGGTGGCGACGGAGAAGGAAGAGCAGATCGTCACGCCAGGCACGATCGTGTATATTCCTGCGAACGAGATCCACTCGCATGGGGCCACGACGGATTCGGTATTTGCGCACCTCTCCATCCAGACGCCCGGGGAAACCAAGCTGAAGCCATAGGACGCCCTGCCGCACAAATCGTTCCTCGGAGACTGTGACGATGAATGGAATGAGTGATGAGGGACATGGTTGTGCGTAACGGCTGGAGCGCGGTCCGGCGTGTGTTCCGGGAGTGGGATCCCCACGGATGTCGTATACTGCCCTCCATCCGGAGGGCCGAGAAGAACGAGAGCCCGGCTGCGTCCGGATTCCTTCGATCTGGATCTCGGCGATATCGCCGCACTGACGCGGGGGCGGTCCGTTCGCGTGAGCCTGTTCCGCCACCACAACACCCGGACTCCCCATGGAATCGCCCGACTCGCCTCCGTGTTGCAGGCATCGGCGGCTGCGCTGGAACCAGGGACCGTCATCCTTGAGGAAGAATCCCGCCACAGAATCCACTTCCTGCCAATAGGATGGTAATGGAGGACCGGGCCCGCCGGAGGTGAGACCGCCCGCATTGCCACCGATGGCGTTCTGACGCAGGACAGACGCCTGCGGGGACCGCGCCAGTCCTCGACTTTTCCGGGTACACGGATGGGAGAACCATGAGCCGCTGGTGGCGGGTGACCGGGGCGCTGCTGATGAACCTCCCGCTCGGTGCGCTCTACGCCTGGAGCATCTTCGCGCTCCCCCTGGAGAAGGAGTTCGGCTGGACCCGGACACAGACCTCCTGGGTCTTCACCCTCGCCGTATTTGTCCTGGGGGTGAGCTTCATCCTGGCGGGATGGCTCCAGGACCGGAAGGGACCCTTCGGGGTATCCATGGCAGGGGCGGTCCTGTTCAGCCTCGGGTGGGTCCTGGCGACCTTCAGCCGGAATCTCCCCTGGCTGTACCTCACGATGGGGGTCACCCTGGGATTCGGGAGCGGGTTCGGGTACGCCACCCCGATTCCGGTTCTCTCCAAGTGGTTCCCCGATCGGCGCGGCCTCGCGGTGGGGCTGGCGGTGGCGGGCTACGGCGGCGGCTCGTTCCTCATCTCCCTGATCGGCCCGCCGATGATCCGCGCCTTCGGCTGGCGATCCACCTTCCTGTACCTGGGGATCGGGTACTTCGTCTCCACCATGCTCGGGGCCTGCATCCTGCAGAACCCGCCCCCCAACTGGAAGCCCCACGGCTGGCAGCCAGGACAGCAATCGGCCAGGGTGTCGGCCACCCGCCACGAGTTCACCCCGGGCGAGGTGGTGCGGACGTCGACCTTCCACTACATGTGGATCGCGTATGCCCTCGGGACAGGGGCCGGGCTGATGCTGATCAGCCAGTTGGTGCCCTTCGGCCGCCAGCATTTGCAGATGGCGGAGACTGCGGCGAGCCTGGCGATCGCGGTGGGTGCCGTGGGGAACGTCACGGGGCGGGTCCTGTCGGGGTTACTCTCGGATGCCATCGGGCGGCTGCAGACGCTGCGGCTGATGGTGGGGACCTCGATCCTGGCGTTCCTGATCTTGCCGCACATCCGCGGGACGACCGCGCTCTACACGATGGTGTTCGCCGTCTACTACTGCTACGGCACGCAGCTGTCCCTGTACCCTTCCACCACCGGGGACTTCTTCGGGACCACACATCTGGGGGTGAACTACGGGCTCGTCCTCACGGCCTGGGGGGTGGCCGGGATCATCGGGCCGCTCGCCGCGGGCCGGCTGTTCGACATCTTCGGGAATTACAATACCGCCTTCTACATGGGGTCAGCGATCTGCGCGGCGGCCCTGGGGTGCCTGCTGTGTGCACGGCGTCCAGTTGCCCCTTCTGCTGCGTGAGCGGGGAAGATCCCGCGGGAATCTCCCCTCAGGAGGAAATAGGGGGCCCGGCCACTTTTGTTACTGTGCACAACCAGCATCGGACAGCTCAAGCTGGTCCCTGGTGCTCCCGGACACTGTTCATTGAGGTGACCTGTACTGGTGGACGTCTTTGACTCCGTTGCCTTGCTGGTTGCTGCCCACGTTCACTTCCGTGAGAGTCCGGGAGCCGGCGCAGCGGACCCAGGTCACGCGGCCCTTTCCATCAGGGAGTCCTCCCTTCCACGAGGAACTGTGCAGGCTCGTAGCGTGCCATGGCCGTGCAGGCACTTCCGAGAAGTCGAGGTCCTCGCGGGCCGGTTCTGGGAAGTCCCGCATCGGGCCGACCTGGCGGATGGTGTTGGGCGCCGGGCCGATCCTGGCGGCCTTACCGCCGGGTCATCCCGCCCCCACGCCCCCGCGGTCTACCCTTGCTCTGCTGGATCGTCTTCCCGATCTCCTGGGGGAAACCTCTTCCCCTCGCCCCCCGACTCGGTTACAATCCCCGGAGCCTACACGGCCGTTGTGCCGTCCGAAGCGGATTGGCAGCCGGGCTTCAGGGAGGGGAGCGTGAGATGAAGTGCGCTCACTGTCTGGGTGAGATGAAACCCGGTGCGGCACGTCTTCAGGTGAATCGTACTGGCCACAAGGTCTTGCTCGACGCTGCGCCGGCTTGCCAAGCGGTCCGGAAGAGAGGCTACAGTCCGCCCGGACTCTCCCCCGGACTGTGCGGTCGGGTGGTGGACCCCCGCCCAGATTCGTGACCCCACAGTATGTGTGTTCTGATTGCGGGGAGGTGTACTTCGAGAGCCCTGCGGTTGGTGTGATCCAGGAGGCCATCAGGGGACTCGCGTGCCGGACCCCGAGACTCGCGGAGTCTGCGCGTGGCGGTCGCGGCACATGGCATAACCGGGAGGAATGAATGGAAGGAGGACTCTGATGCGAGTGCGGTCGAACCTCTCTCTGCTCTCAGCGGCGGCTGTCCTGGTCTGCTCTCTCGTCCTGTACGGGTGTCCCAAGCGGCCCGAGGTGATCCAGGCGTCCCCCGCGGCCGTCGGTCCGGCGGCGGCCAGGGTGGCGCCGTCGCCACCCCCCGCCCCTGAACCTCCGCGGGTCGTGGAAGCCCCCGTGCCGCCCCCGCCCCCCGCCCCGGCGGAGGCCCCGGTGGCCCAGCCCGCCCCGCCACCGCCCCCGGCGCCTGCCCCGGCCGCGGCCGTGCCGGCACCTTTCCCGCTGAGGGACGTATTCTTCGACTACGACAAGGACGTCATCCGGGACAGCCAGAAGGCCGCCCTGAACGACAACGTGGGCTGGCTCAAGGTGAACTCCTCCGCCAAGCTCTTGATCGAGGGACACTGTGACGAGCGGGGGACCGGCGATTACAACCTGGCCCTGGGGGAGCGTCGCGCCAAGGCGGTGAAAGAGTTTCTCGTCGCCGCCGGCATTGCCGCGGACCGGATCTCGACCATCAGCTACGGCGAGGAGCGCCCCTTCGTTCTCGGCCACGACGAGAGCGCCTGGAAATGGAACCGCCGGGGGCACTTCACGCTGCAGGGGCAGTGAGGGACGGGCGCAGACACGACTGCCCTCCCCCATGGCCATCGGTGGGCCTGGCGAGGACGCCGTGAAGACGTGTCCGCTGGTTGAGGATCTGGTGGGGCCCACGTTGCGCGTTCGGATGCCGTGCGCGCCGAGGGTCCTCTCCCCACGGGCAGGATGGCCGTGGTCGCCCGGTGTAATACCCGGGAGTTCCCGGCGAAGCGAGGGCGCGGGGATCGCGCACTGAACGTGGGAAAGACGTGAATGAAGCCGCGTCCCTTGCAACGGCGTGGCGAGTGCGCGGGCCGCAATCAGTTTGCAGCTTTCCATCCGGTAACACAGGGAGGGGACCATGGGTAACGAGTTCTCGCGGCGCACCTTTCTGCAGACCACGGTACTGGCGGTCGGCGGCGCGGCTGTCGCCGAGGTGCCAGCACGCGCCCAGGAGCGAGGCATAAGGCTGCGGACGGTGGGAATCATGAGCCCGGGCGATATGGGCTCGGCTGTGGGCCAGGTATTGGCCAAGCAGGGCCTCAGGGTGATTGCGGCGCTCGGCGAGCGCAGCGCCCGCACGCGAGCCCTGGCTGCCGAGGCCGGCATCGCCGATGTGGGCACGCTGGAGAACCTTGTGCGTGAGGCCGACCTGGTCATGTCCATCCTGGATCCAGACGCGGCGATTGGGGCGGCACAGCGGGTGGCCGAGGCCATGAAGAGCGCAGGTGCCACGCCCCTGTATGCGGACTGCAATTCCATCGCCGTTCAATCCGCACGGAAGGTTGGCGAGATCATGAAAGCGGTCGGGGCGCCCTTTGCAGAGGCCTCGATCATCGGTGCGCCGCCGCGCGTGCCGAACAAGACCCGCATCTACGCCTCGGGCCCCCAGGCGCAAGATTTTGGGCAACTGAAGCGATTCGGGCTGGATGTGCGTCTCCTCGGACCGGAGGAGGGCAAGGCCAAGGCGATCAAGATCTGCTATGCCACCGTCACCAAGGGCACGCAGGCACTGCTCACCCAATCTCTCGTCTCGGCGAAGCGGCTGGGTGTGTTCGACGTCCTGGTGACCGAACTCGAAACCAGCCAGAAGGCCCTGCTCAAGTTTGCGCAGGATGGCCTCCAGCAGATGCCGCCCAAGGCCCATCGCTGGGTTGGCGAGATGAACGAGCTCGCCGCCTCATATCAGGGTATAGGGCTCACCCCCCGGATGCTGGCCGGAGCCGCGGACATGTATCGCGCTGTGAGTCAGACGACGTTGGGTCACGAGTCTCCCGAGAACCAGCGCAAGCTCGCCCGTTCTTTTGATGAGTTCATCGTCATGCTCGAGCGAGATATGCCGCGCGGCTAAGAAGGGGGAACCGGCCGATCTTTCAGTGTCAAACCAATTCCTCCCTGCGACGCCGAGGGCTGATCGCATCGCGCCTGTGGTGCCGGCCGTCCTCCCCAGAGGCCGCTCCCGGGTGATCTGGCGCGCCCAGCGGACGAGATTCTCGCCGATTACCCCGACCTGGAGACGGAAGACATTCGGGCCTGTCTCCAGTACGCCCACGCCTTTCGAAGTCGAAGTATGTCTCCGGCCTCCAGTGCCCAAAGCGCCGGCTATGAGCGGGGCGAGCTCACCGGTCCGGCCGAGGCCCTCCCGCACCTCCGCCAGGACCTCGAACGCGTCTGCGATCGTCTCTGGGATCTCCACCCCATCATCAGAGGCCACTACGACCACCCCGCGTTCAACGGCTCGTACTCAATCAAGGCGGTCCTGCCCGCCGTGGCCTCCCACCTGGCTTACAACGACCTGGCAATCCAGGAAGGCAGCATGGCGTCCCTCCAGTTCTACCGGATGGCCTTCGAGAACAACGCAATGCACACGTGACAGTCTTCCGAACCTATGGCATAAGTACGCCATGAAGACCGTCAGGCATTCGCTCTTGCCGCGGCAACAACGGAAGGCGGCCCGGCAAGACTCCAGTGTTCGCACGGCGATGGCCGTGATGGCCGACCCGTCCGCATGAGCGAGGTACGGGTGTACACCAAGCCGTTCGTCCTCACCAGCTTGGCCTACCTCTGCTTCTTCACGAACGTCAGCGCCTACAATCTGCTTCCCCTGTACCTCCAGGCCCTGGGGGCGCTGACCGGCGAGATCGGGACGATCATGGCCATGTACAGCGGAGCCGCGATCCTGGGCCAAGCGGTCACGGGCCGGCTGCTGGACCGGGGATGGCGCAAAGCCTGTCTCGTGGCCGCCGCGGGCCTCTTGACCGCCGTCTCGGCCGCCTTCGGGGCAACGACCCACCTCGGGTGGGTTCTCTATTTCCTCCGGTTCCTGCAGGGGCTGGGCTTCGCCGTCTACATGACGAGCAGCCTGACCCTGATCGCGGACCTCGCGCCGCCCGCGCGGCGCGCCGAGGCGGTCGGGATTTACGGGACGGGGGGGTTGGTCGCCGTGGCCCTCGGACCCGCCCTGGGGGAGGGCATCCTCCAGGTATGGGGATTCCCGGCCTTCTTCTCCGCCACGGTCTTGATGGCGGCTGCGACGCTGGCGCTCGCAGCCGCCGTTCCCGCCCCGCCGACCACGCCTGCCGTGCACGGCCCGCGCCTCGGCTGGGCGAGCTGGGCCCCCTTCCTGCCGGTCCTCCTGCCGGCCTTCCAGTACGGTCTCGCCAACACCATCGTGTTCGTCTTCCTCCCGCCCTTTGCTCGGCTGCTGGGGCTCCCGCGGGTCGGGCCCTTCTACATCGCCTACACCGGGGCAGCCATCCTGGTCCGCTTCCTGGGGGGTGGACTGGCCGATCGCCTCGGCCGGGAGCAAGTGATCCTCCCCGCCCTCGGGGCCATGACGGCGGGGATCCTCCTGTGCAGTGGGCTCCAGGCCACCTGGCTCCTGGTGGCGATCGGTGTCCTGAACGGCACGGCCCAGGGCTTCGTCATGCCGGCGGAGAACGCGCTGGCCTTCGAGCGTGCCCCCAGCGGCCGTCGGGGACAAGCTATGGCCTTCTACAACGGCGCCAATCTCGTGGGGGCCACGCTCGGGGCGAGTGGATTTGGCTGGCTGGTCCAGGCCCTCGGATATCGTCCGGCCTTCGTGCTGGCGAGCGGCGTGCTCTCGCTGGGCACCTGGGCGTTCTGGCGGCAGGGGTAGGAGGACCGGCGGTGGCACGAACTGGGCTCGGCGGCATCGCGCGCCGTCCAGGAGGGAGGGTCATGCGAGACAGGATTTCAGAGCGCCGTCAACTGGGGCGAACGGGACCGGTGATCGCTGCCCTGGGGCTCGGCTGCATGGGCATGTCGGACTTCTACGGCCCGGCCGAACGGGCCGAGAGCCTCGCCACCATCGAGGCGGCGCTGGAGGCCGGGGTGACGCTCCTCGACACGGGGGACTTCTACGGCATGGGCCACAACGAACTGCTCCTGCGTGAGGCCCTGCACGGCGGGAAACGAGCGCGGGTCTTCCTCCAGGTGAAGTTTGGCGCCCAGCGCGATCCGGCGGGGGCCTTCGTCGGGTTTGACGCGCGTCCATCCGCAGTGAAGTCCGCCCTCGCGTACACGCTCCAGCGGCTCGGGACCGACTATGTCGATCTCTATCAGCCGGCGCGCCTCGATCCCGCCGTGCCCATCGAAGAGACCATCGGAGCCATCGCCGGATGCGTGCGGGCGGGGTACGTGCGCCACATCGGACTGTCGGAGGTGGGGGCGGCCACGATCCGCCGCGGGCACGCGGCGCACCCGATCCTGTCCGTGCAGATGGAGTACTCGCTCATGAGCCGGAGTCTCGAGGCCGACATCCTGCCCGCGGTGCGCGCGCTCGGGATCGGCACCACCGCCTACGGTGTCCTCTCCCGTGGGCTCCTGAGCGGCACGCGCCGCGAGCCGCCGTCCGCGAGCGACTTCCGCCGGCACTTCCCGCGCTTTCAAGGCGAGAACCTCGAGCGCAATCGCAGGCTCGTGGGCGCGCTCGAAGCCATGGCGCAAGAGCGAGGGGTCACGCCTGCCCAACTGGCGATCGCGTGGGTCCTCTCGCGTGGCACGGACATCGTTCCCTTGATCGGGGCCCGGACCCGGAAGCAGCTTGGCGAGGCGCTCGGGGCATGCGACGTCGTGCTCACGCGAGAGGAGCTGGCCCGAATCGAAGAGGCGGTCCCGGCCGCCCAGGTCGCCGGGACCCGCTACGGGCCGGCGCAGATGTCGATGCTGGACAGCGAGCACCCGGCTCAGGCATGACCGGCGGCTGCGCCCGAGCGAGGGGCTTGACACCGGGCGGGGGGTGCGGATGGACGGAACCAGGCGCGCGGACATCAGTGCGGGAACACGAGTGCAGGTTGTGCAGAAACAGGATCAGTCTTCCGGGACGTTGACGGAAGGCACCGTGAGCGAGATCCTCACCAAGTCTCCCACCCATCCGCATGGCATCAAGGTGCGCTTGAGCAACGGAGTGGTCGGTCGAGTGAAAGCGATCCTCTCCGATCGGTCGTGATGGGGGACCCGGCCACGCTTGTCAGCCTGCATATCCGTTCGACCCGACGGCCGACAGCTCTCTTCGACTCGTGACGCGCACTCCACCCATGGACAACCAAACCCCCATTATGGTAGCTATACTTCCAGAGCACGCCTCGCGGGAGTGGCGAAATCGGCAGACGCGCGAGACTTAAAATCTTGTGGGCTTCGGCTCGTGGGGGTTCAAGTCCCCCCTCCCGCACCACTGCCTCCCCCTCGGATGGGACCTTTTGAAAGGAGGAAGAAACATGCGATGCACAGCCGTGGTGCTCCTTGTCGTCCTGAGTTCCGCGCTGGGGCTGGGCGGGTGCGAAACCATTCAGGAGAATCCCAAGACCGCCGTGGGGGCGGGCGTGGGGGCCGCGGGCGGTGCCCTGGCGGGCGGCCTCATCGGGCGCAGCACGACGGGGGTGGTGGTGGGCGGTCTCGTGGGTGCCCTCGCCGGCGGGGCTATCGGCCAGTACATGGACCGACAGGATCGGACGGCGGCCCAGGCTGCCTCTGACACAGGGTACAAACCCGCTCAAGGGACCGTCGTGCGAGTGGAGCGGGTCCAAACAGATCCGGTCAGCGTGCCGCCCGGGGGGACCGTGAATCTTGCCATGACCTACACGGTCCTGACTCCGAATCCCAACCAGAGCGTGACCGTCAGCGAGACGCGGGAGGTACGTCACAACGGCGCGCTCGTGGCGAATCCGACCACCTCGTTCGCGCGTACCAGTGGCACCTTCACCAGCGCCCTGCCGATCACGCTGCCTGCGGGTGCGGCCCGGGGGTCCTACGAGGTGACGACGACGGTAGCGGTGAGTGATCGCTCCTCACGGGGGGTCACGACTTTCCTCGTCCGGTAGGAGCCTGGACGGCAGGGGTCCGGGAATCCAGGATGGGATCGGGCACGCCGGCTGGCGTCGGGTCGGAGCGCTCCTGCGGGAGCGGACGACCTGTTGCCGGCAATCTCAGGAACGGGCGAGGCAGGTCAGATCGCTTTCACCACGGCGAGGAGCTCCTCGATAGGAAAGGGCTTCAGAAAAACACGCCGTACCCCGGAACTGCGGGCTGCCGCCGCCACCGACGGATCCTCATGCCCGGTGATGAGCACGACCGCCACATGAGAGAAGCACGACTTGACGTGCCGGATGAGCTCCAAGCCATTCATCTGGGGCATGTCATAGTCGGTGATCAGGAAGTCCACCGGCTCCGCCCTGAGTAGCTCCATGGCTTCCACGCCGTTGGAGGCGGTGAGCACCCGGCACCTCTCATCCGAGAGCACGAGGGTGAGAAGCGATCGGGATCGCTCATCGTCATCGACTGCCAGCACGCAGATTTCCCGCCCCTCATTTTCCATTCGTTCGTCCCCTCCCGGACTTGATGTGGGATGCTTCCGGTTTGCAAGGTCCATTCCGTGATTCCAGGGTACCCGGCTGCGCCGGTTGCGGACCGTGCGGGCCCCATGATTCACGCTGTTATCGCCCGGGGCGCATGGAAGCCGACTCGGGGTGAGGCCCACAAAGTCAAAAGTGTCGGTGGGGATTTGCACCTTTGAGGGGAAATGCCCAACCCGGGCATCCCAGTCCCCCCTGGTCGCACTGGCCTCTCGATGACTCGAAGGCTTCCCGGATCGGGCGCGGACTCCGGATCGGGCGCGGACAGGCGGTGCTTGCGGACCCGTCACAGTCCTTGATAGTATGCTGGGCGTGGTGAAGATCGCACGGATCCGGCGGTGTGCGGATTCAGCGTGACCCGACCACGGGAGCGTGCAGGGTGGAGAAGGTCCTCGAGCGATTTGTCCAGGACGTGCAGGGCCTCTACGCCGAGGATCTGCTGGCTATCCTCCTCTACGGCAGCGCGGCCAGCGGGGAGCACGTGATCGGCCGGTCGGATCTCAACGTCGCGATCGTCCTTCGCCGTGTCGCCCCGCCGCTCCTGCGCAAGGCGGCGGCGCATCTCCGGACCTGGCACCGCCAGGGATTCGCCACCCCCATGTTCTTCGATCCGGATTTCCTTCAGGCCTCGCTGGACGTGTTTGCCATCGAGTTCCTTGACATGCAGGAGCGGCATCGCGTCCTCTGGGGCGTCGACCCGTTCGCGGATCTCGCCATCGGGCGTGGCAATCTGCGCCTGCAGTGCGAGCAGGAGTTGCGGGGAAAGCTGTTGAGGCTCCGGCAGTCTTACGTGGAATCCGCCCAGACCCCGAGCGAGCTGGAACGGATCCTCGGCGTCGCCGTGAGCAGCCTGGTGGTCCTGGCCCGGACGCTCCTCCGACTGGGCGGGGAGGACCCGAGCGGCGGGGCCGATGACATCCTGAAGCGGGTCCAGGCCCGCTTCGGCGTTTCCAGCGCAAGCCTGCGGAAGGCCTGGCAGGTGAAGCGAGGGGATCTCCGGATGACGGGAGCCGGCCTCGAGTCGCTCTACCAGGATGTGCTGGGGGAGGTCGAAGGACTGGTGCGGACCATCGATGCGCTCCCCGTGTAGCCTGGCGCTTGCCGCCTGGCTGGCCCTCCTGATCCTCGCGGGGTCCGCGCCGGCGGCCGCGCCGGACATCCCGTCACCGACGGGGCCGGTCACGGACCAGGTCGGGGTCCTGGACGCGGCTGCCCGCCAGGCATTGACGCAACTCATCCAGGAGGTCCATGACCGGACGACCGCGGAGATCGCAATCCTGATCGTCCCCTCCACCGCGCCGGAGACCATCGAGGAATACGCCGTGGCCGTCTTCGATCGCTGGAAGATCGGCCAGCGCGGGAAGGACAACGGTCTGCTGTTCCTGGTGGCAACCCAGGACAGGCGGCTTCGCATCACGACCGGGTACGGGCTGGAGGGTGTCTTGCCCGACGGGAAGGTCGGGGAGATCCGCGACCGGGAGATCCTCCCGCTCTTTCGCGCCGGCCGGTATTCCGAGGGGATTCTCCGCGGGACGCAGGCCCTGGCCACGGTTCTCCTGGGGCAGTCGAGTGAGGGGGCCGGCGCCGGCCGACCGACCGCGGGACCCGCCCGCCGCCAGGGCCGCTCCGCAGGCCGGCATACCGGAGTCCTCCTGGGGATTTTCATCCTGCTCGTGCTCTTCGCCATGACCCTGTCGGCCATGGATCGGCCGGCGGCCCTGTCGCGCCGCGCCGGGGGGGGGAGGCGACGGGGCTTCTGGGGACCGTGGGGGACGGGAGGCGGGATCGGTGGGGGGTTGGGCGGCTGGTCCGGCGGCGGGGGAGGCTGGTCTGGCGGGGGCTTCAGCTCGGGAAGCTTCGGCGGCTTCGGCGGCGGCGACACGGGCGGCGGAGGCGCAGGGGGGAGCTGGTAGCAAGGAGGCGGGGTGCGGACCGGTATGGGGGCCGGTCAGCATGGGGCAGGGAGACTGGGGGAAGGAGCCGACTTTGATGAAGCCTGTATGGATCGTCCTCGGGGTGATCGTCCTCATCGTGGTCGTTGTCGGCGGCGCAGTGGCGTCGAAGTGGAACCAGCTCGTCGCCATGGACACAGACATCAAGGCCAAGTGGGCGCAGGTGGACAACCAGCTCCAGCGGCGGGCCGACCTCATTCCCAACCTGGTGGAGACGGTGAAGGGCTTCGCCAGCCAGGAGCGGACAATCCTGGAGTCCATTGCCAACGCGCGGGCGAAGATGGCAGGGGCGACGAACGTACCCGACCGGATGGCCGCGAGCAACGAGCTGTCCGGTGCCCTGGGCCGCCTGCTCGTGGTGGTCGAGAACTACCCGCAATTGAAGTCGGACCAGACCTTCATTCGCCTGATGGATGAGCTCGCCGGGACGGAGAACCGGCTGGCGGTGGAGCGGAAGCGCTACAACGACACGGTGCAGGTGTACAACACGACGATCCGACAGCTTCCCGGAAACATCATCGCGTCGTTCCTGGGGTTCAGGGAGCAGCCGTTCTTCCAGCCGCCACCCGAAGCCAGACAGCCGCCGGCGGTGAAGTTCTGACAGCGGGTCCGGAGTCAGGTGTCGAGACCCGACTGCGAAGGAGACCCACGAGGGCCGGCCAGGCCCTCCGGCTATCCCTGTCGGGTCTCCCGCTGGCTCCGGAAGGGGTGTTTTTCCTTGACACTTTCGGTCATTAGGGTATAAATATCCACTGTTCTATGAGGGCATTCAATCGTCCGGGAGATGGAGTTCGGGCGCGTAGCTCAGGGGGAGAGCGCTTGCTTGACACGCAAGAGGTCGGTGGTTCGAAACCACCCGTGCCCACCATCTCTCCTTCTGCGACGGCATAGTGAATGGCCTGAGCATCACGATATGGGCGATGTCGTGATGCTTTTTTGTTCTGTGGACTCCCATGGCCGACGCTGAACTGATCCTGATGGACGGTCGCCATGCTCGCGTGCCGGCGGGGACGCCGATCCTCACCAGCCTGGATGCGGTGGGCGAGCCTGCATTGCGCGGGGCCGTGGCCGCCCGGTGGAACGGGCAGCTCCTGGATTTCATGACTCCGGCCCCGGCCGATGCGCGGCTCGAGCTGGTCCCGGCCGACTCCGCGGAAGGATTGCAGGTCGTCCGCCACAGCACGGCGCACCTCATGGCGGCGGCGGTCCAGGCCCTCTTCCCGGAGGCGAAGTTCGCCATCGGCCCGGCCATCGAGGACGGCTTCTACTACGACATGGAGCTGCCCCGACCTCTCGTTCCCGAGGACTTGCCGACGATCGAGGCCAAGATGCGGGAGCTGGCGACACAACGAGTCCCGTATGTCCGGTCCGAGATGCGGCTGGAAGAGGCGTTGGGTTGGGCGCGCGACCACCGGCAGGACTACAAGGTCGAGATCCTGGAGACCATCCGGGCGTCCGGCTCCTCCCGCCCGCAGGGCGAGCGCGAGCCGCGAACCGCCCGCAGCGAACCAGAGGTAGAGGAGCTGGCGACGGAGGCGGCGCCGGGGACGGAATCGGTCAGCTTCTACCAGACCGGGAGTTTTGTTGACCTGTGCCGGGGCCCCCATGTCCCGGATACGTCCTGGCTGACGGCCTTCCGTCTCACCCACATCGCCGGGGCCTACTGGCGCGGGGACGAGCGCCGCCCGATGCTCCAGCGGATCTACGGCACCGCCTTCCTCACCACAGAGGCGCTGGATCGGCACCTCCAGCAGCTGGAGGAGGCTCGCCGGCGCGACCACCGCCGCCTGGGGCAAGAGCTGGAGCTGTTCAGCGTGGCAGACGAGGTGGGGGGCGGCCTGATCCTCTGGCATCCCAAGGGCGGCATCGTCCGGACGCTCATCGAGGACTTCTGGCGGCACGAGCACCTGGCGAACGGGTACGACCTCGTCTACACCCCCCACGTGGGTCGCGCCAAGCTCTGGCAGACGAGCGGCCACCTGGATTTCTACTCGGACCTCATGTACCCCAGGATGGAGCGGGAGGGGCAGGACTACTACGTCAAGCCCATGAATTGCCCGTTCCACATCATGATCTATCAGTCGCGGGTGCGGAGCTACCGGGACCTCCCCCTGCGGTTTGCCGAGCTGGGGACGGTGTATCGCTATGAGCGGGCCGGGGTGCTGCACGGGCTCCTGCGGGTGCGAGGGTTCACCCAGGACGACGCCCACATCTTCTGCACGCCTGCGCAGATGGATGAGGAGATCACCCGGGCGGTCAAGTTCAGCCTCTTCTTCCTCCGCACCTTCGGATTCAAGGATTACGTGCTCTACATCGCCACCCGGCCGGAGAAGTATGTGGGGGATCTGGGGACCTGGGATTCGGCCACCGAGGCCTTGAAGCGCGCGGCCGAGCGGGCGGGTCAGGCCTATGAGGTGGACCCGGGCGGCGGCAGCTTCTACGGCCCCAAGATCGACATCAAGGTCAAGGACGCCCTGGGGCGGCCCTGGCAGTGCACCACCGTCCAGTTCGACTTCAACATGCCCGAGCGGTTCGGCATCAGCTTCGTGGGCGAGGACAACCGGCAGCACCGGCCGTACATGGTGCACCGGGCTCTCCTGGGCTCCATGGAGCGGTTCCTGGGGGTCCTGATCGAGCATTACGGTGGCGCTTTCCCGACGTGGCTGGCGCCCGTTCAGGCGCGGGTCCTCCCGGTGGCGGATCGGCACCACGGCTACGCCGGGAGCGTGGTCGAACGGCTCACGGCGGAGGGCCTGCGGGGCGAGGCGGACCTCCGGAACGAGAAGATAGGCTTCAAGATCCGGGAGGCGGAGGTCCAGAAGATCCCGTACATCCTGGTGGTCGGGGACAAAGAAACGGCAGCCGGGACGGTGTCGGTCCGCCTGCGGGGCGGCCAGGACAAGGGCGCGATGCCCCTGGCGGATCTCGTCCGGGCGCTCACCAATGAAAATTCGCCGCAGGCCGCCTGATCGGGCGGCCGCCCTCGGCGGCGGGAGGTGGGGTCCATAAGTAAAGGCCTTCGCGTCAACGAGCGGATCCGCATCAAGGAAGTGCGCGTGATCGGTCCCGATGGGGCCCAGCTCGGCATCCTGCCGATCGAGCAGGCGCTCCAGTCGGCGTACAAGCTCCAGATGGACCTGGTCGAGGTGGCGCCCGAGGCTCGTCCCCCGGTCTGCCGGATCATGGATTATGGCAAGTACCGGTACGAGCAGGCGAAGAAGGCCCGAGAGGCGAAGAAGAAGCAGACGATCATCGAGTTGAAGGAGATCAAGCTCCGCCCCAAGACGGAGGAGCACGATTTCCAGTTCAAGGCCAAGCACGCCGAGCGCTTCCTGAAGGAAGGGAACAAGGCCAAGATCACCATGATGTTCCGCGGCCGCGAGATGGTCCGCATGGACCGCGGGAGAGCTGTCCTGGACCGGTTCCTGGAGGTCCTGAAAGAAATCGCGGTGGTCGAGCAGGCCCCCAAGGTCGAGGGACGGAACATGACGATGATCCTGGCGCCCAAGCACTGAGGATCGAGAGGAGAGCCCGGCTATGCCCAAGATGAAGAGCAACAAAGGCGCCGTGAAGCGATTCAAGACCACCGGCACAGGAAAGCTGCGGCGTGCCCACTCGTCCAAGAGTCATCTGTTGACCGGGAAGACGACGCGGCGCATGCGCAAGCTCCGCCACGGGGCGCTGGTGGATCCTGCCGATGTCAAACGCATGCGGATCCTGTTCCCGTACGGGTAGCTTGAGTCTTCCCTGCGGATTTCTGAGCGCGGGTTTCACACCGCTTTTTGCGTATCACGGCACGAAAGACACGAGGGGTAGGCGTCATGCCACGAGCGAAGGGTGGGTTCAAGACACGCCATCGGAGAAACCGCGTCCTGAAGCGGGCGGAAGGGTTCTGGGGAAAGAAGAAGAACGCCTTCCGCAGCGCACAGGAGGCGGTGGATCGGGCCCTGGCGTACAGCTACCGGGATCGGCGGAACCGCAAGCGGGACTTCCGGAACCTCTGGGTCGTGCGCATCAACGCGGCGGCCCGGCTGGCGGGACTCTCGTACAGCCGGCTGATGGGCGGCCTGCGGAAGGCCGGCATCACCATCGACCGGAAGATCCTGGCCGACCTGGCCGTGCGGGACGCGGCCGCCTTCAACAAGCTGGCGGATCTGGCCAAGGCCCAGGCCGCGGCGTAGCGCAGGACCGGCACGGCCGTTCGCGCCCCGATGCCCTCGGGGCGCTTTTTTTGGTGAGCGACACATGACTGACCTTTCCCAGAGGCTGCAGGCGCTTGAGGCGGAGGCCCGGACTGCCCTGGAGGCCGCCACGGATGCGGCCTCGCTGGAGCAGGTGCGGGTGCGCTTCCTCGGCCGCAAGGGCTCGCTGGCGACCATCCTGCGAGGTCTGGCAGACCTGGATCCGGCCGATCGCCCCGCCGTGGGGAAGCTGGCCAACGACGTGAAGCAGCGGCTGGAGGCGGAACTCACCGGCCGGCGCGAGGCGATGGAGGCCGGGGCCCGGGCGGCGGCTCTGGCCGCGGAGCAGGTGGACGTCACGCTTCCCGGCCGGCCGATTCCCATGGGCCGGCTTCACCCCAGCACGCAGGCCCTGCGGCGCATCTGCCAGATCTGGGCGGACATGGGGTTCCAGGTGTATCGCAGCCGGGACGTCGAGACCGACGAGATGAATTTCGAGCTCCTGAACATCCCGGCCCACCATCCCGCCCGCGACATGTGGGACACGTTCTACACCACGCGGGAGGGTGTCCTCCTCCGGACCCATACCTCGCCGGGGCAGATCCGGGCCATGCGCGAATACTGCCCCGAGCCCATCCGAGTCATCCTGCCGGGGATGTGCTATCGCTACGAGCAGATCACCGCCCGGTCGGAGATCCAGTTCCACCAGGTGGAGGGTCTGGCGGTCGGGCGGAATGTGACGATGACGGACCTGAAGGGTACCCTGGTGAGCTTCGCCCATCGCATGTTCGGGAGCGACCGATGCGTGCGGTTCCGGGCCAGCCACTTCCCGTTCACGGAGCCCAGCGCCGAGATGGACGTCGAGTGCATCCTCTGCGGGGGCAGCGGGTGCGGGGTGTGCAAGCACACCGGCTGGCTGGAGATCCTCGGCTGCGGCATGGTCCACCCCAGCGTGCTCAAGAACGGGGGCTACGACCCCGAGGTCTTTTCCGGGTTCGCCTTCGGCATGGGTCCCGAGCGGATCACCATGCTGCGGCACCGTATCGAGGACATCCGCTATTTCTGGGCGAACGATCTCCGCTTCCTGGAGCAGTTCTGAGGGTCCCGTCCCGGGACGGGGTTGACCACCCATGCGCGTGCCGATCAGCTGGTTGAAGGAGTTCGTGGACGTTCCGATCCCGGCGGAAGAGCTGGCGGAGCGGCTGACCTTTGCCGGGCTGGAGGTCTCGAGCCTCCAGACGATCGGGCTGCCCGGCAGCCCCCTCGCCTGGGACCCGGAGCGGATCCTGGTGGGCCAGGTCCTGGACGTCCGCCCGCACCCCAATGCGGACCGGCTCGTTCTGGCCAAGGTGGACTACGGCGCCGGCGAGCCCAAGACAGTGGTGACGGGCGCTCCCAACTTGCGGATCGGCGAGTCCGGCCAGAAGGTGGCCTTCGCCCTGGAGGGGGCACGGCACTGGGACGGGTATGCGGCCACGGCGGAGATCGCCACGCTTACCGGGCGGAAGGTCCGGGGCGTCTTCTCGGACGCCATGATCCTCTCGGAGAAGGAACTGGGCCTCTCGGACGACCACACCGGCATCCTGATCCTGGATGCGACAGCGCCGCTGGGGGTTCCCCTGGTCGCCTACCTGGGGGACGTGGTCCTGGATGTGGAGATCACGCCCAACATGGCCCGGTGCCTGTGCGTGCTGGGGGTGGCACGGGAGGTGGCCGCCCTGACCGGCGGGCGGGTCCGCCCGCCCCGCGTGGAGATGCAGGATTCCGGGGCGCCCGTGGAGGGGCAGGTCGGCATCGCCATCGCCGATGCCTCGCTCTGCGCCCGCTACGCCGCGACGCTGATCGCGGGCGTCCGCATCGGCCCGTCGCCCGAGTGGATGCGGCGGCGGTTGCGCCTGGCGGGGGTCCGCCCCATCAGCAACGTGGTGGACGTGACCAACTACGTCATGCTGGAGTGCGGGCAGCCGCTGCACGCCTTCGATTACGACGTGCTGGTGCGCCGGGCCAAGGGGGTGCCGCGGATCACCGTGCGTCCAGCGCGCCCCGGGGAGATCCTGACCACCCTGGATGGGGTGACGCGGGCGCTTTCGCCCGAGCGGCTCCTGATCACGGACACCGCGGGGCCCATCGCCGTGGCTGGTGTCATGGGCGGGGCCGAGACGGAGGTCACCCAGGGCACCACCCGGATCCTGCTGGAGGCCGCCAACTTCAACTTCGTCTCCATCCGCAAGACCACCCAGGCGTTGAAGCTCCCCAGCGAGGCCAGCGCCCGCTTCGGCCGGGGCGTGCCCCCGTCGGCGGCGGCGCCGGCCGCCACGCGGGCCACCGAGCTGATGCGCGCGCTGGGCGGCGGCGAGATCGCCCGGGGCGTGGCCGATTGCTACCCCGCCCCCCAGATCCCCCCCGTGGTGACCCTCACGACAGGGGAGATCCGCCGCGTCCTGGGAATGGAGATGGCGCGCACCGAGGTGGAGCGGATCCTGACCGCGCTGGAGTTTCGCTGCCAGCCCGTGGGGGAGACGGGGCTCCGGGTGACCGCCCCCGAGCACCGACTGGACATCGGGACCGGGGTGGTGGGGGCGGCCGACCTCATCGAGGAGGTGGCGCGCATCACGGGCTACGATCGGATCCCGGTGACGGAGATGGCGGACACCCTGCCGCCGCAGCGGGACAACCTGATCGTGGACCTGGAGGAGCGGGTGCGGGACCTCCTGGTCGTGGCCGGGTTGCAGGAGGTCATCACCTACCGACTCACGACCCCGGAGCGGGAGGCGGTTCTGGCCCTGCGTCAGGATCCGGGTGCCGGTCGGGACTACGTCACCGTGGCGAATCCCATCAGCGCCGACCGCGTGGTCATGCGCCAGAGTCTGCTCCCCGGCCTGCTGGAGGTCCTGGCACAGAACGCGCGGCTGTGTGACCGGCTGTGGTTCTTCGAGGTCGGACCGGTCTTTGTCCCCGGCCCGACAGACGGGCTGCCGGCCGAGCCGCGCAGACTCGGGATCGGGATGGCCGGATCGCTCACGCCGGCCTCCTGGCGGGATGCGTCCCCGGTCCCCACGGGGTTCTTCGAGCTGAAGGGGGTGGTGCAGGCCCTGCTGCAGGGACTCCACCTTCAGGCCGACGGGTTCGAGCCGGCCTCGCATCCGAGCTTCACGCCCGGACGGACGGCGCGCCTCCTGGCGGGTGATCGGGCCGTCGGCGTCCTGGGTGAGATCCATCCCGATGTGCGGAAGGCCTTCGATCTCCCCGCTGGCCCGATCTGCCTGGCGGAGCTGGATCTGGACGCCTTGCTGGCCCAGGTGTCGTTGACCTTCCGTGTCTCGCCGGTCCCCCGCTTCCCCCCGGCGTTGCAGGACATCGCGCTGGTCGTTGACGAGGAGGTGTCCGCGGCCCAGGCGCTCCGGATCATCCGCTCCACGGGGGGGCCGCTGCTCGCGGAGGTCCGTCTGTTTGACGTGTATCGGGGGAAGCAGGTCCCGTCGGGGAAGAAGAGCCTGGCCTTCTCGCTGGCGTTCCAGGCTGCGGACCGCACCCTCACCGATGCGGAGGTCGAGGCCGAGAAGCGCCGCATCCTGGACGCGGCGTCCGCGCGGCTCGGCGCCCGCCTCCGGGGGTGAGCCTCGTCCGTTGCGCCGGGAGCGAATCGATCGGGCCATGCGTCCCCACGCCTCCCCCTCGCATCCATCGCGGGACGCGTCAGGTGGGAACCAGGAGCAACAAAGGCTGAAATCCCTCTTTACAAAGGCCTGGGGCTTTGCTAGGGTCAATCTGGTTCGTGAGGTGATCCCATGGACACGGTACTGGAGCGACTGAAGGTCCTGGAGGGGAAGGTCCGGGAGACTCTGGCGGAGTTGTCTCAGGCCCGCGGCGAGCGCCAGAGCCTGGAGGGGAAAGTCTCGAGCCTTCAAGCGGACCTGCGGGACCGGGAGCAGGAGGTCGTTGGCCTGCAGGCGGAGCGCGAGCAGCTGCAGAAGGAACTCCAACGCCTCCGGGCGGAGCGGGACGAGGTCCGGTCGCGGGTGGAGGGTCTCCTGGGGGAGATCGGCAGACTCGAGGCGGTCGTTCAGGGGGTCGGGAGCTGATGTCCGACGAGCGGACCACCGAGGTCCAGATTTACGGCGAGCGCTATGTGCTGCGGGCGACCGATGCGCCGGATTACGTGCAGCAGGTGGCGGAGTACGTGGACGGGAAGTTCCGGGAAGTGGCGAAGGAGAGCCCAGCGCTCATCCCCTCCAAGGTGGCGGTGCTGGCCTCTCTGAACATTGCCGACGACCTGTTCAAGTGCGGCGAGGCGACTCGTCGCCTTGAAGCAGAAATCCTCGCCCGGATCGACGAGATCGCTGAGTTGCTGCACCAGGGCAGGGCCGCCGCACCGGCGGACTGAGACGTGGACACGGCGGTGCGGTCCGGGAAGGTGCAGCCAGTGAAGAAAGGGCTTGCAGCGAGGGACGGGCTGTGCTAGCGTGGCCACCGACGGTAAGGAATGCCGAGAACCCCTACCGTGCACGTGATGCGGTAACTTTTTTTGAGCCAACACCCTCAGAACGGAGTCCCCATCGAGAACGCCGTGCGCAGGCCCGCCCGCTTCGGCGGAAGGGAAGCCTTAAGCGTTTCCGGGAACTCCACCTGGTTAGCCAGGTTCAATCAAAGGCCGACACACGGCACAATGGTAGGGGTTTCTTTTTCCCGGCACATCTGATCTCCTCACCGGCCCCGCCCGGATAGCCTCGCCTCGGATTCATTCTCTCTGTTCCCTGCTGCGCTTTCTCTTGCGGCATCCAGTGGTGACCGCGACGACCGGGTGTGGTGCATGCGCGCGCGTCCCTGGGTTACGGGGCGGGGGTTCGAGCCCGCTACCGGAGGCCTCCGGGGATGCGTGCAGGACCCAGGTGAGTGGTGACGAGTCGGCCCGGGGTGCCGAAGCCGACTCTGTGAATGCACGCGGACGAGGGAGGGACTCCCGTGGAAATGTGGGTGACGATCGTTCTGGGGGTGTCCATGGCCTTGATCGGCCTGGCCATCGGACTCGCCCTCGAACGGCAGCGAGAAAACCGACGGAAGCAGCAGACAGGAGACGAGGCCAAACGGATCCTCCGGGAGGCCGAACGCGAGGTGGAGGCGCGACGCAAGGAAGCGGACCTGGAGATCAAGGACAAGACGCTCCAGGCGCGGACGGAGTTCGAGCAGGAAAGCCGTGGACGGCGGGAGGAGATCGCCAGCTTCGAGCGGCGCCTGAACCAGCGCGAGGAGATCCTGGACCGCAAGCTGGAAGTGCTGGATCGTCGCGAGCGGGACGTCACGGCGCGGGATCAGGAGCTTCGCAACCGCGACGCGGCCCTGGTCCGGCAGGAGGCCCGCTGGAATCAGTTAGTGGAAGAGGCCCAGCGGAAGCTGGAGCAGGTCGCGGGGCTGACGGCGGAGGAGGCCAAGGCGCAGCTGATGCAGGCGCTGGAACAGGAGGCGAAGCTCCATGCCTCGGCCCGCATCAAGCGTGTCGAGGATGAGGCCAACGAAACCGCGGACGCGCGGGCCAAACAGGTCATCGGGCGGGCCATCTGCCGCATCGCCTCCGAGTACGTGGCCGAGGCGGCGGTGTCGGTGGTCGACCTCCCGAGCGACGACATGAAGGGCCGGATCATCGGCCGCGAGGGCCGGAACATCCGGGCCCTGGAGAAGGCCACGGGCATCGACATCATCGTGGACGACACCCCCGAGACCATCATCCTTTCGGGGTTCGACTCCATCCGGCGCGAGATCGCCCGGGTGGCCATCCAGCGGCTGATCCAGGACGGTCGGATCCACCCGACCCGCATCGAGGAGACGGTGGAGAAGGTCACCAAGGAGGTCGAGAAGGACATCCGGGAAGCGGGGGAACAGGCCTGCTTCGAGCTGGGGATCACCGGGCTCCACCCCGAACTGGTGCGCATGGTGGGACGGCTCAAGTACCGGTTCAGCTACTCCCAGAACCAGCTCGCCCACACCAAGGAGGTCACCACGCTGGCGGGGCTCCTGGCGGCGGAGGTCGGCCTGGACGTCAAGGCGCTGAAGCGGGCTGCCCTGCTGCATGACATCGGGAAAGCCGCAGACCAGGGCACCGAGGTCTCGCATGCGCTCCTCTCGGCCGAGCTGGCCAAGAAGTACAACGAGGACGCCCGGGTGGTGAACATCATCGCCGCGCATCACGAGGAGGTCCCCCCGCAGTACCCGGAGGCCGTCCTGCTCCAGGCCGCGGACACCCTCTCGGCGGCAAGGCCCGGCGCCCGCCGCGAGATCATGGAGACCTACGTCAAGCGGCTGGCCAAGCTCGAGGAGATCGCCACCTCCTTCAAGGGGGTGGAGAAGTGCTTCGCCATCCAGGCCGGCCGTGAAATCCGGGTGGTGGTGGAGAGCGAGCAGGTGAGCGACCAGGCAGCCTTTGTCATGGCCCGAGACATCGCCAAGCGGATCGAAGACGAGATGGAGTATCCGGGCCAGATCAAGGTGACGGTCATCCGCGAGACCCGGGCGGTGGAATACGCCCGCTAACAGGTAGGACGATAGCCACAGGGGCAGCTAGAGCGGATGCGGATCCTGTTCATCGGGGACATCGTGGGGCAGCCGGGACGCCGGATGGTGGCGCGTCATCTGAAAGAACTGGTGGCGGAACACCGGGCGGATGTGGTCCTGGCCAACGCCGAGAACGCGGCGGCCGGGTTCGGGATCACCCCCTCGGTCGGTGAGGAGCTCCTCGGTCTGGGGATCGATCTGCTCACCTCCGGCAATCACGTGTGGGACAAGAAGGAGGCCGAGGGCTACCTGGCCAAGGAGGCCCGGGTGCTGCGGCCGGCGAACTACCCGGAGGAGACGCCCGGCACCGGCGTCCACATCCTGCAGAAGCAGGATCGGCTCGTGGGGGTGCTGAACCTGCAGGGGCGAGCCTTCCTGCCGTCCATCGACTGCCCCTTCAAGGTGGCGGATCGCGAGATCGCCCAGATCCGGCGGGTCACCGACATCATCCTGGTGGATTTCCATGCGGAGGCGACGGCCGAGAAGCAGGCCTTCGCCTGGTACGTGGATGGGCGGGTGTCGGCCGTGATCGGCACCCACACCCACGTGCAAACCGCAGACGAGCGGCTCCTGTCCGCCCGCACCGGCTATATCACCGATGTGGGCATGACGGGTCCCCGGGATTCGGTCATCGGCATCCGGCGGGAGGAGGCCATCCAGAAGTTCATCACGCAAATGCCGAAGCGGTTCAATCTGGCCGACGGCGCCACGCAGCTCTCGGCCGTGGCGCTGGACATCGCGGACGACGGGCGCGCCCGCAGCATCCAGCGGATCCAGATCCAGGGCGACTGAGGCGGTCACCAAGCTCCTTCTCCCCGTCGGCGCGCCTGTCGGTCTTTCGATCGGGAGGTCTGCGTGTCGGCCCGGATCATAGACGGCAAGAAGCTGGCGGCGGCGGTTCGGGAAGAGATTCGCCTGCGGGTGCTCCGCCTCCAGGAGACCACAGGCACAGGCAAGGTTCCGGGCCTGGCCGCCATCCTCGTCGGCGATGATCCGGCCTCCGCCTCCTACGTCCGGTCGAAGACGAAAGCCTGCCAAGAGGCCGGGATCTACTCCCGGCAGATCCGCCCCTCGGCCGACATCCCGCCCGCCGATCTGCTGGCGCTCATCCGCGCACTGAACGGCGATCCTGCCATCCACGGGATCCTGGTCCAGTTGCCCCTGCCGGGGCACCTGGACGAGCGGACCATCCTGGAGGCCGTCGCCCCCGAGAAGGACGTGGACGGCTTCACCTTCGGCAGCATCGGTCGGCTCGTGGAGAACCAGCCGCGGTTCGTCCCCTGTACGCCAGCTGGCATCCTCGAGATGCTGGATCGAGAGGGTGTGGAGGTGAAGGGCAAGCACGCGGTGGTGGTCGGGCGGAGCGAGATCGTCGGCAAGCCCGTGGCCATGCTCCTCCTGCACCGTCACGCCACGGTGACGATCTGCCACTCCCGCACCGCCGACCTCGGCGCGGAGACGCGCCGCGCCGACATCCTCGTGGCGGCGGCAGGCAAGCCACGGCTCATCACCGGAACGATGATCAAGCCCGGCGCGGTCGTGATCGATGTGGGGATCAACCGCATGGAAGGGAAGCTCGTCGGTGACGTGGACTTCGACTCCGCTGCCGGGGTTGCCTCTGCGATCACCCCCGTCCCCGGCGGCGTCGGTCCCATGACCGTCGCCATGCTCCTCGCGAACACCCTCCACGCCTTCGAGCTTTCCGGAACCGCTGGGTGAGAAGACACGTCCTGGCTGTTCAGGCGCGGCGTCGGGCGCCGGGCCGCGAGCCGAAAGCGGCGGGGGGGGCTCCTCATCGCCGGTCGCTGGGGATCTCCCGTAATCCGCTGGACACTCTGCGTCCCCTGCGCTCGGCCGAGGATACTGAACTTGACTCACGGGCGCTGGATCCACCCGACCAGCTCGGAAACGGGGCGCCATCACGACCGAATCTCCTGCTTCCGCTTGCATCAGGCACTGCCTCGACAGGCTGCGGTCTCGGTCCCGTGAGCGTGGCCAGGCTTCCGGGAATGCCGGTGAGCCAAGCGAAGGTTCCGCAGCCATTTCTCCTTGACTCGCCCCGCCGGTTGGCGATAGCGTGACCCCGGAGCGTCCGCGCTCGGGGGGACGGCCCCTGCGGGATCCGCGCCTCGAGGGCCGGTGGTCATCTTGGGGTGGCGAATCCACTGGAGGGAGAAGAGCACCCACCGATCGGGAGAAAGCGTGGGGCCTTCCGGGGGAGCTGATTCAGACCCATCGCGTCCCGCTGCGGGTCCAAGGCCCCCAGGACAGATGGGCGGCGGTGTGCTCTCCGATGACGGCTGCCAGGAAACGCATCCTGCAGGGGATCGGGGTCGTCGTGGTCCTCGGTGTTGCCGCTGCCTTCTACTTCTCCTGGCAACTTGCCGTGATCGGCGCAGCCTACAAGGCCAAGATCCTTTGTTCCGGGGTATTCGTTTCCCACAGAGATCCGCGGTCCATTCTCACCACCGATCTGCTCGCCGACGATCGATCGGTCCTCCGGCATTTCGCCGCGAAGGTGAGTGCAGAATCGCAATTCGTCACCGCCACACTCTGGGGGATGGCTGAGCAAAGAGCCATCTATCACCCGGACATCGGATGCGTGCTCATGAACGGCGCTTCGCAGCGACCCCTCGCATTCAGCACCGGTCCGGGCCGTGTCGCGGGTCCCTGGCCGGGTGCGGACCGCCCTTGGCCGGCGGGGGAGCGTGTCATGACCGACTCGCCTCCCTGGGGGGTCGATGCGGTCAAGCTGGGTGAGGCGGTAGAATCGGCCTTTTCCGAACCCGATCCGGTCCGACTGCGGCGCACGCGGGCTGTGGTTGTGGTGCACGACGGCCGGATCCTCGCGGAACGGTATGCGCCCGGTTTCACGCCGGCCACGCCCCTTCTTGGCTGGTCCATGACCAAGGGCGTGATCAATGCGCTCACCGGCATCCTTGTGAGCGACAAGAAACTCGGGGTAGGTGACCATGCTGCCGTGCCGGAGTGGCAGGGGCCGGGAGATCCGCGCCGGAACATCACGCTCGATCATCTGCTGCGCATGACCAGCGGTCTGGAATTCGAGGAGGATTATCGCCATCCCCTGGAGGACGTGACCTTCATGCTGCTGGCCGCTCCCGACATGGCGGGGTATGCGGCCAGGAAACCCCTGGCGGCAGAACCAGGGAGTCGATGGCACTACTCGAGCGGCAATACCAACATCATCGCGCGCCTTCTGCGTGGAGTTGTCGGCGGCGGCGATGCGGGCTACCTGGCCTTTCCCCGGCGGATGCTCTTCGATCGGATCGGCATGCGGAGTGCGGTCATTGAGCCAGACGCCTCGGGAACCTTTGTGGGTTCCTCCTTCATGTACGCAACGGCACGGGACTGGGCCCGCTTCGGCCTGCTGTATCTGCAGGACGGGATGTGGCAGGGTGAACGGGTCTTGCCGGCCGGCTGGGTTGGATACAGCCGAACGCCGACCCCGGCAGCCCCCCGCGGAATGTACGGCGCGCACTTCTGGTTGCGGCTCCGACCAGGATTTCGCGGCAGCGATGGGGGCGCGTCTGCGCTGCCGGCGGACACGTTCCATGCGATCGGTCATGAAGGGCAGTTTGTGACGATCATTCCATCCCGGAATCTCGTGGTCGTCCGCCTTGGGCTGACACGACTGCGAGGCGCTTGGGACCATGAGGCGTTTCTCAGGCGAGTGCTGGAGGCCATCCCCGGCCAACCCTGAACGACGCCAGGTCACGGCAGGCTCGCGTGCGGGCCTGCGAAGACCGGGGGAGGACGGATGGTCGCTGACCGTTCCCCGCTGCATTCCTGGAGGTGAGACCATGACCCAAGAGAAGTTGGACAAGGATGCATATCCCACCATGAGCGGCGCCGGCGACGGCCGGAAAGTCGGGATGTCCACCTTCCTGATTCACGGCAAGGCGCAAACCGCTCGCTGGGACTTCAGCCATCACACGGTGCCGCCGCTCTCCTCGTCGGTGACCTACCGGCTGGACTCGGCGGAGCGGGGGGGACGCGGCTTCCTGCAGTTCGGCCGTCGCCCCGAGGAAGACGCCGAGCCGGTCTATATCTATGACCGGCTGGACGAGCCGACTCGCAGCATCCTCGAAGACGACTTGGCCAGGGCGGAGGGCGGCGAGGTGTGCTGCACCTTTTCCACGGGGATGGCTGCGATCTCGGCCGCGCTCGGCATCTTGCTGAAACCCGGGGACCATATCGTCGCATTCGGAACCATCTATGGCTGCACCTACTCCCTGCTGACGCGCTGGCTGTCCCGGCTGCAGATCGCCACCACCTTCTGCGACTTCACCGACTTCCAGAGTGTGCGGGCGGCGATACGTCCCGAGACTCGGGTCATCTACGGCGAGACGCCGGCGAACCCGACGATGGAGATCGTGGACCTGGGGGCCCTGTGCGCGTTGCGGGACGAGATCAACGCGGGCCGTCCCGCCGATCGCCACGTGCATGTGCTGATCGACAACACGTTCGCTTCTCCGTACTGCCAGCGCCCGCTGGAATGGGGGGTGGACCTGGTGATCGAGTCGCTGACGAAGAATATCTGCGGCTTCGGCACGGACATGGGTGGGGCGGTCATCTGCGGGAGGCGTTACGAGGAAGACCTCTTCATGTACCGGAAGGATTTCGGCGGTGTGCTGTCCCCCAAGTCTGGATGGGCGATCCTGGTGTATGGGCTGTCAACGCTCACGCTGCGCGCCAAGCGACAGATCGACACCGCTTTCAAGGTCGCCGAATTCCTGGAACACCATCCGAAGATCGGAAAGGTGCACTACCCGGGTCTCCCCAGCCATCCGCAATTTGCCTTGGCGGAGAAGCAGATGCGGAGCACGCTCGGCACGTTCGCGCCAGGGACTCTGTTGTACTTCGAGACTCACGAGGACGGGGATGAGCCGGTGCGTGCCCGGCGCCTGATCAACTGGGCAGCCAGGCAATCCTACTGCATCACCCTGGCCGTCTCGCTGGGAAACATCCGAACCTTGATTGAGGCCCCCGGCATCATGACCCACTCCGCCTTGCCGCCCGAGGCTCAGCGGCGAGGTCGGATCGCTCCAAACGGCATCCGGTTGTCCTTCGGTCTGGAAAAAGCCGAGGACATCATCACCGACCTGGGTGAAGGCTTGGCGCAAGCCTGATGCGCGTCGTCGGCCCCTGGCCTGGGGAGCGGGGGTGATCCTGCCGGTTCCCGCGTGGCACTAGGACGGCAGGGTCACCGCTTCAAGGGGGCCATGGCACGTGCGGGGGGATGGATGAGTCGGCGGAAAGGGTGCTCCTGGCTTCTGATTCTTGCTCTCCTCGTGCCGATCCGCGGGGGGCTTCTCGGCGGGATCCCGGTAGCATCGTCTCCGGCATCCCAGGAGCTTGCTGTTCGCGAAGCGGCAGCCCAGGATCCCTCTGCCGCTCCACTCGCCCTCCTGCCAGTCACCCGCCGCCGCGCCGAGCGGCTTGCCAACCTGCCGGGGCGCTCGAACGTGGCAAGGGTGGCGCCCGGCATCTACCGCGGCGCTCAACCTCGGCCGGAAGACCACGCCACGCTTCGAGAGATGGGTATCCGAACCGTGATCAATCTTCGGGCCCGGCATGGCGAAAGGGCGGCCATCCAGTCGGCGGGCATGCGATCCATCGAGATTCCCATCCGCATCACCAAGCAGGTCGATGCGCGGGCGGTGAGGAGGGCGATCGCGCTCATGAGGGATCCGGCGAACCAGCCCGTCTTCGTTCACTGCGCTCAGGGGAAGGACCGCACGGGTATCGTGATGGCGGTGTATCGCATGGAGGTGGATGGATGGTCCAGCTCCGAAACCGAAACGGAGATGCAAGCCTTCGGTTTCAATGATGTCTGGGTTCACCTGAAGTCGCTCGTGCGGCGCTACCGTCCGGAGCGCGCAGGAGACCAGGGGGCGGGTGTGAACGGGGAGCCTGCAGGCCGGCAATGCGGGGAGGGGATGACAGCATGCTCGGGGAAGCGGTGAACGGACGTTCCGCGATGGTGCTGTCCGCCGCGGCGGGTGCCGGTCATGTGCGATCCGCCGAGGCCCTGGTGAGCGCCTTCCGTCTTCAGGGAATCCCGGCGAGGCATGTGGAGGTCCTCAAGCACACGAACCCGCTCTTCCGGCGGGTCTACTCCGATCTCTATGTGGAGCTGGTCAACCGCCAGCCCCAGCTTCTCGGATATCTGTACCACGCGCTGGACCGCCCCTGGCGATTCGAGAAGCGTCGGTTGACCCTGGACCGGCTCAACACCCGCCCGCTGGTCAGGCTCCTCCAGCGGGAGAACCCCAGCCTCGCCATCTGCACGCACTTCCTGCCCGCAGAGATCCTCGTCTATCTGCGGAAGAGGAGGGTCCTGCATGTCCCCGTGGGCGTCGTGGTGACAGATTTCGACGCGCACGCGATGTGGCTGTATCGCGATGTGGACTGGTACTTCGTGGCGTGCGAGGAGACGAAGGTCCACCTGGCGGCGCTGGGGATCCCTCCCGAGACGATCCACGTGACCGGCATCCCCATCGATTCCGCCTTTGCCGTGCCGACGCCCAAGCGCGAGATGCGGCTTCAGCTGGGCCTGGAACTCGATCGCACAACAATCCTCGTCTCCGCGGGGGGGTTCGGCATGGGACCGATCGAGTCCCTGGTGCGGGCTCTCCACGCGATTCGGCGGCCGGTGCAGCTCGTCGTCGTCTGCGGGAGGAATGCAGCCCTGGAGCGCCGGCTGAACGGGGTTCAGGGCGTGGTGCACCCGATGAGGGTCCTCGGCTACACCACGGAAATGGACCGGTGGATGAGTGCGGCCGATCTGTTGGTGGGAAAAGCCGGTGGCCTGACAAGTTCGGAGGCGCTGGCGCGCGGCCTGGTCCTGGTCCTCGTGAATCCCATCCCGGGTCAGGAAGAGCGGAACAGCGACCACTTCCTGGAGGAGGGTGCCGCCATCCGCTGCAACAATCTGCCAGCCCTGGGGTGGAAGATCGATACGCTCCTTGGGGACGAAGCCCGCTTCGCCCGGATGCAACAGGCCGTCATGCATCTGGCCCGTCCCCACGCCGCATCGGATATCGTCTCGATCGTGACGCGGTCATCCATGGCGGCGTGATGCCGCCTCGCCTGGAAGTCGGCAGTCCCCTACCGGTCACTCGGCGGCGGTGGGGCGACCGGTATTCTGGGGCGAGCGGGGGCGGCACCGGCTGGGGCGGCACCGGTTGGCAGGGCGACCTGAGAACCGGGTGCCACGGGTGATGTGGTATTGGGGATCCTGGGTGCGACCGCGCTGGGTCCCGCTGGAATGGGTCCACCGACCGGCCCAGACGGAACTGTTGCCGCCGCGGCCGGGGGAACGACAGGGGGACCGACGGGAGGTGGGGACGACGCCGTCATCTCCAGTCCCGTGGGCTCGGTTCCCCGGATGAAGTATTCCATGATCGCGCCCCGCTCGTCTTGAGAGGCCGGCCGACCGGTGACGGGGTTCACCGGCATCCCGACCACGTTGTCCGGGACTGTGAAGTCCTCGGGCGGGACGTCGGCCAGGACCTTCTGCATGAATTCGATCCAGAGGGGCAGGGCCATTCGACCGCCCGTTTCCGCCGAGCCCAGCGAGCGCTTCACATCGTACCCGATCCACACGCCCGCAACCAGGTTGGGGGTGAATCCGACAAACCACACATCCGTGGCCTCGGAGCTGGTGCCTGTTTTCCCGGCCAGGGGTCTCCGCAAGACGCGGGCGCGGGCCGCGGTGCCGCGCTCCACGACCCCCTTCATCACATTCACCAGGACATAGGCCGTCTCCGGACGCATGACCTCCTTCGGCTCGGCCAGGTGCGTCTCCAGGGTGCGTCCCTGGCTGTCGGTCACCTTGCGGATGGCGAACGGCTCCGCCCGGACCCCGCCGTTGGCCAGGGCCCCGTAGGCGGAGACCAGCTCCAAGGGGGTGACCTCGGACACCCCCAGGGCCAAGGCCACCTCACGCCGGAGCTCGCTCTCGATACCCATTTGGTGGGCCATCCGGATGACATGGTCAACTCCCACCCGGTCCATCAGCTTCACCGTGACGACGTTCACGGAATTCTCGAGTCCCCGACGAAGGGTGGTCGGCCCGTGAAATTTCCGGTCATAGTTTTCCGGAGTCCATTCGACCACCTTGTCCGCAACCCGGAAATGGAAGCTGATCGGCGAGTCCTCGATGATCGTCGACGGGGTGAAGCCGCGGTCGAACGCGGCGGCGTATACAAATGGCTTGAAGGCGGACCCGGGTTGTCGTCTGGCCTGGGTGGCCCGGTTGAACTTGCTCCGCTCGAAATCGTATCCGCCGATCATGGCGCGGATCCCTCCGTCGCGGGGATCGAGGGCCACGAACGCCCCTTCGATTTCCGGATCCTGCTCCAGAGCCAGCTCCACGGCCTTCCGCCGTTCGTCCACCGACAGGACCCGGACGAGAATCGGCGCCCCCTCGCGGGACACCTCTGATGGGTTGGTGAGCTTGGCCCACTTGGCGCTGTCGAGGGAAACCTCCCCGCGGTACCGGCCGAGCTGAACCTCCAGGGACTTGGCCTTCACCTTGAGGACGGTCCCCGCCAGGATCTCGCCGACGCGGGGTGAGTACATCCCTACCCGCACGCGCGCGGTCTCCACCCCTCTTGGCGAGGCTCGACGATAGCCGCGACTCTTATCGATGTCGCGCAGGCCACCCACCAAGGCCTCCTCCGCCGCGCGCTGCATCTTCAGGTTGAGGGTGGTATACACCTTCAGACCGTTGTTGTAGAGCGCGAAGGCGCCGTACGTGTCCTCGAGAGTCTGGCGGACGTGCTCCACGAAATAGGGGGCAAAGGTCCGGCTTCGCGTGAAGAGCGTTTCATCGAAGGCGGTTCGTGAGGCCGCGTCGGCCTGGGCCCGGGTGACGACCTTCTGATTGACCATGCGGTTCAGGACGTGATCGCGCCGGCGGCGAGCGCGAGCGGGGTCGACGATCGGAGAGAACCGGTTGGGTGCACTCGGGAGCCCGGCGAGCATGGCCGCTTCGGGCAGAGTAAGCTCTCCCACGGATTTCTTGAAATAGGTCTGCGCCGCCGCCTCGACCCCGTAGGCACCATGACCGAAATAGACCTGGTTGAAGTACAGCTCGAGGATCTTGTCCTTGGGATATCGCTTCTCGATCTCGACCGCCAGGAGCGCCTCCTTCACTTTGCGGGCGAGGCTCTTCTCCGGGGTGAGGAACAGCACACGGGCGAGTTGCTGGGTGATGGTGCTCGCTCCTTGGGCCTTGCGTCGAGCCAGGAGGTTCATGATCATGGCACGAACGATGGCCCGGGGCGACAGGCCGTGATGCTCGTAGAACTGGGAATCCTCGACGGCGAGCACCGCCTGCTTGAGCTGGGTGGGGATCTTGGCGATCGGGACAAGAATCCGTCGCTGCTCGTAGAACGAAGCGAAGGGTTCGTCCTGATCGCTATACAGGGTGGTGACGATGCTGGGTTGGTACTCCTCGAGCCCGTCCAGACTGGGGAGGTCACGGAGATAGCCCGCAAGGATCCCGCCGGCCGCCCCGAGGGCGACGATCAGGAGGATTCCCACCGACCAGAGGCAGGTGACGACCAATCGCCGCCAGGAGGCCTGTCGGGTGCCCGGGGATGCGCGGGGATGTCTTGGGGAAGGCATAACGGGTGAACTATAGCACAGGGGTCGCATCATGGAAAGCGAATGACCCGTCGGTCCGGCGGCCCGTCTCCTGGCGTCCGCGAGCGCCTTTTTGGTTGCGGCCTGGCGACCGCTGTGGTACAAACTCCGGTCGCCACGGGAAGTGGAAACGGAGTCTACCCCATGGATCTCGATCAAGAGGCGCAACGGCAGCTCGGCATCCTCAAGGCCAGAACCGTGGACCTCTTGGTGGAAGAGGAGCTGCGCCAGAAGCTTCGCCGGTCCCTGGCGACCGGGGTCCCGCTCCGGGTGAAGCTGGGCCTGGATCCCACGGCGCCCGATCTGCACATCGGCCACACCGTGGTCATACACAAGCTTCGGGAATTTCAAGAACTCGGACACGATGTCATCTTCCTCATCGGGGACTTCACGGGAATGATCGGCGATCCCAGTGGCCGATCCGAGACTCGGAAACCGCTGACGACCGAACAGATCCAGCAAAACGCCGAGACCTACAAGCGACAGATCTTCAAGATCCTGGATCCCCAACGGACCGTCATTGACTACAACAGCCGCTGGGGGAGGAGCTTGGGTTCCGAAGGCATCATCAAGCTCGCCGCCAGGTGGACCGTCGCCCGGATGCTGGAGCGTGATGACTTCCAGAAGCGATTCGCGGAGGGGCGCCCCATAAGCATTCACGAGTTCCTGTATCCGCTGCTGCAGGGGTATGACTCGGTGGCACTCAACGCCGATGTGGAGCTTGGCGGGACCGACCAGAAGTTCAACCTGCTTGTGGGGCGGGAGCTGCAGCGGGAGTACGGACAGGACCCGCAGGTTATCATGACGCTGCCTATATTGGAGGGCCTGGACGGCATCCAGAAGATGAGCAAGAGCCTGGGGAACTACATCGGCATCGACGAGCCTGCTCAGACAATCTACGGAAAAACAATGTCCATTCCTGACACGCTGATCCTGCGATACATGGAGTTGGCCACGGCGATCCCGCGGGCAGAACTGGAGGCGTTGAGAGAAGGACTGGCCGACGCGAGCGTGCATCCCCGGGACGCGAAGATGCGCCTGGCCGGGGCCTTGGTTGCCCTGTACCATTCTGTCGAGGCGGCGGAAGCGGCGGCCCGCAAGTTCAGCGACACCTTCTCCGAGCGGGTCTTCCCGGCCGACGCGCCGATCTTCATCCCGCCTGCGGATGCCTTGGACAAGGATGGGAGCATACAGATCGTTCGGCTGCTCACCCTCTCCGGGGCGGTGCCGAGCAGTTCAGAGGCGAGTCGTCTGATTAAACAGGGTGGGATTAGAATTGACGGGGAACCGGTGTCGAACCGGGACTTCCACGTTTCGCTGGAGAGGGAACGGCGGCTCCAGGTGGGCAAGCGACGGTTCATCCGGGTCCGCAGGACGGCTACGGCGTAGGCCGAGGGCTGGTCTTCTGCTCCAGGTCAAAAAAGTTCTTGACATCCAGTCGGGACTCCGGTAAAAGTACAGTTCCACCGCCCGGAATGGTCTGCGGATGCAGACCTTGACTGAGCGGTGCCAACGTTCTAGATTATGAGTAGTGGCGGGAGGCAAAAGCGCCCGCCACTTTTGTTCTCTGACAACCGAATATCATTGCTACTGGCTTGTGGGTGGACACACGCGCAATTCCACACCCGTCCGCATGGGCGGGGTGGTCCGAGATCTCTCGAAAGAGAGAATCCAATTTCTCGGAGAGTTTGATCCTGGCTCAGAACGAACGCTGGCGGCGTGCCTAACACATGCAAGTCGAGCGAGAAAGTTCCCGCAAGGGGATGAGTAAAGCGGCGAACGGGTGAGTAACACGTGGGTAACCTGCCCTTCAGTCAGGAATAACCCCGCGAAAGCGGGGCTAATACCAGATGACACCCCCTGGGGACATCCCCGGGGGATCAAAGGGGGCGAGCGAAAGCAGCTCTCGCTGAAGGATGGGCCTGCGGCTGATTAGCTAGTTGGTGGGGTAACGGCCTACCAAGGCGACGATCAGTAGCCGACCTGAGAGGGTGACCGGCCACACTGGGACTGAGACACGGCCCAGACTCCTACGGGAGGCAGCAGTGGGGAATATTGCGCAATGGGCGAAAGCCTGACGCAGCGAC
>DATIFO010000016.1:0-18717 GCA_035455275.1 Methylomirabilis sp. (SeqCode) | reverse complement strand
GCGTGCAATTCGGGGGTGGCGGCGGCGACGATGCTCTGGCCCTGGGTCATGGACTGGATCGGGGCGAGCGGCTTCCCGAAGCGGTCCGAGATCACGCCGCCGGCCTCGGCGACGATGAGGTAGGCGGCCATGTAGTTCTCGGGGCTCAGCGTGTCCCGGACATCCACGTAGGCGTCCACGCCGCCATGGGCCACGGCCACGAACTCCCCGGCCGCGGTCCCGAACCGCCGGGCGTCCGTGATGGAGGCCAGCAGGCGGTACAGCCGGGACACCGCCCCATTCGCCCGGAAGTTGAAGTCGATGGACACGAGGGCCTCCGACAGCGTGGTCACGCCGGAGGGGTGGATGGGCTGCCCGTTGCGCCACGCCCCGCTCCCCTTCTCCGCCTCGTACACCGCGCCGCCGAATATCGCGCCGACCAGTGCGGCCGTGACCTCTTCCGGCCTGGGCGTCTCTTCCCCGCGAAGCAAGGCCAGGGAGACGGAGGACACATCGTTCCTCCGGCCGAAGTTCTCCGAGCCATCCACCGGGTCCACGATCAGCGTCCAGGCCGCCCTCCCCGGCCGCGTGCGGACCTCGCCCCGCTCCTCCGTCAGGATCCGGACCGGCTCCGCGATCTCGCGGGCGCAGTAGTTGATGATCCGTTCCTCCGCCAGATAGTCGAACTCCTTGGTCACATCACCCCGGGCGTTGGTCTGGACCGTCGCAAGCTTCCGCGAGCCCTCCCCGAGGAGGAACTCCCGCACCTGCGCAAACATCCCGCGCAACTGTTTCCGCACCTGAACCATTCGCGCTCCGATCCTGACTTCAACTTATCCGCAGATTACGCAGATTTCCAACTCCATCCCTCTGCTCTGCGCCTCTGCGTCTCTGCGTGAGGCGGGCGTTACATTCGCTCGGGCGCCGAGACACCCAGGAGGGCGAGGCCGTTGGCCACGACCTGGCGCACGGCGGCCACCATGGCGAGCCGGGACCGGCTGAGGTCCCGGTCCCCGGAGATGACCCGCTCCTCGCTGTCCTTGTAGCGCGTGAAGTATCCGTGGAAGGTCGCAGCCAGCTCCTGCAAGTAGGTGGTGAGCCGATGGGGCTCGTGGGCCTGGGCCGCACTCAGCACCAGCTCCGGGTAGATGGCCAGATGCCGCATGATGGCCAGCTCTTCCGGGAGCGTCAGCATGGACAGCTCCGCATCGGTGTAGGGACCCGCGATGCCCGCCTCCGCCGCCTTCCGGGCCATGCTGCAGGCCCGGGCGTGGGCGTACTGCACGTAGAAGACCGGGTTGTCCATGCTCTGGCGCTTCGCCACCTCGATGTCGAAGTCGAGCTGCGACTCCGATCGCCGCGTGAGGAAGAGGAACCGGGCCGCGTCCTTCCCGACCTCGCTGACCACCTCGCGCAGCTCGATGAACTGGCCGGTCCGCTTCGACATGGGCACCGGCACGCCCCCGCGCAGGACGCGGACCATCTGGAGGAGGAGGACCGTCAGGATCTCGGGGTCGTGCCCGAAGGCCTTGATGGCCGCCTTCACCCGGGGGATGTAGCCGCCGTGATCGGCCCCCCAGATGTTGATGATCCGGGAGAACCCCCGACGGATCTTGTTGGCGTGATAGGCGATGTCCGAGGTGAAGTAGGTCGGCTCCCCCGTGCTGCGGATGAGGATGCGGTCCTTCTCGTCCCCGAAGTCGCTGGCCCGGAAACCGATCGCCTGCCCGTCCTCGTACAGATACCCCCCGGCGCGTAGCGACGCCAGGGCTGCCTCCACCTCGCCGTTCTCGAAGAGGCTCTTTTCCGAGAACCAGCAATCGAACGTGATGCCGAAGGCCTGGAGGTCCGCCCGGATCTCCGTGAGGAGGATCTGCGACGCCTGTTCCGCGCAGGCCGGAATGGCCTGCTCCGGGTCCAGCTCCGCCAGCCCGGGAAGGGCCGCCGCCACCTGCGGCACCAGCTCCCGGACGTACTCCCCGTGATACCCGTTCTCGGGAAACGGGCACGGCCTCCCGATCGCCTCCCGGAATCGCGCCCAGACCGATTCCCCCAGCAGGCGCACCTGGCTCCCGGCGTCGTTGATGTAGTACTCCCGCTCGACCTGGTAGCCCACCGCCGTGAGGAGGCTGGCGACGGCGTCGCCCAGCGCCGCGCCGCGACCGTGGCCCACGTGGAGCGGCCCCGTCGGGTTGGCGCTGACGAACTCCACCTGGACCCGCTGTCCCCGGCCGACGTGCACGCGCCCGTAGGCAGGCCCGGCCTGCAGGACCTCCCGGATGATCGCCTGCCACCAGGGCTTGGCCACGTGGAAGTTCAGGTATCCCGCGCCGGCCACCTCCACCTTCTCCACCAGCGCGGGATCGGCCGTGAAGGCCTGCTGGATCGCGAGGGCGATGTCGCGGGGCTTGCGCCGGACCAGCTTGGCCAGGGCGAAGCTGAGCGTGGTGGACAGATCGCCAAACGTCGGCTCGGGCGGATATTCCCACGCGACCTCGGGCATGGCCACGTCCGGCCATCCCTGCGCCGCCGCAGCCTTGGCGAGGGCCGCGACCAGCGCGGCGCGTAGCGTCTCCTTCAATTGCTCCACGGGCGATCCTTCCTCGATCGATCCCGAATTCCTAACCGCCAAGACGCCAAGATGGGGTCTTAGAGAATCCCGGCTTCCTTGGCGACCTTGGCGTCATGGCGGTTCAAGGTTTTCCGATCACGGGGCGTGTCGGGAAACTCGAAGGCCCGGATCTCCATCTGGTCCAGACCCATCTGCACCAGCTTCTCGACGTCGAGGTGCGATTCCGCCGCGCGCACCTCCTCCAGGCTCGAGCAGGTGGCGGGATGACGCGGCACGAACAGGCGACAGCAGTCCTGGTCGGGGATGATGGAGACCTCGTATGTTCCCAGCGCTCTGGCCTGCTGGACGATCTCCTCCTTGTCGCTTCCGATCAGCGGTCGCAGGACCGGCAGTCCCACGGCCTCCTCGATCACGGCCAGGTTGTCCAGCGTCTGGGAGGCCACCTGGCCCAGGCTCTCCCCCGTGACGAGCGCCTTGGCGCCCTCGCGGCGCGCGATCTGCTCCGCAATCCGGCTCATGAGCCGCCGGTACAGCACCACCCGGAGAGGGGCCGGCGCCCCCGCCACCACCTCGCGCTGGATCTCCCCGAAAGGCACCAGATACAGGCGGGACTGGAACTGAAACCTGGTCAAGGACTGTGTCAGCTCCACAGCCTTGTCGCGGGAGGTTGCGTCCAGGAAAGGGAAGCTGTGAAAATGGACGAAGGTTACCTGGCAACCCCGCTTCAATACACGATGAGCAGCCACCGGTGAGTCGATACCACCGGATAGCAGGGCCACCACGCGACCGCTCACCCCCACCGGAAGGCCGCCGGGGCCCTGTTCCCTCCCGAAGGAGAAATAGAGGTCGTGGGGCAGAATCTCGACGTGCACCGTGAGATGGGCATGCTCCAGGTCGACCTTGGCCTGCGTCTGCCCCACGATGAACGCGCCCAGCTCGCGGTTCACCTCCTCGGAGGTGAGGGGGAACTGCTTGAACGCCCGTCGCGTCGACACCTTGAACGTGGTCAGCGCGTGAGCCTCGAGCGCCTGCCCCACCGCGCCCTTCAGCTTGGCCATGTCCAGATCCACGCGCTCGGCCAGGGAGAAGTTGGCGATGCCGAAGACAGAGCGGAGCCGCTCGCGGATCACCTCCCACTTCGCGTCCCGGGTGAGCAGCAGCGCCATCCGTCCCGATTGCGGGACGACCTGGCGGACGCCCGCCCCCTCGGTCGCCCGCAAGACGTTGGATTCCAGCCGCCGCACGAACAGCGGCTGGTTCTTCCCCTTGAGCCCGATCTCGTTGTAATGGACCACGACACAGCGCATGACTTCTCCCCAGGCGCAATAAGGTACCACCCTCGGACGGCGAACCCAAGGGGAAAGTCCGGAGCAGCACTCGTGTGATCAGACACCCACCACCGTGTCGAAGCTCCGCCAGAGGTACCAGCAGGCCACGCTGCAGTGGGGGTGCCACCTCGCCCCCAGCTTTTCCACCCGGGCCCGGGTGGGCAGTTTTCGAAGCCGATAGGCCTTCCGGATTGCCGACCGGATCCCGAAGTCCCCGGTTGCCAGGATGTCGGGCCGGCGGAGGGCAAAGAGCAGGAACATGTGCGCGGTCCACACCCCAACACCCTTGACGGCCGTGAGATGCTCGATCACGTCCTCATCGGGGAGCCGGGCAAGTCTGGAGAACTCGATGACTCCGGCTCGAGTCTTCTCCGCCAGGTCCCGGACATATTCCACCTTTCGCTGGGAGAGGCCGAGCGCGCGCATCTTCTCGGGGGGCAAGGCGAGGACCTCGTGCGGGGCCATCCGCGATCCGCCCCCGACCGCCTCCTTGAACCGGGCGAAGATGGCCCGGGCGGCCTTGCCGTTGAGCTGCTGGAAGATGATGCTCCGGACCATGGTCTCAAAGTCGGGCTCGGCGTACTGAAGCTTGCAGGGCCCCACCCGCTCGATGATCTCCCCGAGGACTGGATCCGCCTGCCTGAGATGAATGATCGCTCGCCGCATGATCCGTCTCCGCGGTTGTTGTCCGGGCCGTTGCGTCTCGGAGGTTGCTTTGCGTTCTCGCGGACACCTACGTTCGGCCTTCCCGCCACTCATCCCCGCCTTCTACCAGGAGGGGAAAAGGGAGGACGAAATCCCCCCTCTCCCCCCTTTGACAAAGGGGGGGACGGGGGGATTTGCGTGAACGCGACACCATTCTCGAGCCTTATGTGAATGCTATTGGGGTTAGGACGCGCAGCCCCCATCCGACCACGTGAGGGTCGCGTCGACCAGCCCGCGGGCGGAGGATTCGGCGCGCAGGGCGGGGCGGTCGAAGTGGTACGCGAGCTCTCGACGCGGCAGATCATCCAGGAAGATGTCCTCTTCGTCCTTGAATGCGACGGACGGAATCAGGATGGCATCTCCAAGATGCTCCCGCCGCGGCTCCAGCGTCTTGAGGATGTCGGACCCGGTGAGGAGGCCGGCGCAGGTCACCGACCCGCCGAAGAACCGGTTCACCACGGGGATCATCTCGACCTGCAATCCTTCGATGCGGTTCAGGCGCGCGATGGCGCTGGCGAGGACGGGGGCAGCCAGGGTCCCCGTGACCACCGTCAGCCGGCGACCCGGCGACGCCGAGGGCAGCCTGCGCTCTCGTCTCCGGAATTCGTCCAGGAACTTCCGGCAGCCCCCCACCCCGTTGCCGAGCTGTGGATAGCCCTCGTAGGTCCGGCCCGCCGGGAAGGGCCGCGCCGCCAGCAGGTAGAACTCGTCGGAGGGGAAAGCCAGCCGAGTCCCCAGCTCCCCGAGGAATCGCCGCCGCCACGGCTCGGCCCAGGCGAGGAGGCCGCGAGCGTAGACCGGGTCCGGGGAGCGGAGCACCGGGAGCTTCTCGCGGTACTGCGTGAGCCCCACGGGGACGAGGGCCACGGTCTGGACGAAGGGGTGGAACCGGCTCAGGTCTTCCAGGGTCTTCGCCAGGTGCAGGCCATCGTTGATCCCCGGACACAGGACCACCTGGGTGTGCATGCAGATGCGGCCCGCCGCGAACCGCTCGATCTGGGCCAGGACGTCCGGGGCGTCGGGGTTGCCCAGGAGCCGATTGCGGAGCGCCCAGTCGGTGGCGTGGACCGAGATGTAGAGGGGGCTCAACCGCTGCTCCAGGATGCGGCCCACGTCGGCCTGGGTGAGGTTCGTGAGGGTGGCGAAGTTGCCGTTCAGGAAGGAGTACCGGTAGTCGTCGTCCTTGAAATACAACGCCCGGCGCATCCCCCGCGCATTCTGGTGCGCGAAGCAGAAGGCGCACTTGTTGTTGCACGCGTGCATCTTGAGCGGGTCCACGTCCAGGCCCAGCGGGAGGTCCTCCGGCTTCATCAGGCGGGCCCGATGCTCCGTCCCGTCCCCATCCCGCCACACAAGATCCACGCGCTGGGCCGTCTCCAGGAAGCGGAGCTCCAGGGCGTCCTGCACCGCCCGGCCGTTCAGGCTCACGAGGAGGGCCCCCGGTGCCACCCCGGCCCCGGCAGCCGGGCTCCCCGGCTCGACCGCATGAATCGTCAACGGCTTGATGCTTACACCCATTGTTGTCAACACCGGCCGTCTGCCAGGTCAAATCCCCCCTCCGCCCCCCTTTGACAAAGGGGGGAACGGGGGGATTTGCACCAGTGCGACGGCAATCTCGAGCCATATGTGAGCAGTATTGTGCTTACACCTGCGCTTGCATTTGCTGGACAAGCACCCACAATTCCGGGATCAGGACCCGCAGGACCGCGGCGGCCGGAACGGCAAACAAGATTCCCCAGACACCCAGGACCTGACCGGCGGCCAGGACGACGACCATCACCACCAGGGGGTGCAGTCCGATCCGGTGACCGATGATCCTGGGGGTGATCACGAAGGCCTCCACCCCGTACGCCGCCCCGTACACCGCCCCGACCAGCAGGCCGTGGGACACGTCGCCGAACTCCAGGATGGCCAGGAGCACGGCCGTGGCTCCCGAGAGCATCGGGCCGAAGTACGGGATGAACGTCGCCACCCCGGATGCCACCGCCAGCACGATCGCCAGCTTCATCCCGGTGAGGCTCAGGCCCACGCCCAGCAGGACGGCCACCACGGCGCAGACCGTGGCCTGACCGCGCACGTACTGGCGCAGGGCGTCATCCATGTCCGCGATGACCCGCTCCACCCAGGCTCGTCGCGCCTCGGGCAGCCGCCCGAGCAGCCGGGCCTTCACCCCCGGTCCCTCCTGAAGAAAGAAGATCCAGAACGCGGGAACGATGAGGAGGTCCAGGACTGCGGTGACGAGACCACCCACACTCGAGGCCGCGCCTGCCAGGAACGCCTGGGCCCGCTCGGTGAGCCAGGGACCCCATCCCCCACGAAGTCCCCACAGCTCCCGCGCGGCCTCGGGGAGCGTGGCCGGCAACTGGATGCCGAGCCTCGCCTGGAGGAGGGGGACCGCATCCCCGTAGGTCTGAGCCGCCTTCCCCGGCAGCGTGGCCGCCGCCCAGCGAAACTCGGCGGCCACACGCGGGCCCAGCGCCGCCACCAGCACCCCCCCGAGGAGCACGAGCGCCACCGCCACCGCGAGGATGGCCCGCCCGCGCCCGCCCAGGATGCCCGCCAGCCTGGTCACCGGCGGGTCCAGCACGTACGCCAGGACGAAGGCCAGGAGGATCAGGAGAAGGAGTCCCCGGAGCTGATAGATCAGGACGAGGGCCAGGGCGCACCCGAGGACCGCCCCGACCCGCAGGCCCCGGCGCGCTCGCGCGTCCATCACTGGTCGTTCAAGAGTCGCGCGCCCCGATAGATGTAGTCCAGGCCCGAGGCCACCGTGAGCGCCAGGGTCACAACGGTCAGCGGGAAGATGACGGGATTCAGGTCCGGCAGGTAATTATCCAGCATGGCGCACAGCACCGTGACGAGCTGAAAGCCGGTGGTCGTCTTGCCGAGCCGCGACGGGGGCGTGGCGATCTTTCCCAGGAACATGTAGAGGATGACGGAACCGCCGATCAGCAGCACGTCCCGGCTCACCAGGATGATCGTGAACCAGCGCGGCAGCTCCTTCAGGATCGTCAGGGTCACCACGGCCGACGTGAGGAGGAGCTTGTCCGCCACCGGGTCCAGGACCATCCCCAGGGTCGTCTTCTGCTTGCGGGAGCGGGCCACGAACCCATCCAGGCCGTCGGTGATCCCGGCCAGCAGGAACAGCGCCAGGGCAGCCGCGGTCTGCCGGTACAGGAGCAGCACCGTGATGACCGGGGTGATCAGGATCCGGAGGATCGTCAGGCGGTTCGCGAGGGTCAGCACCTGGCCCACCTCATGCCTCGAACCTCTCCACGGACGCGGCGGCGGCCGGGACGGCCCCCTCGTCAAGGCAGGTCACGATCTCCCGGAGCAGGTTGTCCAGCCCGGCCCCCGTCTTGGCCGAGGTGGCCACGCGCCTGCTGCCCGGACGCCACGCGCTGGGAGCGTGGTCGAGACGGTCGATCTTGTTGAAGACCAGGATCGTGGGACGATCGGCCAGCCCCAGCTCCCCCAGCACCGCCTCCACCGCCTCTTGCTGGAGCTGGGCGTGGGGATGGCTCACGTCCACCACGTGCAGCAGGACGGTCGCCTCCTGGATCTCTTCCAGCGTGGCCTGGAAGGCGGCCACGAGCTGGTGCGGAATCTTGCGGATGAAGCCCACCGTATCCGACAGCAGCGCCACCCGGTCACCCGGCAGGATGACGCGGCGGAGCGTCGGGTCCAGCGTGGCGAAGAGCCGATCCAGCACCGCCACGTCCGCGTGGGTGAGGGCGTTCATCAGGGCCGACTTCCCCGCATTCGTGTAGCCCACCAGGGCCAGGATGGGGAAGGGGACCTTGCGCCGCGGCCTGCGCAGGAGCGCGCGATGCCGCCGCACCTGCTCCAGGTCCTTGCGGATCTTGGCCATGCGGGTCTTGATGCGCCGCCGGTCCGATTCGAGCTGGGTCTCACCCGGACCCCGCGTCCCGATGCCGCCGCCCAGACGCTCCAGATGGGTCCAGGCCCCGGCAAGTCGGGGGAGGAGGTAATCGAGCTGCGCCAGCTCCACCTGCAGCTTCCCCTCGCGGCTCTGGGCACGCTGGGCGAAGATGTCGAGGATCAGCCCCGTGCGGTCCACCACCCGGCGGCCCAGGAGCTGCTCCAGGTTGCGCTGCTGCGACCCGGACAGCTCCTCGTCCATGATCACGAGGTCCACCCCGGTGCAGCGTCCGCGAACCTCCTCCGCCTTGCCCTTCCCGATGAGGTAGCGCGGCTCCAGCCGATCCCGCTCCTGGAGGACGGTGTCCACCACCCGCGCCCCGGCCGAACGGGCGAGCTGCACCAGTTCGGCCAGGGAATCCTCCGCCTCCCAGCGCGGCTGTCGGGGTCGGACGATACCCACCAGGAACGCCGTCTCCGGCCCGCCGTCATTCAACGCGTTACGGACGATGCGCGATCTCCTCCCGTGCGACCCGGGCCCGGGAGAGCCTGGCGACCAGCCCCTCCCCGTCCCCGGTCCGGATGGCGTGCTCCAATTGCGCGAGCGCCGCCTGGTACTCGTGGAGGACCCGCAGCAGCGGGTCCCGGTTCATCAGAAAGATATCCCGCCACATGATGGGATCGCTCCCCGCCACGCGGGTGAAATCCCGGAGGCCCCCCGCCGAGAATCTCAGCCGCTCGCCGCCGTCCTCCATCCCCAGCACGGCATCCATGAGGGCGTAGGCCACCAGGTGCGGCAGGTGGCTCACCGTGGCGAAGATCTCGTCGTGCCGGGCCGCCTCCATCGTGACGACCGTCGCCCCCACCCCGCGCCACAGCGCCGCCACCCGATCCGCCGCCTCGGGGCGCGTGCGCGGGCTCGGGGTGAGGATCCAGTTCGCCTGCTCGAAGAGGTCCGCCCGCGCGGCCGCGGGCCCCGACTTCTCCCGTCCCGCGATGGGGTGGCCGGCCACGAAGCGACCGTCCGGGAACGCCGCATCCCCCGCCAGGAGGATGGATCCCTTCACGCTCCCCACGTCGGTCACGAGGCACCCGCCGTTCCCCCGCCGGGCCACTTCCGGCAGGAGGGCCGTGATCGCGTGCACCGGGACAGCCAGGACCGCCAGGTCCGCCCGGCGGAGGGCCTCGCCGAGGTCCGCCGTTGCCCGGTCCACCAACCCCCGGTCGAGGGCGGCTTGCCGATTCAGGGGGTCCCGGCTCACCCCCACCACGCTCTCCACCAGCCCCGCCTTCCTGGCCGCGAGGCCGAGGCTCCCCCCGATCAGCCCCACGCCGATGATCGCCATCTCGCGGAACAGGGGCGGGGCCGATTTCGAATTTCGAATTTCGAATTTCGAATTTGTCATGATTTTCCGAACAGCCGAACGCTCTTGTTCACAGGGTCCGCCCCACCGCCTCCGCCACCTTGCCGAGGTCGGTCATGAGCTGCCGGAACCGCGAGGGCAGGAGGGCCTGCGGCCCGTCGGAGAGGGCCTCCGCCGGGCGGGGGTGGACCTCCACCATGATCCCGTCCGCGCCGGCGGCGACGGCGGCCAGCGCCATGGGGGCGACCAGCTCCCACTTGCCCGTGCCGTGGCTCGGGTCCACGATCACGGGAAGGTGGGTGAGCTGCTTCAGCACCGGGACGGCCGAGAGGTCCAGCGTGTTCCGCGTGGCATCCTCGAACGTCCGGATGCCCCGCTCGCAGAGGATCACGTTGTAGTTGCCCTCGGACATGATGTACTCCGCCGACATGAGCAACTCGCGAACCGTGGAGCTCATCCCGCGCTTCAGCAGGACCGGGGTCTGGTGGGTGCCCAGCTCCTTCAGCAGGCGGAAGTTCTGCATGTTGCGGGCCCCCACCTGGATCACGTCCGCATATTCAAGGACCACGGGCGTCTCGCGGGGATCCATCAGCTCGGTCACCACGGGCATCCCCGTCTCGCGCTTGACCTCGGCCAGATAGCGAAGCGCCTCCTCCCCCAATCCCTGGAAGGCGTACGGGGACGTGCGGGGCTTGAAGGCCCCGCCGCGGAGCAGATGAGCGCCGGCGGCCTGCACCTCCTTGGCCACTTCCTGGAGCATGTCCCGGCTCTCGACGGAGCACGGTCCCGCGATCACCGCCAGCCGGCGGCCCCCGACCGGGACCCCGCTCACGTCGACTACCTTGTTCTCGGGGTGAAACTCACGGCTCGCCAGCTTGTAGGGTTTGACGATGGGGAGGACCTTCTCCACCATGGGGAGGGCCTCGATCGCCTTGTCCAGCAGGATGCGCTCGTCCCCGATGGCACCGATGATGGTCCGCTCCACGCCCCGCGACAGGTGCGGGGTGAGCCCCAGCGCCTCGATCCGCTGGCAGACCTGGGCCACCTCCTCTTCGGTGGCGCGCGGCCGCAGGACGATGATCATGGGAAAATCCTCATGTGAGCGGTATCGGCGCTAGACGCCATCCTCGAGTACCGCCTTCAGTGCGGCGATGCACCGCTGGTTCTCCGCATCCGTCCCCACGCTGATCCGCAGGTGCGTGGGAAAGCCGTAGCCCGCCATGGGGCGGACGATCACCCCATGCTTGAGCAGGGCGTCCGCGGTGGCGGGACCCGATCGCCCGACGTCCACCAGCAGGAAGTTGGCCACACCGGGCACGACGTGGAGGCCCAGGGCCCGGCAGCGGTCCGCGAGAAAAGCCCGACCCCGCTCCGTGACCGCCAGGGTCCTCGACACGTGCTCGGCGTCCTGGAGGGCCGCGGTGGCTCCGGCCTGCGCCAGGCTGTTGGTGTTGAACGGCTCCCGGGCGCGGTTGAGCAGCGCGATGAGCGGCGCGGGTCCGATGCCGTACCCGATGCGGAGCCCGGCCAGGCCATAGATCTTGGAGAAGGTCCGCAGCGTGAGGAGCAGCCGGCCCTGGCGCACGAACCGGAGGGCGTCGGGTCGAAGGCCCTCCGCCAGATACTCGTAGTACGCCTCATCCAGCACCACGACGACGTCGGGCGGCACGGCGGCGAGGAAGGCCTCCAGGCCCCGCACCGGCACGGCGGTCCCCGTCGGATTGTTCGGGTTGGCGAGGAAGACCATCTTGGTGCGGGCCGTGATGGCCGCCTGCATCGCGTCCAGGTCGTGGGTGAGGTCCGTCAAGGGGACCGCCACCTTCGTGGACCCCGTGACCTGCGCCACCATGTCGTACACGACGAAGGCCTGCTTAGCGTACACCACCTCGTCCCCGGGCATGAGGAAGCACCGGCCCACCAGCGTGAGCAGCTCGTTGGAGCCGTTCCCCAGGATCACCCAGTCGGGCGGGACGTCCCAGTGACTGCCCAGGGCCTGGCGCAGGCGGTGGCCGCCCCCGTCCGGGTAGCGGTGGACGTCCGCCAGGGCCCCGGCGAGGGCCTGGAGGGCCCTGGGGGACGGGCCCAGGGGATTCTCGTTGCTGGCGAGCTTCACCGAGCCGGCGATGCCGAGCTCGCGTTCCACTTCCTCGATGGGCTTGCCGGGGGAGTACGGGATGAGGCCCTGCAGATACGGGCAGGCGAGCTCCTGGATGGAACGGCTCAACGCGTCACCTCATTGTCGAATGACCAATGACCAAATCTCAATGACCAATGCTGGTGGGCACGCGGAGCGCGCCGACAGTCACGTTCCCCGCATGATATCTGCCATTGGTCATTTGTCATTGGTCATTGGGCTTTTTCATTGCCCTGGGTCAGGCCTCCCTGGGGGGGTGAGTCGTGGGGTAGGAGCCCAGCACCTTGAGGAAGACGCACTCGTCCCTGAGGGACTCCAGGGCCTCCTGGATGCGGGGCTCGCTGGCGTGTCCCTCGAAATCGACGTAGAAGATGTACTCCCACACCTTCTTCTTGGAGGGCCGGGACTCGATCTTGGTCAGGTTGATCTGCTGCTCCGCGAACGGCTTGAGCATGCGGCAGAGCGCCCCCACCCGGTCCTTGATGGAAAACAGGATGGAGGTCTTGTCGGCCGCGCTGGGCTCGGCGGCCTTCCGGCCGATGACCAGGAAGCGGGTGAGGTTGTTGGGGTGATCCTCGATCCGCCGCTGGAGGATGCGGAGCCCGTAGAGATTCGCCGCCAGCTCGGAGGCGATGGCGGCCGCCCCCGGCTCGGATGCGGCCGTCTCGGCCGCGGCACTCGTGCTCCCGGTTTCCACCACCGGGATCCGGGGAGAATTGCGCTCCAGCCACTTGCGCGCTTCCGCCAGGGCGTGGGGGTGCGAGTAGATCTGGCGGATGTCGGCCAGGCTCTCCGCGTTGCTCAGCAGATGCAGCGTGGCCTCCACCACCACCTCCCCGCAGATCAGCAGGCCGGAGTCCACGAACATGTCCAGCGTGTGACTCACCACCCCCTCGGTGGAGTTCTCCACCGGGACCACGCCGAAGTCGGCGTTGCTCTTCTCCACCTCGGCGAAGACCTCGGCGATGCTGCGCATGGCCAGGAACCGGGCCGAGAGGCCGAAGCGTTCCATGGCGGCCAGGTGGGAGAAGGTGGCCGGCGGCCCCAGGTAGGCCACCCGGAGCGGGTGTTCCAGGGAGAGGCAGGCCGAGATCACCTCCCGGAATACCGGCCGCAGCGCCTGCGAGGGAAACGGCCCCGGGTTGACCGCGGCCAGACGCGCGTAGATCTCCTCCTCGCGCTGCGGGACGTGAACCGTGAGCTGCTGCTCCGCCTTGATGCGACCGACCTCGATCGCCAGCTCCGCCCGCCGGTTCAGGAGCTGCAGGATCTGGGAATCGATCTCGTCGATTTTCGCGCGCAGGTCGGCAATCCGCATCCGGGGCCTCGTTCCGCTTCTCTCCTCTGCATGATAGCCGGGGGGTCGGGGAGGATCAAGGTCTTTGTTGCCGCAGCGCCGCCAGGCCGCCGAGCTCGGCCGGCGTGAGGGGGCGCCACTGGCCGCGGGGCAGCGACCCGAGACGCAGCGGTCCCACGGCCACCCGCGTCAGCTTGAGGACGGGGTGGCCGATGGCCTCGCACATGCGACGGACCTGGCGATTCCGTCCCTGCTCGATGCTGATGGCCACCCAGGTGTTCTCCCTGGTCGGATGCATGAACTCCGCCGAGGCGGCCACCAGCCGCTCGCCGTCGCAGATCACCCCGTGGAGCAGGCGCCCCAGGTCCTCGTTGCCCATGCGCCCCTTCAGCTTGGCGTGATACACCTTGGGCACCCGGTGCCGCGGATGGGTCAGGAAGTTTGCCAGCTCGCCGTCGTTGGTGAGCAGGAGCAACCCCTCGGTGTCCCAGTCCAGCCGGCCGACCGGGAACAGCCTCGGCATCCCCGCCTGCGGCAGGAGCGACATCACCACCGGGCGGCCCTGCGGATCCGCCAGCGAGGTGATGTATCCGGCCGGTTTGTGGAGCATGAGGGTGACCGCCCCCTCGGTCCGCACCGCCTGCCCGTCCACCTGGATCCGATCCCGGCCGGGCCGGACACGCGTCCCCAGGGTCGTCACCACACGACCGTTCACCTGGACCCGGCCGGCCGTGATGAGCGTCTCGCACTCCCGCCTGGATGCCACCCCCGCCCGGGCCAGGAACTTCTGCAAGCGATCGCCGGCGTCATCGGAGGGCGCGGGCGCCGGGGCGCTCATCCCCCCGGGGCCCGTCCCGCGAGCACGCAGGCGCCTCGAAGGAGCCTCTCGATCCCGGTGCCCCCCGGCTCGAGGGGGGCGGCCGTCAGGCCTCCGCCTTGTCCCCGGCAAGACCGGTCCCGTCTCCCGGGCGGGACGGGTCGGCCGGAGATCCCGTGGCGGGCTCGGCCGCCGGCCCTGCGGAGGTCTCGGCCGGGGCCTGGGTCCCCGAGGCGCCGATGAGTTCATCGATCTCTCTCAGGCTGGGCAGGTCGCCCAGCTCCTTCAGGCCGAAGTGTTCCAGGAACCCCTGGCTGGTCCCGTACACGATGGGTCGCCCTGCCTCCGCCTTCCGCCCCAGCATGCGGATGAGATCGCGCTCCAGGAGCGTCCGGACGACGCCGTCCACGGCCACCCCGCGGACCGCCTCGACCTCGGCCTTGGTGATGGGCTGCTTGTAGGCGATGATGGCCAGCGTTTCCAGGGCGGCCCGGCTGAGGCGGGAAGGCTTGACCACCTGCAGCCGCTGGATCCACGCATTGGCCTCGGGGCGCGTGGCCAGGCGGAAGCCCCCGGCGATCTCCTGCACCATGAGCCCGCGAGCCGCATCCTCCAGGCTCAGCGCCAGCTCGCGGACGCTCGACGCGGTGGCCGCCGGGTCCTCGTCCGCCAGGATCTCCTGCAGCCGGCTGAGGGGAAGGGGCTCCTCCGCCACGAAGAGCAGCGCCTCCAGGATGCCTCGCCGATCCAGCTCCACGTCCACGCCGTCCACCTCCGATCCTCCCCCTGAGACGCACTACCGCTCCCCCGCCGCCTCTCCCCTCCCCACCTCGCCGGCCGGCTCGGCGGCCGTCTCACCCTCAGCGCGCTCCACGGAGCGGTAGATCATGATCGGGCCCATGGGTTCCGCCTGCCGGGCGGTCGCCAGTCTTCGACGGAGCAGCTCCAGCAGCGCCAGGAAGGTGACGATGATCTCCAGGCGCCGATGGGTGTCGGCGAAGAGGGTGGCGAACTCCAGGGGGCTCTCCTCGGCCAGCCGGTCCAGCAGGCTGACGACCCGCTGCCCCACCGACAGCTCCTCCGGCGTGATCTCGATGGGCGTCGGCACATCCGCCCGCCGCAGGATGTCCCGGAACGCCCGCAGCAGCTCGAGCATCGAGACCTGGAGCGGCCCTTCCAGCGTCAGCTCCAGCGCCGGGACCCCGCGTCGGTGGACCAGGAGCTGCTCCGCCTCCAGGAGTCCCAGTGTCTGCGCCGCCTCCTTGTACTTCTTGTATTCCAGAAGCCGATCCACCAGCTCGGCGCGGGGATCCTTCTCCTCGGGCTCCTCCCCTTCCGCCAGCTCTTCCGGCGGAAGGAGCATCCTGGACTTGATGTGGATGAGGGTGGCGGCCATGAGCAGGAATTCCCCCGCCACGTCCAGGTCCAGCTCCTGCATCAGCGCCAGGTAGCGGAGATACTCCTCCGTGATCCTGGCCATGGGGATGTCCAGGATGTCGAGCTGGTGCTCGCGGATCAGGTGCAGGAGCAGATCCAGCGGCCCCTCGAACATCTCCAGCCTGACCTGGAATGTCATGCCCCCTCCCCGACCCGGACCAGCCCCCGGAGACGCCCCCACCGCTGGGGTCCGACGCCCGGCACCTGCAGCAGCTCCTCCGCGGCCCGGAACGGTCCGTGGACCCGGCGATATGCCACGATCCGCTCGGCCAGGACGGGCCCCACGCCCGGCAGGGTCTGGAGCGCCTGCACGTCCACCGCATTCAGATCCAGGGCGGCGGGTGGCGTGGGCTGCTGCCCGGCGGCGATGGCGTGGGCAGCCTCCGCCGGCGGGCGGAGGTCTTCGACCGGGCCGACCTCGACCCGGGGAGGGGTCTGGAAGGCGGGGCCGTCCGACCCGGCGCGGGAGAGCAGCGTGCCGACGGTGAGCGCGACCAGGAGCAGGGCCACCGCCAGCGTCTGGGCGTCACCCGGGCCGGTCCCGCGCGCGGAGCCACCGGGGGCTCCTCCGGGGCTCACGCCGACTCCTCGCTGATGGCCTGCCCCCCGAGGCCGAAGGCCTCGTGGAGAACCCGCACGGCCAGCTCGGCGTATTTCGCCTCGATCACGCAGGAGACCTTGATCTCCGATGTGCTGATCATCTGGATGTTGATCTTCTCCCTCCCCAGGCTCTCGAACATCCGGGCGGCCACACCCGAGTGGGTCCGCATCCCCACGCCCACGATGGAGACCTTGGCGATCCGGTCGTCGCCGATCACCTTGTCCGCGCCCATCTCCTTGGTCACCCCCCGCACGATTTCCATGGCCTTGGCGTAGTCCGCCTTGGGGACGGTGAAGGAGATGTCGGTCAAGCCGTCCTGGCTGATGTTCTGGACGATCATGTCCACCACGATGTTCGCCGCGGCCACGCGCCCGAAGAGCGTCGCCGCGATCCCGGGCCGGTCGGCCACCCGGGTCACGGTGATCTTGGCCTCCTGCTTGTTGTAGGCGATGCCAGAGACCACCACCTTCTCCATGGCCGCGTCCTCCTTGATCACCATCGTTCCGGGATTGTCATTGAAGCTGGAGCGCACGTGGACCGCCACCCCGTAGTTCTTGGCGTACTCCACGGACCGCGTCTGGAGCACCTTGGCCCCCAGGCTGGCCATCTCCAGCATCTCGTCGTAGGAGATCCGCGGGAGCTTCCGCGCCTCGGGCACGATGCCCGGGTCCGTGGTGTAGACCCCGTCCACGTCGGTGTAGATCTCGCACACGTCGGCATCCAGCGCCGCGGCCATGGCCACGGCGGTGAGGTCCGAGCCCCCCCGACCCAAGGTGGTGATCTCGTCCTCGGCGCTCACCCCCTGGAAGCCGGCCACGATGGCGACCTCGCCCTCGGCGAGGCCCTGCCGGACCCGCTCGGCGTCGATGCTCACGATCCGCGCCTTGGTGTGCACGTCGTCCGTCTGGATGCGCACCTGGCCGCCGGTGAAGCTCCGGGCGCGAAAGCCCAGCCCCTGGATCGCCAGCGACAGCAGACCGATGCTCACCTGCTCGCCCGTGGCCAGGATCACATCCAGCTCCCGCTCGTTGGGCCGCTCCGCCACCTTGTGGGCCAGACCGATGAGCCGGTCCGTCTCGCCCGCCATGGCCGAGACGACCACCACCACGTCGTGGCCTGCCTTGCGGGCCCCGGTCACACGGCGGGCCACATTCTGGATGCGCTCCACGTCCCCGACGGACGTCCCCCCGTACTTCTGAACGATCAGCGCCATGTCACACCCTCGCTCGACCCATCCATGGTTCGAGTCCCCCGTCGATCACGCGCGCCTGCCATCGCCCCCCGGGAAGCGATGATCCACTCCTTGACCGTTCACCCGCCGGCCGCCCGGACCTTCTCGCCGATCCTGCCCTCGGTCCCTCGCCAGAGGCGAGCGATGTTTTCCCGGTGCCTCAGCACGACGAGGAAGAGCAGCGCCCACCCCAGGGCCACCATCACCGGTCGCCCGTCCAGCACCCAGGCGAGGACCGGCAGGGCCGCCGCCGCCGCCAGGGCCGCCAGCGAGGAGAACCGCCAGATGGCCGCGACCGTGACCCAGATCAGCACCAGCAGCCCCCCCACGACCGGCATGGCCGCCAGGACCACCCCCAGCGCGGTGGCGACCCCCTTGCCCCCCCGGAAGCCCAGGAAGACCGGGAGGAGGTGCCCCACCACCGCCGACAGCGCGATCAGGGCCAGCAGGGTTGCCGACACCCCCAGCATCCGGCCGATGCCGACCGCCAGCGCCCCCTTGCCGATGTCGCCCAGCAGCGTGAGGGCGGCCGCGCCCTTCCCCACGGCGCGGAGCACGTTCGTCGCGCCGATGTTGCCGCTCCCCACGCGCCGGAGGTCCACCCCGGCCTGGAGCCTGGCGATCAGGAGTCCGAACGGCACGGAGCCGAGGAGGTACGCGCCCAGCAGCAAGGCCGCGTCGCGAATCACACATCCCCCCTGGAGGTCCGGCGACCCCGCGCTTCGGCTGTCCGGAGCAAGGGGCAAGCCCGCCCGTTCACGTCCCACCCCTCTTTCCGAAGGTCTGGTCGCCCGGTCGCCGGGCAGCACCGCTCACTTGCCCAGATCGATCGACCGCCAGAACTTCCGGAAGTATGCCGCCCCCGACACGAGGGAGAGGAGGATGGCCACCACCAGGGCGGCCTGGCCGAGCGGGATGGAGATCGCGGGCCAGTTCAAGATCAGCAGGGCCACGGCGATCACCTCGGCGATCATGGTGGCCTTGCCGAAGTCGCTGGCCTGGATTACGACGTTCTGGGCCGCCGCGATCCCGCGCAGCCCCGTGACGGCCAGGTCGCGGCCCACGATCAGCACGACCATCCAGGCCGGAACCCGCCCCACCTGCACCAGGGAGATCAAGCTGGCGGAGATCAGCAGCTTGTCCGCCACAGGGTCCAGCAACTTGCCCAGGGTGGTGACCTGTCGCATGCTCCGCGCGATCCGGCCGTCGCGCCAGTCGGTCAGGACGGCCGCCAGAAACACCGCCGCGGCCGTCAGGTTGTACGGCCGCGGCACGACAATCAGGAACACGACCAGGACCGGGATCAGGAAGATCCGGACCAAGCTCAGCGCATTTGGGAGATTCACTTGTCCCTCGCCAGGGCCTCATTA
>DATIFO010000015.1:0-21164 GCA_035455275.1 Methylomirabilis sp. (SeqCode) | reverse complement strand
CTGGGCGATGATGACAAGAACCCAGGCGGACCGTTCGTTCTTCGTCGTCCCCGGCTCCTACATCTCCAGGGTCGACCCCACGGGGTACGCCCCGTGGCAGTCGGGGGGCAAGGGGGATCGTCTGTTGAGCACCCGGCTGGGGGTGGACGCCACCAAACCTCTGGACGCTTCTTTCCCCGAGGTGGCGGAGCCACCCAGGAATCTGTGGACCGGGCTGGACCTGAGCAAGTACCTCACGTAGGAGTCTCTTCGAACGAGTGCCCCGCGACCCGGCGGCGCGCGACGCCCCTGCGGGGTCCTCTCGGTCAGGACGTTGCCGTGAATCTCATTCTGGCGGAGGTGAGGTGAACATGAAGATCGGATGGAAAGGCCTCTCGGCAGGATTGCTCACGTTGGCGATGGCCTTGAGTGGCAGCCTGGTTCCCGTTCCGGAAGCCTCGGCGGCCGACAAGCCCCTGAAGAAGGTGGTCTTTCTCACCAACTATGTCTTCCACGGAAGACACTCACCGTACTTCGTCGGCCTGGACAAAGGCTTCTACAAGGATGCGGGGTTCGACATCCACATCGCGCCGGCCACGGGGAGCGGCTTCGTGCTTTCGGCCCTGGAGGGGGGGAAGGCGGACTACGGCATGGCGGAGTCCACCTCCGTCGTACAGGTCGTCGCCAAGGGTGGCAAGGCCAAGGGCTTCGGGGTCTTCATGGACGTCACGACCAGCGGCCTGGCCTCTCTTACCCCATATCCCACCCCCGAGTCCCTGGCGGGCAAGACTGTCGCCGCCTCCCTGACAGACAGCGCGCGGGTGATCCTGCCGATCATCTACAGCCTGAAGGGTCTCGACGCCTCGACCATCAAGTGGCAGGCGGCGGACCCGGGAATCTACTTCCCCCTGATCCTGGAGGGGAAGGTGGACCTCTTCACGGCGTCCATTGACGGCGACGTGCCGGCCCTCATGAAAGTCGCCGTCCCGCAGGGCAAGACCGTTCACTTCTCCTCGTTCGCCGACTGGGGGTACGATGTCTTCGGCTACTTCCTGGTGACCACCGCCGACCGGATCGCCAAGAACCCGGACGAGGTGAGGGCGTTCGCCTCGGCAACCGTGAAGGCTGTGAAATACTCCATCGAACACCCCGAGGAGACGGCCCAGATCATGGTGAAGTACAACCCCACCCTGGACCTGAATACCACGCTCGCCCAGTGGAAGCAGTCCATCAAGGCGATCAACACGCCGTACGTGGAGAAGAACGGCTACGGGATCGCGACGACGGATCGACTGCAGCGGACCGTCAACCTGGTGAGCCAGGCCTTCAAGCTGGACGTGAAGCTGACGCCGAACGACATCTACGCCAGCGGCTTCATCTCCCGCTGACACTGACCGCCTCGCCGACGCCGCCCGAGGGCGTCGAAATCTCAGCAGCCCAGGGGGGAGCCACGCCCGTGGCTCCCCTATCTTTTCCGTCGGGAGGGACGCCAGCGCAGGAAGATGCGCTCCAGTCCGGCCACGACGCCGATCCCCGCGGTCGTGAACAGCGTGATGGAGACCAGGACGGCGAAGACCAGCGGGGTATCCAGGTTGAACTGCCCCGACAGGATCAGGTACCCCACCCCGCTGTTTCCCCCGATGAATTCCCCCACGATGGAGCCGACCAGGGCCAGCGGGAAGGCCACCTTCACGGCGTCGGTGATGTAGGGAATGGCGTGCATCAGCCGCACCTTCATGAAGATCCGAAGCTCGGTCCCGCCGGCCAGCCTGGCCAGGTCCAGGACGTCGGGCTCGATCTCTCCCAGGCCCGTCACGGAATTGACGAACACCGGAAACAGTCCCAGGAGGAAGGCCAGCAGCACCTTGGGCTCCACGCCCAAGCCAAACCAGATCACGAAGAGCGGGGCGATGGCGATCTTTGGGATGCTGTTGAAGGCCGCCAGGACCGGGAGGACGATCGACTTCAGGGGCTTGACGTAGATGACGGACAGCGCCAGCAGGATCCCGATGACGAGAGACAGGGCGAGCCCGATGAGGGTGGTCGTGGCGGTCACACCCAGATGCTGGGCCTGGACGGACAGGGTCTGCCAGAACCGGACGGCGATGGCGGAGGGCACCGGCAGGATGTATGCCGGCATCCGGGCGAAGCCGGCCCCGAACTGCCAGAGGAGAATGAGCAGGATGAACCCCGCGACCGTTCCCCCGGCCTTGCGAAGCTGTTCCATGTGTTCCCGGGTCAGCATCCGCCCATCCTCACTCCACCCACTGGGCCTCGATGTTGTCGCGCACGGTCGCCGCCAGCTCCACGAACCTGGGATCCCTGAGGGTCTTCGCGTCGCGAGGGCGCGGGAGGTCCACCGGGATCACCGCCTTGGCCTTCCCCGGCCTGGCCGTCATCACGATGATGGTGTCCGACAGCAGGACGGCCTCGGTGATGCTGTGGGTCACGAACAGCACGGTCGTCCGGCTGGCGGTCCAGATCTTCTGGAGCTCGAACCCCATCTTCTCCCGGGTCATGATGTCCAGCGCCCCGAACGGCTCATCCATCAGGAGCAGTGAGGGATTGAGAAGCAGCGCCCGGCAGATGGCCACCCGCTGCTGCATCCCGCCGGACAGCTCGAACGGATACCGCTGCTCGAAGCCCTCCAGACTGGCCAGCCTGATCAGCTCCAGGGCCCGCTGGCGATATTCGCCGGTGTTCCTGCCGCGCATCTCCGCCGTGAACAGCACGTTGCCGATGGCATTCCGCCACGGCAGGAGGACGGGGGACTGGAACACCATGCCGACGTCCGCAATCGGCCCGTCCACCACCCTCCCGCGAAGGTACACCCTGCCCTTCGTAGGCGGCACCAGACCCGAGACCATCCGCAACATGGTGGATTTGCCGCAGCCGCTCGGCCCGACCACGGTGACGAACTCGTTCTCTCTCACTTCGAACGACAGCTCCTCAACCGCCACCGCCGTCTCGAAGGTCTTGGTCAAGCCATCGACTTTGACCGCCATCGTGGTCGCCGTCATGATCTCGGCTTTCCTCCGGGTTTTTCCTTGGCACGAGGCGCGTACGAGGCTACGTTTGTCGGCATTGGGAACCGAAAGAGATGCGGAGCGCTCTCATGGCGGAAGAGTCGCAGGCTGCTCTAATACGCGAAATCCCTGCGCGCGTCAAGCGAAAAGCCCGACCGGAGGCGGCGTGGGTCGCGCTCCGCTTCCTCGGGCTCGCCCTCTGCGCGGTCGCGCTCATCTCTTCGTGCCAGCGCGCGGGGAAGTCCGACGACGGCCCACGCTTCCCGACCCCCGATCGGCCGGTCGCCCCCATCATCTCGTCGTCGTACTCCGACGAGAAGACTCGTGACGAACAGCGGGAGGCCGAGCAGGTGATGGACCGACTCGGCGTCGGTCCCGGCACACGCGTCGCCGACATCGGCGCGGGGGATGGCTATTACAGCACCCGACTCGCACGCCGTCTCGGCGCCTCTGCCACCATCTATGCAGAGGATGTGAAGGCAGAGTACCTGGAGCGGCTGGAGGATCGCCTCAGGCGGGAAGGGATCCAGGGCGTGAGAATCATCCTCGGGCAGCAACGCGATCCGAGATTGCCCCCGGGCTCGATCGACGTGGCACTCCTCGCCCACATGTATCACGAGATCGAGAACCCGTACGAGTTCCTCTACCGGTTGCGTCCCGCGCTCGCGCCGCACGGGCGTGTCGGCGTCGTGGACGCCGATCGGCCGACCCGGGATCACGGCACCCCGCCCGCCCTCCTCCAGTGCGAGTTGGCCGCCGTCGGCTATCGCCAGGTGGACTTCCTACGGCTTGCCCCCACGGAGACCTATCTTGCCGTCTTCACGCCACCGGACGAGTTGCCGAGGCCCGAGTCAATCAGACCCTGCAAGCAGTGACGGCCCCCGACTCCTCGGGATGCTGTATCTGCCTCATCGGCCCTCACCCCTCAACCGCTTGACATGGACTGGCACGCATGGGTAGTCTCTATCCCCGTCTCGTGGGTCGAAGAGATCAACCGTCGATCCGTTCACCTGTGCCCAAAGGGGGAAGATATGAGGCGACGAGAGTTCTTGAGAGCAGCAGGGGCCATGGCGGCGGGCGCGGCGTTGGGCGCCCACGCGAAAGGCGCGACCGGGGCGGCAAAACCCGAGCAGATCGTGGTGATGACCTGGGGGGGTCTCTGGGGCGACTCGGTCCGCAAAGGCGTGGACACCGCCTTCGAGAAGGCCACGGGGATCAAGGTCGTCCAGGACCGGGGCTCCAGCCCGGTGGAGCGCATCACCAAGTTGAAGGTGAACCTGGGGAACCAGATCTTCGACCTGGTGCAGCTCCACGACGGGCTCTTCCCGCTGGCGGTGAAGCAGGGAGTCCTGGAGCCGGTCAACACGAAGTCCCCGCTCCTGACCAACCTGAAGGATGTGTATCCGGAATTCATCCACGAGTACTGGATCGTCCAGATCTTCTCGGCCCTGGGGATCATCTACAACACGAAGCTGGTGAAGAAGCCGCCCGTCGGCTTCGCAGATCTGTGGTCCGAGGAATTCAAGGGCCGGATCGTCTTGCCCGAGATCTCCCATTCGATCGGAACCTACATCATTCCGATCGGCGCCATGGCCCAGGGAAAAAGCCCCAAGGACGCCGAGGCAGGCTTCGAGATGCTGAAGCGGATGGTGGCCCTGCGCCCCATCTGGGCCAAGGACACCGATACCATCATGAACAGCCTCAAGAACGAGGAGGCGGTCGTCGGCCTCCTCTACAAGTCCCAGACCTACACGGTCCTGGGGTGGGGCGCGCCGGTCAAGTGGGTTTATCCCACGGAGGGCGCGATCTCGATCACCTGGGGGACCGGTATCGCCAAGAACACCAAGAGCCCGGAATGGGCCGAGCGATATCTGAACCTCACGCTGGATGCCGAGGCGCAAACCCACTTCACCCAGGCCTTCAACTATCCCGGCTCCAACCGGAAAATGACCGAGTTGCTGCCGCCCGAGCTACGGCAGCGCGCCCAGTTCAGCCCGGACGAGCTGAAGCGCATGGTCCAGTTGGACCACGGTTTCATGAGCGACAGGCGCGCCGAGTGGACGGATCGGTGGAACCGGGCGGTCGCCGGCGGCTAATGGCGCGATCCGTTTGGCTGCACCTCTCCTGGCGGCGCAACGGCGACGGCTACGACGTCCCCCTGGCCGTCAACCGCCTGCTGGCCCATGGCCACCCTGTCTGGTGGTGCCTGAGACCTTCGGGGACGGCAGAGGCCGGCGACTACCTCGTCGAAGGGCCTTCGAGCCTGGTCGATCGTCTGTCCGCGCTCGGACTGTCTGCGGCCGCATGGACAGGTCTGCTGCCCCGGGGCGCCCGGCCGCTCGAGACGCCCCGCATCTGTCTCCTGGCTGGGACTGCTTCCGCCTATCCGTACTTCGCCTATTACACGCTGTGCCTCACCCGGCTGGGCCTGAGCTATCACCCGGTCGGGGGGGCTGGGATCGCGCAGGGGGCGCTCCTGGACGCGAACCTGCTCATCCTGCCGGGCGGGTTCGCGATCTGGGGACTGGACATGGCCGAGGCGGCGCCGGGCGCCGACGCGAGCGTCCGGACGTTCCTGGAAGGGGGTGGCGCCTGCCTCGGCTCTTGCGGCGGCGCCTATTACCTGTCCGCGGGTCGTCCTGCGTGGACGGGGACCGTCCAGGCCCGACCCCGGTACACGCACGAGTACCTGCAGAGCGGAACAGGCATCGCGTCCCTGAGGCTGGCAGACCACCTGCTGGCCCTGGGCTGTCCCGCCACGGTCGAGGTGCCGTACTACCATGGCCCTATCTACGAGGACGTGGGACCGGAAATAGAAGTCGCGGCAACCTTCGACAGCCTCTGCCTGCCCGGACGGCTGGGCATTGACAATCCCATGGAGGCTCGCCGGTTCGCCCGCGAGATGGCGGGACGCCCCGCGATCCTCCGAGCCGAAGGGGCCCGAGGCCGCGCCGTCCTCTTCTCGCCCCATCCCGAGATGGGCGATCTGGTGAGGAAGTACGTGGCGCTGGACGGGTACGTGCGGCGCTACGCGTCCATCCGGGGACGACGCACGCTGGAGGAGACGCTCAAGGCCTACCGTCCCTCGGACTCCCCTGCGTTCCGTCTGGTCCTGAACGCGACCCACGCCCTGACGATGCACAGCCGGACGCGCCGGTCCGCCGGGTACCCACGCTATCGCCGTGGGTCCCGGACTCCTTCGGGGCCGTGGGCTCCCTCGAAGCCCGCGCGGGCAGAGGCGCCCCGCGGGGACCCCCTGTCGAGCCTGCGCTCGTTCCAGAAGGCGGCGGGCGAGTTGCTGGCCTCTCTTCGGGTCACCGGCTCCACGGGGTACGGGAGCATGGTGCGGGCGGTGGCAGAGGATATTGCCGGACGCCTGGCGCCGGCGGCGGACAAGCTGGACGAGACCCTCCGGCTGCTCCGCGTCTCGCCGGGCGCCGAGGGACGGCGGATCCTTGTCGCCTGGAACCACCTGGCCACCCAGGGCACGGAGACCCTCGGGCAGGGTGGGCTGTTCAAACGCCCCGCGGCTGAGAGACTGCTGCACGTGGACCTGGCGATCTGTCTCTGGGATGCCTGGAGACGCCTGATCGAGACCGAGCGCCTCCTCGCCTCCGTGAGATCGGGACGATGACCGAGCCCACCGTCGAGGCGGATGTCGTTCTTCGCGGCGTGACCAAGGCCTTCGGACCGGTCACGGCCGTGAACGACCTCACGCTGGAGATCCCCCGGGGGATATTCCTGTCCCTCCTGGGCCCGAGCGGCTGCGGCAAGACCACGACGCTGCGCCTGATCGCGGGCTTCGAGCAGCCGTCCCAGGGCGATGTCTTCATCCGCGGCCGGCGCGTGAACCAGGTCCCGGCCTACCGCCGGGACTTCAGCATGGTGTTCCAGAACTTCGCCCTGTTCCCCCACATGACGGTGGCGCACAACGTGGCCTTCGGGCTGCGGATGCGCGGGGTGCCGCGCGCCGAGCGGGAAGCGCGGGCCCGCGAAGCGCTGGCCCTGGTCCACCTGGCGGGGTTCGAGGATCGCTACCCCAAGCAACTGTCCGGCGGCCAGCAGCAGCGGGTCGCGCTGGCGCGGGCCATCGTGGTTCGCCCCGCCGTCCTGCTGCTGGACGAGCCCCTGGGGTCGCTGGACAAGAAGCTCCGCGAGGAGATGCAGGTGGAGCTCCGCCAGCTTCAGCGGGAGATCGGCATCACCACGGTCTTCGTCACCCACGACCAGGAGGAGGCGCTCACCCTGTCGGACCGGGTCGCCATCATGAACGGGGGGAGGATCGAGCAGGCGGGCACCCCGCGGGAGCTGTACGAGCGGCCGGCGACGGATGTCGTGGCCAACTTCCTGGGCGTGAGCAACATCTTCGACGGGCGGGTGGCAGGGCGGGATGAGGGGAATGGACTCGTCGCGGTCGGGTCCATCCAGGTCCGCGTGCCCTGGGAGGCAGGACTGGAGGTGGGAGGCCCCATCCGGGTGGCCGTGCGGCCCGAGAAGATCCGCCTGGGCCCCCGCGACGAGAAGGGGGGCCTGCCGGCCCGGGTCCGTCACGTCGTGTATCTGGGGGCGACCACGCACCTCTACCTGGATGGGCCCGCGGGCAGCTCGCTGGTGGTGCACGTCCAGAATGCCGCGCCCGACGCCGCCGCATGGACCCCCGGGGACGAGGTCTCCTTCCACCTGGAGCCAAAGAGTGTCTTCGTCCTCAGGAAGCCCTAAGGACGCGGTGGGCGAGCCCTGGGGGTTGCCGCCGCGCTTTGCCCTGAACCGGTGGAGCTGGGCCCTCGTCCTGCCGCCGCTCCTCTTCTTCCTGGCGTTCTTCGTGGGTCCGCTGCTCTACCTGTTCTTCGTCAGCCTGCACGAGGCGTCCCAGACCGAGCTGTACGGCAGCCGGTTGACGCTCGACAGCTACCTGCGGGTGGCTGCAGATCCGTTCTACCTCGGGATCATTCGACGCACGCTCACGGCGGGCGTTGCCGTGTCCGGTCTCTGCCTTCTCATCGGCTATCCCGTGGCGCTCTCCATGACGCGCATGCCCGCCTCCCGGCGCGGCGCATTCCTCATGCTCCTGCTGTTCCCGCTGATGGTCAGCAACGTGATCCGGGCTTATGGCTGGATCGCGATCCTGGGCAGGCGCGGTGTGGTCAACAACCTGCTGCGGGACGCCGGGGTGGTTCAGGCGTCGCTCCCCTTGCTGTACTCGGTCGAGACGGTGGTGGTCGGCCTGCTCACCATCCTGCTGCCCTACATGATCATCTGCCTGGTGAACGCCCTCCTCACCGTGGATCGGACCCTGGAAGAGGCGGCCCAGGCCCTGGGGGCGGGCCCCCTGCGGACGTTCCTGCACGTGACGCTTCCGCTCAGCACCCCCGGGATCGCCTCCGGCCTCCTCCTCGTGTTCCTGCTGACGCTCAGCGCCTATGTCACCGTGCAACTCCTGGGCGGGCCGCAGAGCAAGATGCTGGTCAGTCTCGTGTATGACGCCGTGATGACCTTCGTCTGGCCACGGGCCGCGGCCCTGGCCTTCATCCTTCTGGGAATCTCGCTGGCGGTGACCACCCTCATGCTGAAGGGAATCCGGCCGCAGCGGGTGCAGGGGCGGGGCTGATGCGCCGGGGATCCTGGGCTCTCCGCATGGTGAACCTGCTGGCTCTCCTGGTGATCCTGGGACCCATCGCGATCGTGGTGCTGGTCTCGTTCAGTCCCAGCGACTTCTTCGCCTTCCCGCCGCGCGGCCTTTCGCTCCGCTGGTTTCGCGAATTCTTCACCCTCTCCAGCATGCGGGGCGCCTACCTGCTGAGCCTGGAGGTCGCCCTGGCCGCCTCCGTCCTGGCAACGGCGCTGGGCACGCCAGCCTCCCTCTTCCTGGCGCGGCGACGGGGGCCGGCGGTGGGGCTGCTGAACGCCCTGTTCCTCTCGCCGCTGGTCTTTCCCACGATCATTATCGGTGTGGCGCTCCTCCTGTTCTTTCGCCGGATCGGCATGCCCATCCTGCCGGGCCTCATCCTGGCCCACGTCCTCATCGGGACGCCCTACTGCATCCGCTCGATCCTCACCAGCCTCCAGGGTTTTGACGTGGCCCTGGAGGAGGCCGGACAGAGCCTCGGAGCCAGCCCGGCGCGGACCTTCTTCCTGATCACGCTGCCGCTGATTCGTCCCGGGATCCTGTGTGGGTGGCTCTTCGCCTTCATCGTCTCTTTCGGCGAGCTGAACATGGCCCTGTTCCTCACCGGGCCGGGCGTCACCACCCTCCCCATCGAGATCTTCGCCTACCTCCAGTTCCAGGGGAGCCAACTGGTCATCGCCGCGGCCTCCACGCTCCAGATCTGCCTGATCATCGTCCTGGTGACCGCCATCGAGCGACTGGTCGGCCTCAGCAGTATCGTCCGCTAGAGCTGGAACATCCGTCGGGCGGTCGCGCGCTCCCATTTCGTGGGATAGTCCTCATCGAACAGTAGCGCCTCGTCGGCCGGGACGGCGATCCAGGCCCCCGCCTTGATCTCGGCCTCGAGCTGGCCCGGGGCCCAGCCGGCATAGCCAACGGCGAGCAAGGCAAGGCGTGGGCCCTTGCCCAATCCAACGTCCCGGAGGATCTCGGGATCCACCGTGAGGGCGACTCCATCACCCACAACCTGCGTCCCCTCTCTGGCATACTCACTCGTGTGCAAGGTGAAGCCCCGCCCCGGTTCCACGGGGCCACCGTAATGCACGCGGATGTCCCGGCTGATGCCCTGGCTGTTCAGCCCCAATTCCTCCAGGAGCTTCGCCAGGGGCGCATCCCCAATCGGGCGGTTGACGACCAGGCCCATGGCGCCGCTCGCGTCATGCTGGATCATGTAGATGACGCTGTGGGCGAATCGAGGATCGCTGAGGGCGTCGGTCGCGACCAGGAGCTGGCCGGCGAGCCCGCCCCCCTTCGGTCGCATGGGGGAGGCGCCATTTCCCTGCATCCCCGTGACGGTTGCACCGATCGCGAGCAACCCGGCGAGGCTCACCAGGACCGCGAGCCGGCGCCAGCCAGATTCCCCTCCCCCGGAAAGGGGTGGCGCCGTGCAGTCCTTCCGCTCCCGCGGCATCTCCGACGACAAGCGACAATCGTAAGCCATTGCATCCCCCCGTACCGGTCGCGTCGGGCATCCACGCCAGTATATCAGACTTGCAACCGCAGTCTACGACTGCGACCGCCCGGAATGATCCAGGGACCCTCGGATCCCGATGCTCCCCACCGAGGCCGTCAGTCCGGCCGAATCCCCCCATCTGCCACGGGACGCCGCGGGGGACGGTCGGCGCTATTCGAGGAGGAAGCGAACGATATGATCCAGGGTGTCGGGGTCTTCGAGGTACGTGCTGTGACCCGAACAGACGCGCAGGGTGGTGAGGGTCGGGGAGGGCGGCAGACCGAGGGCGCTCTCGGCGGTCACCACCCCGTCCCCGGGGGCCGTGGCACGACTGAAGAGGGCGTGATCCGCCCGATCGCGAGATAAGAACTCCAGCCTCCCCTGAGCCGCGAACGCGCGCGTGATGGTCGGTCGGCACTCGCCGCCCACGGCGAGGCGGGGTACGGACTCCTCCGCGGGATTGCGACCCAGCATGCTTTCGTGGAATGCCACGGCCCGAGCGAGCATGGAGTCGGCAAATCGAACGGTCTCGGGATCGGCCCCATCTCCCAGGAGCCAGCCCCGCGCGACCCATGTCTGCACGTCGTACAGGGAAACGCGCTCATCCCCGTCCTCACCGATGAGGAGCGCCACCCGGCCGTCGGGATCCGGCCAGGGCAGCAGTTCCCATGCAAGGGGCATCGTGAAGACCGCCTGCCGGAGCCCCACGCCGACGAACCCGAAGAGCCGGAAGTCCTGCATGAGGGCACGGAAGGCATTGGCGGATCCCCGGTGCGGCGCCGCCAGCAGGACGGCACGGCTGACCGACTTTCCCCCCGGCGCGTTGACCGCCGTCGCCAAGGCCGCGTCGGCCCCGGGACAATCCCGCGCGCGCATGGCATCCCTTCCCCCGTAGCGCAGGTAATAGCGCGCCACGACTCCCCCCAGGCTGTTGCCGACGAGGAGAACCCTCTGCGCTCCCGTGGTCGCTCGGATGCGGGCGATCCGCTCTGCTACCATGCAGGCGCTTTCGGCCAGGTCCCGGCGCCAGTCGTAGTAGAGGACGAACAGGGAGGCCACCCGCGTTCGGTCTTCACGCTCGGCCTGAGGGTTCTCGGAATAGTCTTTGTCGTGGGGGTTGTCTGGACTCCCGCGGATGTAGCCTTCTTCCCGGACGAGCCGGTCGATGAGGGGCTGGAACCCGCGAACGTTGGTGCCGCGCAGGGCGCGGTCCAATTGTGCGGGGATCGCCGCCGGCGCCGTCCCGTCCACGGGGAAGCCGGGGTCGCCAAGATGCGCCAGGGCGTCCTCGTCCGTCCGGAGGGCCAGCGCCGAGAACGGAGTGACGCTGCCGCCTTTCAGGACGCGGGCGGTCTCGCGGCTGATCCCGGGAATGAGGATGATGGGCACGCGGTTCGGATCGGCGGGTCGCGGGGCCGCCTCTTCCACGCGGGAGACCGGCTGGCCGCATCCAACCAGCAGTCCGACCAGGCTGAAGGCTGCCAAGGCCGCGGCACGCCCCGCGATCCACCCGAATCGTGTTCCCGAGATTCTCGCCGTTCGTCTCAGCATGACTTTGAGAGTATACTTACCAGCGTCCATCTTTCAAGGAGGACCGTACACATCGAACGACCTGGGCGCTGAATGGAAGCGTGTCGAGGCAGCCCCGGTCTCCCAGAGAACGTTGGATCGCAGGAGAGCGTGTATGCATTGAGCGGCAAGCGATATCCTCGAACGTGCCCGGCGGCTAGGACGAGTTCCGACGGATGCATGAGGCCACCGACAGGCCTCCCGCGTTCCCCTGCCATGGGTGCACGAGAGAAAAGGAGGGCGATCATGTCCCGTCGTCTACATCGGCAACTGATATTCGCTTCGAGTCTCGTGATCCTTCTCGCGCTCGCAGGCTGTGCCGGCATCACCATGTTTGATACGGTCGAATCCCTCATGCGCGAGGGGCGCGACCTGTACTCCGCCAAGCAGTATGACCAGGCGATCGCAAAGTTCGAGCAGGTGATCACGCAGGACAACACCTACTGGATGGCGTACCTGTATATCGCGCGCTCTTACATCGCCAAGGGTAATTGGCTCCCGGCCATTGCGAATGCCCGGAAGGCGTTTCAGTTGGCGCCTGCCGGAGAGAACGTGGTGCCGACATTCGCCGAGGCCCTCTACGGGGGCGGCGTGGATGCTCTCCGACAGGCCCATTTCTCGGATGCCATCGGACACTTCGTGGAGTATATCCGCGTCAAGCCCACCGACGCCAGCGGGTATCTGAACCTGGGGAAGGCATACCTCGGAAACGGAGCGTACGGAGATGCCCTCAACGCGTTCCTCAGAGGTCTCGGCCAGGGGGGCGACGCTGCAGTCCAGCGGAACTTGGTTCAAGGCCTCTTCGACGGCGGTATCCAGGCCTTCTCCCGAGGCGATGCGCAAGGCGCAATCGGCTTCTTGCAGGAATATGTAAAGCATGATCCCGGGAATCTCAACGCCTATCTGAACCTGGGAAGGGCATTCTGGCAGGCTGGAGAGAGCGGGCACGCCGTGGGCGCCTTCCGGCGTGTCTTGGAGTTGAGCCCGGGCAACAGCGAGGCCCTCCGTTTCCTCATGGGGATCCGGCCGTGACAACCAAGCGTCAGCCGGTCCTCGATGCGGTGGTACGGGTTTGCCGACAATGGGGTTCATTCCCCGGGTTCTCCCTTGTTCAGGCCAGAGCCGTCTGATACTTGTCCCCCGTGATCTTCGCGAACGGCAAGTACCTCGTCATCTGGACCGCCGGCGATGAGGCGTGCGAGGGACAGGAGGGAGCGGTATACGGAGCCTTCATCACCCTGGAAGCGGGCGGGATGCAGAGCCTCACGGTCAGCAAGGACGGAACTGGCTCCGGCACAGTCATCTCCATTGTGCCCAGCGGAGCCATCGACTGCGGCGCGACGTGTGACGCCAGCTTCCCGCAGGGAACCTCGGTGACGCTCAGCGCCTCCGCCGCGACTGGATCGATTTTCGCCGGCTGGAGCGGGGAGGGCTGCACCGGCACGGGCGACTGCACGGTAAGCATGACCCAGTCCCGTGCCGTGACGGCAACGTTCAATCTGGGCTCGTCCTCGCACATCCTTACCCTCAAAGTCCTCGGCAGTAGCGGCGGGACCGTGACCGGACCGGGGATCGCCTGCGGCGACACCTGCTCGACGAGCGTCGCGAGCAGCACGACCGTGACCCTGACGAGGAGCGCGGGTGCCGGAGGCGCCTTCCGCGAGTGGAGTGGGGCTTGCACCGGCACCGGCCTCACATGCTCGGTCACGATGGATGCGGCCAAGGAGGTCACGGCCGTCTTCTCCAAGAACTTCTCGGACACCAACTTGACCGGTGTCGCCATCAAGGCCGTGCACGTCACCGAATTGCGGGCGGCCATCGACACGCTGCGGAGCCATTGCCCCAACCTGCCGGCTTTCGACTGGACGGACTCGACCCTCGCGCCCAGGAGCACCCTGGTTAAGCGCCAGCACTTACTCGATCTTCGCACCGCACTCGACGCAGCATACACAAAGGCTGGGAAGTCGCACGCGCCCTACGCCGAGTCCATCACGGGGGGATCGACGCCGATCAAGGGGAGTCACCTGACCGAGCTGCGCACGCATGTGCGGGGGCTGGAGTAGCGGCGAGGAGTGACGCTGACACGCGGCTTGCTGGCGAGCTTTGGCGTGAGGGTAGTCGAACGCTCAGCCGGTTGAGGCAGGACCCAGGCGATACCCGTCAGCGGTCAGGGATGCCCTGATCCCTGGGCAATGGGAAGTGCCCACGAAGGCGACGGTCCTTCCTCGCTCGAAGAAGCCCCTCATCCTGGTGTAGAGGATCGGATCGCGCTTCCCGATGATCGAGTCGCAGCGCGTCGGGAAGGCGCCCGCCCTGGCCATCAATCCCTCCAGGTCCCCCTTCAGATAGTGCCGGACGTGATCCCGGCGGGACGCTCGCCAATTCACATTCTCGAGGAAATTCACGAACCGCCCCAGGGGGACGCCGTCCAGAGCCCCCACCTGTTCCTCGATCGTCTCGAGAAAATGGACCGGCCTGCGGAGTTCGGTCGCGATCCGCAGCGCATCCAGCTCCATGGTGTGGGTCCAGCCGTTCTGCCGCAGGTACTTCGACCAGATTTGAAAGAACGCCATCCACGGCCTCATGCCCTTGAGCCGGTCCGAGTCCAGCTCCTCAGGATGCGCGTCGAGCATTCGGAGGTAGAGTGCTTGCGAGCTGAGGCCCTGCGACGCGCTGCGAACATCGCTCTCGATCCTTCGCATCGTGCGAGGCTGGAGCAGGCCTACCAGGGAGACCGCCTCACTCCCTGCCAGACCGGCCTCCGCCACCTCGTCCGCCGCCGTCTCGTCCAGTGGACCCTCGAAGAGCACCGTCTCGACCCGCTCGATGTAGCGGCGGAGCGATGTCCTGAAGTGGTAGGGGAAAAAGTGTGCGGAGCCTGCCAGCCAGGAGGAATTACCGTCCTTCTCCACCTCCCAGATCATCTTGAATTCTCGTTCCTTCGAGAAGTGTTGAAGGAGTCGATGGATCATGGCCATCTCCGCGTTGCGAGCGAGAAGAGCCGCGCGAGCCGATCCTGTTTATGTTCGCAGAACTCGCAGGGGAGGCCGGGAACTCCGCCCCACTTTTCCTTGAACCGCCTGATCCCTTCGTTCACCCCCAGGCCCAGGTGGATATAACCCCTCCCCTCCTCCCTGGCGAGGGCCGTCATCTCGGCAAAGAGGAGATCCGAAGCCCCCGGGACATAATGTTTCCTGGAGTGGCAGCCCACCACATACGTGGCAAACTTCTCCGCCCCCAGATCGACCACGTAAAACGCCGAGACCTCCCCTCCCTTCCGCCGAGCCGTCAGCACCACGGCGTCGGTGGACGCGGCCGTGTAGCCTCCCATGCTGAGAAAGAGCCTCTCGATCCGGGGACCGGGCCGCTGCCGCTCCAGGAATTCCGAGATCACCTGGTCGTGGTCGATCCCGATCCGCCTGCCCCGCTCGACGGTCACGTCCCGCCCGGCTCTGGCGACGATCCGCGTGAGATCGTGCCTGGGCGCAAACCCTGACAGTTCGAGCGTGTAGTACCGGTCGCTCTCCCGCTCGCGGCACGCCGAGGCGAACGCCGGGGGCAGCTCGGGAGCGACGAGCCACAGGTATTCCGGCTGGCGATGCTGGCGGATAGCGGCGATGGCCCGCGACAGGTCCTCGGGGACAAACATCCCTGACAGCGGGTAGCCGACGAGGATCACCCAGTCGTCCCCAGTGAAGGACGGGAAGCTGTCGGCCAGGAACGGCTCTCCCCGGGAGATCGACGCCATCAGACCGACGCTGTGCTCCGGGACGTAGGCGGCAGACCGGATGTATCGGGCTTCGTCGCTCGTGATCATAGCGCGCGCCGGAGGACATCCAAAAGGCCTCGCGGGCTAGGCCGGTACCGGCAGTACTCGTACGAGAGGAAGGGTCTCGCTCCCCATTTCTCCTTGAAGCGGCGCACGCCCGGGTTGATCCCCAGGCCCAAGTTGAGGAAGCGCTTGCCCTCGGACTGGGCCGCGGCGATCACCGCATCCAGGAGGAGGTCCGACGCCCCCGGGACGTGATGCTTTCGCGACCGGAAGTTGAATTGATAGAAGCCATATTCTCCGGCCGCGAACTCCGCCACGTCGAAGGCGACCAACGCACCCGCCCCGTCCCTGGCGCTGAATACCCGGGCGGTGGGAACGGCTGAGACGTATTCCGGGATCCGCTCGAATATGTACTTGATCTCGTCCGCGACCGGGTGATCGAGCAGGAACTCGTCTATCAGGGAGAGGTGCTCCGTGCCGATCCTCCGCGAGGATTCCACATGGCCATCCCGGGCCGCGCGCCGGAGCATGTTCCGCAGCTTCGCATCGTGTGTCACCCGGACGAGGTCCAGGCGGTAGGACTCGTCCCGCTCCCGTGGCTGGCCCGCGGCCAGGGTGTCGGGGATCTTCGGAGCGATCAGGGCCACATCGCCTGGCCTGAACCGCGAGACTGCCGAATCAATCACCCGTCTCAGGACTGTTTCATCGGAGGGGGCGCGAAGGGAATACCCGTTGACCAGGAGGGAATCTTCGATGCGGAAGCAGAGATAGTCTTCCAGCAGGTAAGGCTCGGCCCCGGCAATGGCCCGCACGTAGCCGGGGACATGCTCCGGCACGTAGGCATGCGTCAGGACGAAACCTTCTTCCGCCGGGGTGAGCATTCGAGAAGCGTGCAGTGTTCCGCTGCGACGGGGAGAGGAAATGATGGCCTCCCCTTCCCGTCGCACCAAGCCAGACTGCGCTTCCGATCCGGACCGAGCCCCCGCCAAGGAAGTGGACGGTCACTCGTCCCCTTGGCGGATCGGGTGGGGCCCGGTCCCCGGGAATCGCCGGGCTCGAAGCCCGGCGCTTGGGCTCACCCCTTGACCAGGTTCCGCAAGACAGTGTGGAGGATCCCGCCGTTCCGGTAATAGTTGATGTCCACGGCGGAATCCAGCCGGGCCGTCACGACGAAGGATGTCTTCGTCCCGTCCGGCCGCTCCACCCCGACCGTGACGTCCTGCCGGGGCGTGATGTTCCCGCCGATCCCCACGATCGTGAGCTTCTCCTTCCCGGTCAGCCCGAGGGATTCGGCATTCTGACCCCCCTTGAACTGGAGGGGCAGGACCCCCATCCCCACCAGGTTGCTCCGGTGGATGCGCTCGAAGCTTTCCGCGATGGCCGCCCGGACTCCCAGCAGGAGCGGTCCCTTGGCCGCCCAGTCCCGCGACGAGCCGCTGCCGTACTCCTTCCCTGCGATCACCACGAGCGGTGTCCCCTCGGCCTTGTACCGCTCCGCCGCGTCGAAGATGTCCATCCGCTCGCCGGAGGGGACGTGGATTGTCACGCCGCCTTCGACACCCGGCACCATGAAGTTCTTGAGCCGGATATTCGCAAAGGTTCCCCGGGCCATGATCCGGTCGTTCCCGCGCCGGGCCCCGTAGGTGTTGAAGTCCTTCTTCTCCACCCCCCTCGATTTGAGGTAGCGCCCCGCCGGGCTCTTCTCGGGGATGTCGCCGGCCGGCGAGATGTGGTCCGTCGTGACCGAGTCGCCAAGGATCGCCAGGACCCGGGCGTTCCGGATCTCGCCGATGGGCGCCGGATCCATGGTCAGCCCCTGGAAGAACGGCGGATCCTGGATGTACGTGGACGCGTCCTTCCAGTCGTACAGATCGCCTTCGCCTATCCGGATGGCATTCCAGGTGGGGTTGCCATCGAAGACGTTGCCGTACGTGGCCGAGAACATCTCTCCGCTGATCATCGCTTCCTGGTCGGCAATCTCCTTCTCACTGGGCCAGATGTCCGACAGGAAGACGGGCTTGCCGTTCTTGTCGGTGCCGATCGGCTCGGAGGTGAGGTCCAGGTCCGTCCGGCCGGCGAGGGCATACGCGACCACCAGGGGCGGCGATGCCAGGTAGTTGGCCTTGACGTGGGGGCTGATGCGCCCCTCGAAGTTGCGATTGCCCGAGAGCACCGCAGCGGCCACCAGCTTCCCCTCGCTTATCGCCTTGACCACCGGCTCGGCCAGGGGGCCGCTGTTGCCGATGCAGGTCGTGCACCCGTAGCCCACCAGGTGGAATCCCAGGGCTTCCAGGTCCTTCAGGAGTCCGGTCTTCTTGAGGTACTCGGTCACGACCTTGGACCCCGGGGCGAGGCTGGTCTTCACATACGGCGGCACCGTGAGCCCACGGGCCGCCGCCTTCCGGGCCAGGAGTCCCGCCCCCAGCAGGACCGACGGATTGGAGGTGTTGGTGCAGCTCGTGATGGCGGCAATGACCACGGCCCCGTGCCCGATCTCCGCCCGCTTGCCGTTGAACGACACCGTCACCTTCCTGGAGGTCTCCTCGGCCGGCAGGCCGAACCCCCGCTCCTTCACCGGGGCAGTCAGCGCCTGCTGGAATCCCGTCTTCATCTTGCCGAGCGGCACGCGGTCCTGGGGGCGCTTGGGGCCGGCCAGGCTGGGCTCCACCGATCCCAGGTCCAGCTCCAGCGTATCGGTGAACTCCGGATCCGGCGTCGCGTCCGTGCGGAAGAGGCCCTGCTCCTTGGTGTAGCGCTCGACCAGGTCCACGTGGACCTGGCGCCCCGTCCGGCGCAGGTAGTCGAGGGTCTCCCGGTCCACCGGGAAGAAGCCCACCGTTGCGCCGTACTCCGGCGCCATGTTCGCCAGCGTGGCTCGATTGGGAAGGCTCAACTGGCTGAGACCGGAGCCGTAGAACTCCACGAACTTCTCCACGACCCCCTTCTTTCGGAGAAGCTGGGTCACGGTCAAGGCCACGTCCGTGGCGGTCACGCCGTCCCGCAGGCGCCCCGTGAGCTTGAACCCCACGACCGGGGGCGCGGCCATGTAGAGGGGCTGGCCCAGCATCCCGGCTTCCGCCTCGATCCCGCCGACGCCCCACCCCAGGACGCCCAGACCGTTGATCATGGTGGTGTGCGAGTCGGCCCCCACCAGCGTGTCGGGGAACGCCACCACCCCCCCGTTCTGCTGCCGCGTCGTGACCACCGTCGCCAGGAACTCCAGGTTCACCTGGTGGCAGATGCCCGTGGCAGGCGGGACCACGCGGAAGTTGGCAAACGCCTTCTGACCCCAGCGGAGAAACTCGAACCGCTCCCGGTTCCGATCGAACTCGATCTCGCCGTTGCGCTGGAGGGCGTCGGCGACGGCCACCACATCCACCTGCACGGAGTGATCGATCACCAGATCCACGGGGACGAGCGGGTTGATCTTGCGCGGATCACCGCCCAGGCGCTTGACCGCCGTGCGCATGGAGGCCAGGTCCACCACGGCCGGCACGCCCGTGAGGTCCTGGAGGAGCACCCGGGCAGGCATGAACGGCACTTCCACGGTTGTGGGCGCCGACGGTCGCCAGCCCGCCAGATTGCGGACGTCGTTCTCCGTGACCAGCTCGCCGTCCACGTTGCGCAGCACCGCCTCCAGCAGGATCTTGATGGAGAACGGGAGCCGGTCGAGCCCCGGGGCGAGGCCGGCCTTCTGGAGGGCACCGAGGCGGAACAGCGTGACCGGCCCGTGTTCCGTCTGGAGAGCAGCGCGCGCGCCGAATGCGTCGGATTTCATGGCTTCCCCCTCGTGATTGGGGCCCCTTTGCCCCCTGACCTCGGAATGTTCCGCTTCCGCGTGCAAGTGCGTGCGGCCCCGTCCCCCGCCGCGAGGCGCTCAGATAGACCGCGGGGTGGATCATAGCCCAGAATCCCCCCCCGTGACAAGTGCGACCGCCTGGGCGCCGCTGACAAGTGGCCAACGTCCCCCTTGATGGAGGCGAGAGTCGGATTGCCTCCAGTCCAGGAGCGTCCCGGGCTCTTCCCCTCTTGACATCCGGTTACCCTGCGATTAGAAGAGATAGCCAGGGGGAGCAGAACCCCGGTGCGTCGGTAGGGGAAATGCGGTGGGCACCACCATCAATCTCTACGCCGCCTGGGTCGGGATCTTCCTCGGGTTCATCGCGGGCGCGCTTCCGGGTCTTTTTTTCCACAAGCCCGACTGGCTCGGCGGGTACGCCTCGTGGGCGCGACGCATGGTGCGCCTCGCCCACATCTCTTTTTTCGGCCTTGCCTTCATCAATCTAGCCTTCGCCCTGAGCGCACCGCGGATGGGGCTTCCGGACGTTGACCTCATCTTGTCATCCCGACTCCTTGTGCTGGGAGCGGCCAGCATGCCCGCCGTCTGCTACCTCGCCGCCCTCTGGCAGCCATTCCGGCACCTCTTCTTCCTTCCAGTCGGGAGTCTCGTGCTCGGGGTCGGCCTCTTGCTGTACCGAGGGGTGCTGCGGTGAGGATCGGCCTCGTGGCCATGAGTGGCATCCGCGTCTGCGACGCGGATCTCCTCCGTCTGGGCCTGACCCTCCCTGGCTTCGTTGAGCGGAGCAAGGCCATTGCCTCCCTCCCCAGCCTGGGGCTGCTGACGCTGGGGGGCATGACGCCGGCCGACCACGAGGTGGCTTACCTGGAGGTTCCGGACCTGCGTGAAGCGAAGGGTCTGGACGAACACTTCGACCTGGTCGGCATCTCCAGCTACACCGCGCAGATCGGGGAGGCATATGAGCTGGCGGATCGCCTGCGGGCCAACGGGGTGCCCACGGTCATGGGAGGGCCGCACGTCAGCTACCTGCCGGAGGAGGCCGCAGCCCACTGTGACGCGGTGGTCATCGGACACGGGGAGCCGCACTGGCGAGCAGTCCTCATGGACAGGGAGGCCGGCAAGCTGAAGCCGCGCTATGGGTGTCTTCAGGAAGAGTACGACCTGCGCGACGCGCCGATGCCGGCGTTTGATCTGCTGGACATCGGTCGGTACAACCGGCTGACAGTGCAAACGAGCCGAGGGTGCCCCCACCGGTGTGAGTTCTGTGCCGGGTCCGTCCTCTTCTGCCGGAGGTACGTCCAAAAGCCTGTGGAGAAGGTCCTGGCGGAGATTGACAAGATCCTGACCATCTGGAAGCATCCCTTCCTCGAGCTGGCGGACGACAACAGCTTCGTCAACCGGGACTACTGGCTCGATCTCTTGCCGAAGTTGAAGGAGCGCCGCGTCCGCTGGTTCACCGAAACCGACATCTCCGTGGGGCAGGACGACGCCCTGCTCGAGCTGCTCCGGGCAAGCGGCTGCGCGGAGGTGTTGATCGGGCTGGAGAGCCCGGTGCCCGAGGGGCTTGACGGAGTGGAAATGCGGTCGAACTGGAAGTTGCGACGCTGGTCCCACTACCGAGAGGCCCTGACGAACATCCAGGCCCACGGGATCAGGGTCAACGGCTGTTTCGTGCTCGGGCTGGATGGTCAAGGCCCGGAGATCTTCGATAGAGTCCGGGAGTTCGCGTGGGAGGCGGACCTTTACGACATCCAGATCACGATTCAAACCCCCTTTCCCGGCACCCCCCTATTGCGCCGACTGAGGGAGGCGGGCCGGATCCTTCGCGACCCGGCCTGGGAGCGATGCACCTTGTTCGATGTCAACTTCTGTCCCCGGGACATGACCGTCGAGCAGTTGGA
>DATIFO010000014.1:0-8378 GCA_035455275.1 Methylomirabilis sp. (SeqCode) | reverse complement strand
GAGGAGGCCATCGCGATGGCCAACGATGCGGCAAAGCAGGCCAAGGCGCTGTGCCCGAAGAGAGCGGTGGCTCCGCCCCCGGCTGCGCCGGCACCCAAGCCGGCTGAGCGCCTGACCCTCCACATCAATTTCGATTCGGATTCAGCCGTGATCCGGCCGGCAGACCGTGCCGAGCTTCAAAAGGCGATCGACTTCGTGAACCAGCATCCCGGACGCAAGATCTCGATCGAGGGTCACACGGACAGCACCGGCAGCGCGTCACACAATCAGGATCTCTCGGAGAGGCGCGCTGCGGCCGTGAAGGACTACCTGCTGCAGAATGGCGTCACCGACGGGGAAAGGATCACCACCGTGGGATACGGGCCGTCCAGGCCAGCCGAGGATAACTCGACGCAAGAGGGTCGGTTCCAGAACCGCCGCGTCGAAGTTGCAGTTCTTCCGTAGTGGCCACCTACCCAGACCCACCTACCCTGCGGGTGTGCCGGAGGGTAGGTGGGTTCTCACCGCTGGCTGGAAACATCCGGAGAGAGTTTGCGATAGTGCGTGCCCAGTAATTCAAGCATCGGCCTTGGGCGGCCGGCGCCATCTGCCGCGGCCAGGGCCTGGCCCAGGAGCAGGGCTTGGTCTTCCCTCGGGGCCGAGTTGCGCTATTGCATGAGCGTCCCGCATTACATGCGCAGAGTCTACTATTGACGATGGGGAAGGAGTCCGATATTTTCTTCCCAGTCTTTCGGTATCGTGCTACAAGCCTCGGACATATTCGGCTGAGGGGCATGCGGCCGCCCCTACGGCCAGAACGGCGCCTTGGAGATCTGGGCATGGGGAGTCTGTCGCCACCGCACGCTCCCGCGTGACTGTCTTGACCTCGTAAGGTGTAGCGGGTGGCTTGTCCACCGGGCATGCCAGGGGGCAGACCGCGGAGGGCAAGCCGGCGTGTGTCCGTTCCGGCAACCGTCCGGTAGGCTTGCGGGGCCACGAGCACCGAGAGGCACTTATGGGCGAGCCCTCCTCGATGAGCCGGGAGCTTGCCGCGCTCCGGGCCTCGCGCGATCTGTTGCGCGAGGTGAGTACCACCAGTGATCTGACGCGCACGTGCCGCGCCATCCTGGAGGCGGCCTGCCAGGTCGAGGGGATTGACTGCGGTGGCATCTATCTGGTGGAACAGGGCACCGGGAGCCTCCGCCTCACGGCCCACCATGGGTTACCGCCATGGTTCATCGACCAAACCGCGTTCTATGCTGACGACGCCCCCGAGGCGGCCCTTGTCCGAGCCGGACAAGCCATCTACCTCGATCAGGCCGGACTGTCCACTCTTGAGCACGTCCCGAGTGCCCACCTGTGCCGCGCCGCCGGACTGCAGGCGGTGGCGGTCCTCCCGGTCCAGCTCGATGGCCGCGTGGTCGCGGCGCTGAACCTCGGCTCCCACACCCTCCAAGAGATTCCCATCCCCATCCGGGACGCCCTGGAAGTCATGACCGCCCCGCTCGGGGGCGCCCTCGGGCGGGTCCAGATGGAGGCGGCGCTCCGGCAGGCCAACCTGGTGGTCGAGAACAGCCCCGTGGTGCTGTTCCGGTGGAAAGCCGCCACCGGGTGGCCGGTGGAGTACGTGTCGGGAAACGTGATCCAGTTTGGCTACACCCCACAAGAACTGTTGACCGGCGCCACGCCCTACACCTCGCTGGTGCATCCGGATGACCTCACCCGCGTCGCCCAAGAGGTCCAGCGGTACTCCGCCAGCGGCATGGACCGCTTCCAGCAGGAGTACCGGATCCTCACGAAGGACGGAGGGGTGCGCTGGGTGGACGACCGGACCGCCATCGAGCGCGACGCAGGCGGCCGGATCACCCATTACCAGGGCATCCTCATCGACATCACGGACCGCCATCAGGCGGACGCCGCGATCCGCAGCCGGACGGATCAGCTCGAGGCCGTGCGCACGATCAGCATGGAGATCACGCGGGAGCTGGACTTCCCGCGTCTCTTGAACCTCATCACCCGGCGCGCGGTCGACCTCGTCTCGGCGGCATCCGGTGGAGTCCATCTCTGGGACGAGACAGCGCAGGTCCTCGTCCCCCGGGCCTGGGCTGGCACGCTCGCGCCCTGGCAGGAGGAGGTCCGGTACCGGCTCGGCGAGGGAGTGGTGGGCACCGTAGCGCAGCGGGGCGAGGGGCTTATCGTCAACGACTACCGCCGCTGGGCCGCCGCGCTCCCGATCTTCCTCGAGCGCACCGACATTGCCGCCGTGCTGGCCGAGCCCCTGCTGTACCAGGGCCGGCTTCTCGGCGTCATCGCGATCACGCGCCCGACAGGGAAGCCGTTCGCGGACGAGGACCAGCAGCTACTCCGCCTGTTTGCCGCCCAGGCCGCGATCGCCATCGAGAACGCCCGGGCCCACGAGGCGGCGCTCCAGCGCGGCGAGCAGCTGGAGGCCCTCCTGCGGGCCTCGCGGATGGTCATGGCCGGCCTGGATCTGCAGGGTACCCTGGAGCAGATCGTGGCCGAGGCGTCGCAGATCGCGCGCTCCAAGCAGGTGAAGCTCCTCCTCGTGGATCCGGAAGCAAGGATGCTCCGGGTCAGCGCCGCGCAGGGTGTGGAAGCCCCCCCAGACCTGGCGTGGCCCGTCGGGCATGGCCTCTCGGGCAGTGTGGCCAGCAGGGGGGAGCCCCTGTTCCTCGCAGATTCGCAGGACGAATCGCTGAACCCCAACGCTGCCTTCGATCGCGAGAAGGGACTTCGGACCTACCTCGGCATTCCGGTCAAGGCCGGGCAGGAAGTACTCGGGGTCCTGACCTTCAACACCACCGAGCCCCGCACGTACAGCGCCGAGGAGTTGATTTACCTCACTGCCTTCGCCGATCAGGCCGCCATCGCCATCGAGAATGCGCGGCTCTACGAGGCTGCACAGCGGGAATTGGCCGAGCGCAAGAAGGCAGAACAGACTCTCCGGGCGCACCAGGATCGGCTGGAGGCTCTCCTGCACGGCAGCCTCGAGCTGGCGCAGATTCAGCCGCTGGAGCGGCTCGTAGGCGGGCTGGGGGAGGCCTGCGCCCGACTGCTGAATGCGGACGGCGGGGACGTGCGGATCGTGGAAGGAAACGACCTGGTCAAGATCGTGGGGTGGGGCGACCACGAGGCCGTGGGCTCGCCCCTTCGGTTACCCATGGGCCAGGGGCTCAGCGGCGGGATGGCAGCCCGCGGGGAGCCCATGATCGTGGACCGTCTGGCCGAGGATGAGCGCCTCTCGCCCCAAAGTCGGGAATCGTTCCGGCACCTCGGCCATCAAGCGTGGTTCGGGGTCCCGGTCAAGCTGGGGGACCGGCTCCTGGGCACGCTCAACATGTGGAGCCGGCAGGGCTTCTCGCCCGAGGACATTGCCACCGCGACCGCCTTCGCCGCCCAGGCGGCCATCGCGCTCGAGAATGCCCGGCTGTATGCTGAGGTCCGCGCCTCCTTTGAGCAACTCCAGCACGCCCAGGCCACCCTGGTCCAGGGGGAGAAGCTACGGGCGCTTGGCCAGATGGCGGCGGGTATCGCCCACGACCTCAACAACATGCTGGCCGCCATTCTCGGGCAGTCCGAGCTGATTCGGCTTCACACGGAGGATCCGGTTGTGCAAACCGCCCTGGAGATCCTCTACACCGCGGCCTCGGACGGAGCCCGGGTTGTCCGCCGGCTGCAGGGGTTCGGACGCCAGAAGCCGGAGGGGCCGCTGGTATTGTGCGACCTCGCGACCCTCGTGAATGAGGCGCTTGCCCTCACCCGGCCCCGCTGGAAGGACGAAGCCGAGCGGGAGAATCGACTCATTCAGGTCTGGACCGCGCTCGATAATCTTCCCCAAGTCCAAGGGGAACCATCGGAGATCCGGGAGGCCCTGACCAACATCATCCTGAATGCCGTGGATGCCATGCCGACAGGCGGGAGCCTCAGGGTCACGGGCCACGCCGAGGTGGCGCCCGGGTCTTCCGCCGACGCCAGCGGGGTGGTGCTCAGGCTGCAGGATACCGGCACCGGCATGCCCGAGGAGGTCCGCCGCCAGATCTTCGACCCGTTCTTCACGACGAAGGGGCTCAAGGGGACCGGCCTGGGGCTTGCCATGGTGTACGGTATTCTCCAGCGGCACGGCGGCACGATCGAGGTGGCGTCGAGCCCGGGCCAGGGAACGACGTTCACCCTCCGGTTTCCGGTCGCGCCTCGACACAAGCCCATCGCCCCCGAGACGGAGAGCGCCGTGGTGCCCAAGACGGCGCGCCTCCTCGTCATTGACGATGAGCCGCTCGTGCGGCAGTCGATAGCCAGCCTCCTCCGGGCGGTCGGGCACGAGGTCATCGAGGCCGAGAATGGCAGTGAGGGGTTGAGGCTCCTGGGGGAGACGCGAGTGGACCTGGTGCTCAGCGATCTCGGCATGCCGGGGATGACAGGCTGGGAGGTGGCGAAGCAGGTCAAAGCCGCTCATCCCCGGCTACCCGTGGTGCTCCTCACCGGATGGGGGCAGCAGTTCCCGGAGCACCTCCCGGCACAGTCCTGCGTCGATCAGGTTCTGACAAAACCGATTCGCCTGGAAGACCTGCAACAGGTCGTGGTGCGACTGACAACGTAGCGCGGGACGTGGGAACGAGAAGCTCACATCGGAACCAACGCATCACGTCCCGCGTCACGCCTGAAGCGCAGGGCGCGCCCCCTCTCGCCCCCCACCAGTCGCTCTCGTCAGGACCGCGACGGGGTCTCGGTCCCGGCAGTCACCCCAGTCTGCTCCAGGTTCCGTACGAAGGTGCGGAGCTCGGTGAGGTGGCTCGCCTTGATCGGCGTGGTCCGGGCCGTCACCGTGTCCGTGAACGTGGGCGCGGCTCGGCCGGCCGCCGCGCACGCCTGCTTGAGGGCCACGCGAAGGTCCGTGAGGCAGGATGCCTTGACGACTCCGCCCGGCACGGGCGCGCCCGCCGTCGAGCTAAAGTCGCCGTGGCCGAACCGGGATCGGAGCGTGTTGGTGGCCTCCCCCAGCTCACTGAAGTGCAGGGCCTTGATGCGGGTTACCCGGGGCATCAGGGTGGCGTCGGGGAAGGTCTGCGAGAAGACGGCCGTGACGGACTTCGCCGCGGTCATCGGCACCGGGCACGTGCGGCTGGTGCTCCCGTTGCAGGCGTCCCCCCGCCACTGCTTGAAGGTGCCGTCGCCCCCGGCGCTCGCCGTGAGGGTGACCACCGGCGGCAAGACAACCCGGCTCACGCAGGTTGGTGTCCGCGTCTTGAGGCGACACCTACGGGTGCGGGGACGGGGGAGGCGGCGACGCCGAGGGCACCCAGACCCACTGCCAGGGCTGGCGCACCCCGTCGCCGTGGAGCACGTACCGACCGTTCGGATAGACGACCTCCCGCTGGATCTTGGCAGACCGGGGTGGCGCGTAGCTCGGTGCTGGCTGGTAGGCCGGAGGCGGCGACGCATACCTCGGTGGCGGGGCGTACATCGGCTGGACTGCATACGCAGGCGGCGGGGCGTACACCACGGGCGGGGAATACGCCGGCGCCGGGGACAGGGCCCAGAATGGCGCCGTCACGATGGCGGCGACGCCGAGCGCCAGGCCACCGATGACGGCCCCGGGCCACCACCAACCGCCGTGGCCGCCAAAGTGCCCGCCGTGCCAGCTCCCCCTCGCCCAGGCCGGACCCGGGAGCATCGTCGCCACGAGCAGGAGACATACCGCGAGCAGCACGATCACTCTCTTCATCGACATTCCCTCCGAGACCGAGTCATCGCACCCAGCCCGCTGCTCCGATTGCCGCCCCGCTACGACACGATGCGGAGCTCCGTGTCGTAGTGATTCAGCACTTCGCAGCCATCGTCCGTCACGAGCACCAAGTCTTCGATCCGGATACCGAATGCGCCCGGCACCTTGACGCTGGGCTCGATGGAAAAGACCATCCCCGGCTGGACCGGGTCGGTGTTGACCGCCGACACGTCGCCGTCGTCGTGCACGTCGAGACCGATGGAGTGCCCCGTGCGGTGGGTGAAATGCCTGCCGTGACCCGCCGCCGCGATGTGGTCTCTGGCGGCCGCATCGATGTCGCAGAATCGCACCCCGGGTCGCACGATCGCAATCGCCCGCCGCTGCGCCTCCAGCACGACGGCGTACACGGCGCGGGCCTCGTCGGACGCCTGCTGGTAGAACACCGTCCGCGTCATGTCGGCGCAGTACGAGTCCTTCCGGCAGCCAATGTCGATGACCACGCAGTCTCCTGCATTCAGGAGACGGCGGTCGGGCGTGTGGTGCGATTCCGCGGCGTTCGGCCCGTACGCGATGATCGGCTCGAAGGCACACCCCTCCGCCCCCAGTTCCTCGTAAATCTCCGGCACGCACTGGGCCAGCCGCCTCTCCGAATACCCCTTCGGCAGCAAGGCGACGACACGCGCGAGCGCCAGATCGTTCAGCCGGGAGGCTTCCCGCATCAGCACCCTCTCGCGCTCGTCCTTCCGCATGCGGAGCCGGTCGAGCACCGCGGAGGCGTTGACGAACCGATGGCTGGGCTGTAACTCCATCAGCCGCAGGAGAAAGCGGGCCGGCCAGTTCTTGTCGACCCCCACGGTGCGCTCGGGGTCCAGCGAGCGCGAGAGCAGCTCCGCCCCATCCTGCGTATCGTTGAACCAGATCGTCTCCACGCCCAGGTTTTCCGGAACCGAAAACAGTTCGTTGACGAACAGCGCATGACGTCCGGAGAGACTGAGGCGCAGCGCCAGCATTCGCTCGCCGGGGTGAATCCACGTGCCCGTCAGGTAATAGATGGCTGCCGGGTCGGACACGACCATCTGCGGGATGCCGGCGTCGGCCATCCCGCGCAGCACGCTCGTGAGCCGGGAAGGATTCATCGACCACCTCTCCGCCGCCGGCGGCCATCGACCCGAAGGAGAAGCTGGAGCAAGGGGGCGCTCCGTTCTCCTGGCGTGAGGAGGAGTGGCACCGGGAGGGCCACGCGGCGAGACGCGCCCCCGGCCGGGCCCCGTACGGCACATTAGTATCCGGCGCCCCGGAGGGGGCTGTCAACGGGAAAGTCGGCCGACGGGACCCGGCCGTTCCAGTCCACGTCGTGCTGGCGACCCTCACCCATCGCCACGCCGTCAGCGTCATCCTCGTCCGACGACACAACGCCCGGACCTCAGGCGGAGTGGCCCGAACTGGCTTGCTTGATGCCGCCTGGCTGCGGTACTCTGGCCGGGTCGAGGGTGGAACCACCGCCGCAGGATCTGTGCAGGGGGAGAGGCCAAGCGACCCGGGAAGCTCCATTTGCGAATCGCGAGGGCAACGCCATGACGAGGCTGCGCGGAGGACTGTTTGGCTGCGGCATGATCTCGGAGTTTCACCTGCGGGGTTGGCGGCGCATCCCCGAGGTCGAGATCGTGGCCCTGGGCAACCGGACGATCGCCCGGGCAGAGGCCCGCCGGACAGAGTTCTATCCGGAGGCCCGGACGTATGACCGGTTGGAGACGATGCTGGAGCGTGAACAGCTCGACTTCGTCGATATCCTCACTGTCCCGTGGCTCCACCGGGAACACTGCCTGCTGGCTCGCCAGGCCGGGGTCCACATCATCTGCCAGAAGCCACTCTGCGATACGCTCGAGGCCGGCCGAGCCCTGGTGCGGGCAATGGAAGGCTCGCCAAGGCTGTTTGCCGTCCATGAGAATCACCGGTATCGCCCTTGGTTCCAGCGGATCAGGGAACTGCAGGGGGCTGGCGCGTTCGGCGCGCTGCGGGTCGTTCGGCTGGAGCAGTACGACCCGACCCCGCCGCCGGAGCTCTACAAGCTCAGGACCGAGCGCGGCCTTTTCTTGGAGTACGGAACGCACCTCGTGGACATGATCCGGGCTCTGCTCGGGGAACCGCTCCGGGTGTACGCGCGGATGCACCATGTGACGGCGGAGGTGCGTGGGGAGAGTCATGCGCTTGTCGTGTACGAGTACCCGGGGGCGACGGCCATCGTCAACATCGCCTGGCAGTCTGCGGGCCCGGCCTTCGGCGGTCTGGTCCTCGAGGGGGAGGGCGGGGTGGCCTACTATGAGGGGACGATGGCGCGCGGTGCCTCCTCCCGCTTCAGGGTCACGCAGGGGAAGACGACTGTCGTCGACGAGCCGCGGTCTCCCTACGAGGATTACGTGGAAAGCTTCTACCTGCTCCAGCGGGAGTGCGTGGATTGCATGCTGACCGGGAAGCCGCCAACCCAATCGGGGCCAGAGAACCTGAAGACGCTGGCCAGCACCGAGGCCGCGTACATGGCGGCGGCGCAGGGGCGTCTGATAGAGGTTGCGGACTACAGGGGTTTCTCTTGACATTCCGACGTGCTTCGGATTATGAGAACCCTGCATGCCGGATGAGCGACACCTGCTCCCTCTGA
>DATIFO010000013.1:0-3968 GCA_035455275.1 Methylomirabilis sp. (SeqCode) | reverse complement strand
TGACGGCCTCCGGTGGGGGATCAGCACTCAGCGGTCAGCAATCAGCCAGAACAGGAATGGCACCTTCCTCTGTTCGAGCTGAGAGCTGACCGCCGAACACTGACAGTTGCTCTACGGCTTCAGCGAGATGCTGAAGCCCTCGATCCGCTCGTCGGGGCGAGCCGTCCACTGGAGCCGGCGGCTGACCCCGTAGTTGTCGATCTGCTGGTACAGGGCGATGCAGGGAGCGTCGTCGACAAACAGCTTGTCGGCTTTGGAGTAGACCTGCTGTCTCCGCTTGGGGTCCATGTTGGTCTGGCCTTCTTCCAGAAGCGAGTTGAAGTCCGGATTCCAGTAGTTGGCCAGCACCTGCCCTGTCCGGAACATGGGGGTGTAGGTGTAGTCGGCGTCCCAGGTGGTGTTGCCCCAGCCGATGAGCCACATCGGCCCGCCCCCGTGCCGGTAGGCGATGTTGTTCATGTAGCTGGTCCACTCGTGTACCTTGAGCTGGGTGCGGATGCCCGCCTGGGTGAGCTGACCCGCCACTGCCTCCGCCACCTCCTTGTCCTTGGGATACCGGCCGTTCGGGGAGTTCAGCACCAGGTCAATGCCGTTGGGATACCCGGCCTCGGCCAGGAGCTTCTTTGCCCGGGCCGGATCGTATTTGTACGGCTTCACGTTGGGATCGTAGCCGAAGTGCTTGGAGGTGAGCACCGTGGCCGTGCGGATGGCCTGTCCCTCCAGCACGTTCTTGATGATGGCGTCCACGTCCACGGCGTAGTTGATGGCCTGGCGGACCTTCGGATTCGCCGTGGGGCCCGGATACGGCTTCCGGCAGTCGTAGCTGCCCTGGACCATCTCACACTGCACGGTGTAGATCGGTATGAAGATCGTCCGGACGCTTGGCGCCGAGGAGACGGTCACCTTGGAATGGTTCTTGATCTCCTTCACCAGGTGCGGTGGCACGTTGGTCGCGATGTCCACCTCCCCCGTCTGGAGGGCCGACATCCGGGTGGTCTCCTCCGGGATCGGTCGGAAGATCAGGGTCTTGATCTTCGGGGCGCCGTGCCACCACTGCTCGTTGGCCTCCAGCTCGATCTGGTCGTCCTTGACCCACTTGACGAACTTGAACGCGCCCGTGCCCACCGGGTTCCGGGCCAGGAAGGCCTTGTCGTGTTCCTTGAAGTACTTCGGCGGAATCATGGCCCCCCGCAACGTCAGCTGGGCATCCAGGATGGGGAAGGGCTTGGCCGTGACGATGTGGATGGTGTACTTGTCCTTCACATCCACGTGATCGATGACCCGGAGGGCCGTCATCTTCAAGTTGTTGGCCGGGTTGGCCATCCGCTCCAGGCTGAACTTCGCCACCTCGGCGTCGAATTCCTCCCCGTTGGTGAACTTCACTCCCTGGCGGAGCTTGAACTCCCAGGTGGTGGGATTGACCAGCTTGTAAGAAGTGGCCAGCCAGGGCGTGATCTTCAGGTCCTTGTCCCGGACGAGCAAGGTGTCGTAGAGGTTCAGGAGCACGTTGAAGGCCGGCGTCTCCTCGTGGTCCTGGGGGTCCAGGGTGGTGGGGTCCACCCCCTGTGCCACCACCACCTTCCCGCTGGGGGCCGCCCAGGCCGCAGGCGCCAGCAGGACGAGGAATGCCGCTCCCCAGACCCATCGCTTCCAGTGTCGCATGAATGCCCTCCTTCCTTGTGTGAACCGCCAAGGCGCCAAGGCGTCTTGGCGGTTCAGAGTTGCAGCCGCGGGTCCAGCACGTCGCGGAGCCAATCTCCCAGCAGGTTGATCCCCAGCACCGTCAACATGATGCTGAGACCCGGGAAGGTGGCCAGCCACCAGGCCGTGGAGAGGTAGGCCCGCCCGTCTGCAAGCATGCCACCCCAGGTCGGCGTCGGCGGCTGGACCCCCAGCCCCAGGAACGACAGGGCCGACTCCAGGATGATCATCCGGGCCACCTCCAGCGTGGCGATGACGATGACCGGCGTGAGGACGTTCGGCAGCAGGTGCCGGAACACGATCCGCCTGCCCCCGCCGCCCAGGGCCTGGGCCGCCGCCACGAACTCCCGCGTGCGCAGGGATAACACCTCCGCCCTCACAACCCTGGCGTAGGAGACCCAACTGGTGATCCCCAGGACGAAGATGATGTTCCGCAGGCTCGGACCCAGGACCGCGATCACCGCCAGGGCCAGGAGGATGAAGGGCATGGCCAGCATGGTGTCCGTCAGGCGCATGCAGAAGTCATCCACCCGTCCCCCCCGATAGCCGGCGACGAGCCCGATCAGCGTCCCGATGGTCCCCGCCACGGTCACGGCGGAGAGCCCGATGATGAGGGAGATCCGCGCCCCGAAGATGAGGCGGCTGAGGATGTCCCGCCCCAGGTGGTCCGTGCCCAGGAGGTATGTCTGGCCGGTCGGATCGCTCCAGGCCAGCGGCTTGAGGCGGTGGGTGATCGCCTGCGCCAGTGGATCGTGCGGGGAGACCAGCGGGGCGCAGACGGCCGCCACCACCACCCCCAGCAGGATCAGGAGCCCGATCAGGGCCGCCTTGTTGCGGGCCAGCTCCCTGAGGACCCGCCGCAGGTCCTGCCGCCGCTCCCGCGGCTGGATGGCCTCGCCGGCGACGAGGGCCAAGGTCCCGTCACTCATGGTTCAGAGATCCAATCAGCCATCAGCCGCTAGCCGTCAGCCATTGGGCATTGGAAGTTTGTCATTTGTCATTTGTATGCCACCCTCGGGTCCACATACGCGTACAGCACGTCCACGAGGAAGTTGATGAGGATGAAGATGGAGGCCAGCAGGAACACGGCCGCCTGGACGATGGGGTAGTCGCGATACGAGATCGCCTGCACCGCCAGTCGCCCCACCCCCGGCCAGGCGAAGATCGTCTCCGTGATGACCGCGCCACCGAGGAGCGTTCCCAGATCCAGGCCGATGATCGTGATCACCGGGATGGCCGCGTTCTTCAGGGCGTGCCTCAGGATGACACGCAGCTCGCTCAGGCCCTTGGCCCGGGCGGTCCGGACGTACTCTTGCCCCAGCACCTCCAGCATGCCCGACCGGGTGAGACGCGCGATGCGAGCCATGGAAAACGCCCCCAGCGTCACCGCCGGCAGGATCAGATGCTGCCAGGACCCCGCGCCGAACGCCGGCAGGAGATTCAGCCGGACGGCAAAGAGCAGGATGAACATGATCCCCAGCCAGTACACCGGCATGGACTGGCCCAGCAGGGCCAGAACCATCCCGACGTGGTCCACCAGGCTGTTCCGCCGCACCGCCGAGAGGATCCCCATGGGGACGGCGACGGCGATGGCGATGGCCATGGCCGTCAGCGTCAGCTCGATGGTGGCGGGCATCCGCTCCAGGACCAGGCCCAGGGCCGGCTGCTGGTGCCGGAAGGAGTTGCCGAAGTCTCCGTGGATCACCCCGACGAAGAATCGCCCGTACTGCGTGTCCGTGAGGAAACGCCAGGGAGGATGCAGGTACTCCCAGGGAGGCCAGCGGATGAACAGGGGATCGTTGAAGCCCATGAGCTTGCGGAAGTTGTCGATGTCCTCCTGGGTGGCATCCGGCGGCATCAGGAGGACCGCGGGGTCTCCCGTCAGGTGGAGGATGATGAAGATGATGATGGAGATGCCGAACAGGACCAGGAGCGATTGCCAGAGGCGGCGGAGGAGGTAGCGCGTCATCTCGTGACCGTGGGCCTCACGACCAGGAAGGAACCCGGGAGCGCAAACACGAAGCCCCTTCTCATCCGGATCGTGAGAAGGGGCGGGTTTGTCCTCCGCCCTTCCCATCTCTCCCTGGGCGGCCTCGCGTCCCCTCGTCCGCCGGCCGCGAGGCTCAGGGCAGGAGTTGGCACCCCGCGTGCGGTCCCTGGAGCGGGGTTGCCGTGGCTTCGTCGGGCCAGTCCCTCAGCCACTCTGGATGAGAAGCATGCCCCTTCTACTCGATCACCCAACACGTGTCAACACGAAATCCCAGGAG
>DATIFO010000012.1:0-8077 GCA_035455275.1 Methylomirabilis sp. (SeqCode) | reverse complement strand
TATCGGATGATACCCGCCTCGATATACCCGGCGATGCTCTCCCGGTACGCCCCCTCCTTGAGACGGTTCTCTTCCTCCTCGTTGCTCAGGCAGGCCACTTCCACCAGAACCGCCGGCATCTCCACGCCGAGGAGAACCACGAAGGGCGCCCGCTTGACCCCAAAATCCAGCACATCCGCGTTTCGCTTCTTCATGTTGTGGTACAGGGCGTCCTGGATGGACCGGGCCAGACGTCGTGATTCCTGCAACTTGAGCTGGTTGGCGATCTCCCTGATGAGCTCGTTGTATTCGCTGTAGCTGTAGTCGGAGCCCTCGTTCACCTCGGTTGCCAGCTCCAGGGTCTTCTTGTCCCGCGTGGGCCCGAAGTAGTAGGTCTCGATGATGTCGATGGGCCTCGAGGGCAATGAGTTGACGTGGATGGAGATGAAGAGGTCGGCCTTGGCGGCGTTTGCCAGGTTCACCCGGTTTTTCAGCGGGACATCCCGGTCATCCTCCCGGATCATCAGGATCCGGTAGTCGGTGTTCCGTTCGAGCCGGGCCCTGAGCTTCCTGGCAATATCGAGGTTGATCGTCTTTTCCGCCGTCCCCCCCTTGCCGATGGCCCCGATCGCTGTCTCGCCGCCATGCCCGGGATCGATCATGATGGTCTTGACCCCGAGGCCGAAGACTTTCCGAATCATCAGAGAATCGCCTTGCGCCAGACTCCGGTATTCGGCGGCATCCGATGCGCCACCGGAGGAAGTCGCTGGCCTCTCCACAAAGCCTGCTTGTCTTGCCTCGATTTCCATGGACGCCATCGGCAGCAAGGGCTCCGGGCTCCAGATCTGAGGAAGGGAGGTGGCAGGGTTTTGCACGGGAACGGCTGAGCTCCAGGGGAGGAGGTCGAAGTGGGCGGCCTGCCCGAACAGGATGGCGCCGAAAAACATGACCGAGACAACACCCGGTCGCATCCTCCGGCGCAGCCTCCTCCGCAGGGTCTTGTCTTGACCGAGGATGGAGAGGTTCTGCTCGAGAACACCCTGCAGAAGGCGGTTCCGAACCCTCTCCTGCGAACGGAATAGTCTCATCGCCGATCCGGGTGGTGAGGATTAGCCTGCCGAACATGTGCGGACGAGATCGCGGACGACTCGGCGGGTACGCTAACGAACACACTCTGGCTTGTCAAGAGCTTACATAGTATAGGGCTGGTCGAGGAACCTTTGTCCTACCCACAGGATCGGCGCGGGATGGATTCACCCGGGCGGAAGGCCATGCTCGGAGGGCTTCCGCACAGGAAACACCCCCGCGAGGACTCACGCCTCGGGGGACTACATCGAGCTCCCGCCTCCACCACCACCCTCGCCGCTGTTTCCCCCCCGCCCGAGGGTTCTTTCCGCCCGGGCCCGAGGGTTCTCGACGTCAAGCTCGCTTCGGCCCAGCAGGTACTGCTTCTGCTCGGCATAGGCACCCTCGGGAGTCCTCGCCGAGTAAACCACCGCCAGAAGCGCTCCGTGGTCGAGGAGGAGTTTCCGCTCCATCCCGCCGACCCGCCCCTGGAATGTCTCCAGCGGACCCTCGCCGAGTTCTCGCTTGTCAAGACCCGTTCCATTCTGGATGGAGAGGGGCGACGCCCCATTCAAGGGAACGAGCACCATGGCCACGAGCATCTCGCGCCCGAGCCCCGTCCTCTCATAGTAGGCCGTGGCTCGATAGGCTGTGCCGGGGGCCAGCTCTTCCGCGGCTGCCCGCACGGAAAGCAGGTGGACTGGCAGGCCGAGACCCACGAGCACGACAGCGAGCGTCGTGAGCGCACACTTCGGCTTCCGCAGAAAGCGTCGTCGGCTGCATGGCTGGTTGCTCATCCTCAGGCCCTCCTCCCCCGCGGGCCGCGACCCTGGCCCGCTCTCGGCTGCATCTGGGCAGTTCCCCGAATCAGACGGATATGGGCAGACTGGCCGCCCGCCCGGCCGATCCGCGGACACGCCCGCCGCAGCCTGGTGAATTCCACGAGCTCCGGACTCACCAGAGCGTTCGTGCCACGCATTTCACACGCGTGAAGACAGACACCCGGGCGATTCTTCAGACGCGGTCGGATGAGGACGGGCGGCGATGAATGACGCGGGGATGAATCACGACGCGCCTACGCTACCCAAACAAGTCCTGCCTGTCAATTGGGAAGCGCGGCATGCGTTCAGCCGACCGACGGGCCACGGGTCACGCAGGCGCGCTCTCCTCGGGAGGTTTCACGTGGCGGAGACTCCACAGGAGCAGGAAGTCATAGATGATCTTCAGACCCCCGGCCACGAAGAATAGACCGCTCATCAGCAGGGGGTCCCCCAGCAGGGGGCTGGCGCAGACCGGGGCCACCGCGGCGCCCACGGTCCGTGCGGTCCCGGTTATGCCGGCCGCGGCCGAGCGCTCCTCCGGCCGGACGATGGCCATGGTGTACGACTGGCGCGTGGGGACGTCCATCTGGGAGATGCTGTAGCGCAGCAGCAGGACCAAGATCGCCAGGGGCAGCGTCGGCATGAGCGGCACCAGCATGAGGAGGACATTGGAGGGGAGGTGCGTGAAGACCATGGTATTCACGAGGCCGAAGCGAGCCGCCATGGCAGACGCCGCCAGGGCCGACACGCCGGCCAGGAGGTTTGCCCCGAAGAAGATCATCCCCAGCGTCGCCTCATTGGTTCCAAACCGGAGATAGAACCAGTACGCCAGGATGCTCTGGATCACGAAGCCCCCGGCAAAGGCATCCATGGCGAAGAGACCGGACAGTCGGAGCACCACCCCGGCCGATCGGTGGAGGCCAAGCCGGGAGACGGACGGGGCAGCGTGCGACAGAGCCGCCGGAGGGGCCTCGACCGATGGGCTGAGCCGCCAGAAGAACCCCGCGAGCACCCCGCCCAGGAGCGCGTAGCCGGCCAACACGATGCGATAGCTTTCGAGGGGCGAGAGTCCCCCTGCCTGCGCCAGGCGGGCGATGCCGCCCCCCGCCAAGGATCCGGCCGCCGTCGCGAAGGAGCCGGCCAGGTTGTACCAGGCGAAGACCCCTGTCCGCCGGTCGGCGGCCACGGTCTGAGACAGGGCGGCCTGCTCGATGGCCAGGAAGGGCCCCACCTCGTACCCGCTGGGGCTGATGACGCCGATCGTCGCGGCCGCCAGCAGCACGAGGAACTGCCCCGTGCTCAGGAAGACGAGACCGGCCCCCACGATGAGCAGGGCGCCCAGGACGAGCATCCGACGTCGCCCATACCGATCGGCGTGCGTGCTCAACCACAGGGAGATGACCGTGTCGCCGATGAGGGTGAGCGTCAGCAGCAGACCGATCCGCGCGTCGTCCAGCCCCAGCGCGGCCAGGTACAAGACGAGGACGACAGCCAGGAAGCCATACCCGAACATCCGCGCCATCCGTGCGGCGAACAGCCGTCGGCCGTCCCGCGTCAGTTCCCCAAGAGAGGAGGCCAGCATTCGTTCTTACTCCTCGGCATCCAGACGCAAGAGGTCCCGGGTCTGTCCCCCGGCCCGGCGGTGGTCCCTCGCGTCTCACCACCCCCCCGGGGGACCCGGGCTGTAGTACCCCAGATTCCAGGACTCCTATCAGAAGTCGATCTGCCGGAACACGACCCGACCCGCCCGCAGGGTGAGGCGGGGCGCCAGGAGGACGCGCCCCTCCCGCCGCTCCCCCCTCGCGTCCACGAATTCGACGCGGCGACTCATCTGCTGCATGACCACAACATCGGCGCACGCGCCGGGGGCAAGGGTCCCGATCTCCTCCTGCTGGGCCAGCAGGCGGGCCGGGATGGAGGTGCACGCGCCGACGACTTCCATGAGGGATACCCCCATGGCGAGATATTTCGACATCACGTGAGGCAACCCGATGATCGGCTCGCGGAACAGCGTCCCCGCGCTCAGGTCGGTGCTGATGACATCCGGCAGGAACGACTGCCGGATGGCTGCCTCTGCCACCGGGAATGCGAAGTGGTTCCGCCCATTGGCGGCATCGAAGAGGACGCCGCGCTTCCGGGCGGCCAGGATTCCCGGCAGAACGCCGCCGTCCGGACCGATGATCGTGTTCCCCGTTCCGTGGAAGACGTGGCAGAAAATGTCGCCGGGCCGGAGCAGATCGGCGATCTCGCTCGGACTGCCCGGCGGGTCGGTCGTGTGCACAACCACCGGACAGGTGAGCTGCTCCGCCATCCGCACCGCCGCCCTGAGCGGCTCCAAGCCCAGCGCCCCCACGATGCTCCGGCTCTGCCGGATCTTCAGCCCGAGCAGTTCGCCCCGATGCTCCTTCAAGAGGGCGCCGGTCTTCTCCGGATCGAAGTACTTCGGATCCACATTCTCGGGGTAGCGGGTTGTGACCAGGCCGGTCGGCGCCACGTTGAGGAAGCTCTTGATCCGGACCAGGCTCCGGGCGATGACCGCTCTGGAGAACAGCTCGTAATTGGCCACGCCGGCGCTGCCCGCGTCGACGGCGGTGGTGACACCCATGGGGAGGAGGCTCGCGTCCGGGGGAATGCCGATCTCCGAACCACCGGGGTACAGGTGGGAGTGGAAATCGATCAGGCCCGGCAGCACCAGGCAGCCAGCGGCATCGATGACCTGCTCGGCATCCGGCACGTCACCGGCCGGGGCGGCGATGATCCTGTCGCCTCGGATCAGGACATCTCCCGGCTGGAGGAGGTTTCTGGCGGGGTCCACGAGGACGCCGCCTCGGATCCACACCGCGTGTCGCATGGGCCCTCCCTCCCCCGTGTGGGGGAGCATCCGGGGTTCGCGCGCTCACCAGCTCCACCTTGGTTTTGCGCGACAGCGCAAGAACCAGTTGGGACCTACCCGCGCCAGATCCACCAGAGGAAGAGACCGGCCATGCTGACGGCCAGGGTGAATCTGGCTGCCGCGCCCAGCAGCATGCCGATCAGCGTGCCGAGACCGGCCTTGAGGCTGTGGCGGAGGTCGCCCCGCTTGAGAAGCTCGCCCGCCACTGCCCCGAGAACCGGACCGAGCAGGAGGCCCAAGGGGCCGAAGAAGAAGCCGACTATCCCGCCGACCACGGCTCCCGCGACCGCCCAACCGCTCCCGCCGAACTTCTTCGTGCCAACGGCTGCGGCGAGGTAGTCGAGGAGCTGCGCGAGGACGGTCAGGCTGGCCAGGATGGCCAATCTCCCTGGTCCGATCAGATTGAAGCCGGTGGCGAAGGCATGGACCAGCGCGGCGAGGAGGATGAGCGGCGGGCCCGGGAGGAACGGAACGACCGAGCCGACAAGGCCCGCCAACAGCAGGACGGCGACAACCACCTCCGCCCCGATCAGCGTCACATTCATTGGAGAGATCGTGGAGGGTCACTCGCCAGCCAGCTTCAAGAGCGTCAAGAGGAGGACATTCGCGCCGCGCTCCAGGTCCTCGTCCGACGTGAACTCCAGCGGCGAGTGGCTGCGGCCGTCCTTGCTGGGAACGAAGATCATCCCGGCCGGGGCGACGCGGCCGACCACCTGTGCGTCGTGCCCCGCCATGGCGGGAAGGCGAAGATGGCTGAGACCGAGCTCCTTCGTGGCGGCGATGATGGCGGCTTTGACCTCGTCCGCCAGCGGGACCGGCGGAACATCGAGGATCGTCTCGAGGGAGACCCCCAGGCCCCACGCCGAGGCGATCGATTCGGCCAGGTCGCGTGATCTCTTGGCAAGCGTCGCCAGCATCTCGCTCGAGACCTCGCGAAGCTCGTAGGTGAGGTACGCCTCGGCCGGGACGATGTTTGCCACCCCCGGCTTCACCTGGACCAACCCGACCGTGATCCTGCTCGCGGGCGTTCCCTCGGCGAGGACCATCTCCCGCCCCTGCTGGATCAGATCGACGGCTCCCAGGAGGGCGTCCTTCCGATCCGTCATGGGCGTCGTCCCCGCGTGGTCTGCCCGGCCGTGGAACGTGATCCCGAGCCGGCAGATGCCGACGATGGCATCCACGACCCCGACGGGGATCTTCCTGGACTCCAGGACCGGCCCCTGTTCGATGTGCAGCTCGACGTACGCCCGGATCCCCCTCGGGTCGCGACGAGCCGAGGGTGCCGCCATCGCATCCATCCCCTGCCGGGCCATGGCGTCAATGATCCGGACCCCCTGAGAGTCCCGGATGTTTGGGATGTCCTCGGCCTTCAGCACGCCCGTGAAGGCGTAGCTCCCGAAGAAGCCACCGAAGGCCCCCTCCTCGTCGGTGAAGGCAACGAGCTCCAGCGGGTGACGGAGTCGCGCCCCCCCTTCCTTGATCCGCCGCAGGCATTCCAGACCCACCAGGACGCCCAGGGCCCCGTCGAACATGCCGCCGTTCGGCACCGAGTCGATGTGGGAGCCCACCATGACCACCGGACTGCCGGGCTGCCAGCGGCCGAAGATGTTCCCCGCCGCATCCACGCGGGCCTCTAACCCCGCATCGGCGATTCGCCGAATCAGCCAACCGCGCGCCTCCATATCCGCCTGGCTGAACGACGGCCGCGACACCCCGCCCCCGGGCGCGCGCCCGATCGCCCCCAGGTCCTCCAGGTCTTGCTTGAGCCTGGCCAGATTGATCCGCATCGTGTTCCCCCCCCCTGCGAATTGAGTGGCGTGACTATATCCCCTTCCCCCCGCGAGATCAATCCTCTGTCCCGCCTCATGATCTTGCAGAGCAACACCAGTTGAGTTGTCCCAGAAGTTGAATCAGATACCCTGCACACGTGTGCAGACTCAGGAGGGAGATGGAGAATGGATTTGACAGGAGAACTAAACATCTGTATGGTATTAGATGTTCGCAATGGAGGGTTCACTTCCCTGAACGGGTGGGCCGCCCGCGATTCGAAAACAACAGATGACCTCGCCGAGACGAGGGACAGGAGGAGAATGCGCTTGACGTAGCAATTGGACTCCACGTAGGATGCAGTCACCGGAGGAGGTCGAAGCTATGGCGACCATGAATTCCCCTTCGGCCCCGCAGCAACCCAAGCTCCTGGATCGCGTGCGCCTCGCCATCCGTGCTCACCATTACAGCCCCAGAACCGAGGACGCATATCTCGGGTGGATCAAGCGGTACATCTTCTTCCACGGCAAGCGGCATCCAGAGGAAATGGGCGCACAGGAGATCACCCGCTTTCTCTCATCCCTCGCGCTGGATGGACAGGTAGCCGCTTCGACCCAGAATCAGGCGCTGAGCGCCCTCCTCTTCCTCTATCGAGAAGTCCTCCAACAAGACCTACCGTGGCTCGACGGCATTGTCCGGGCAAAGCGCCCCATCCGGCTCCCCGTTGTCCTGAGCCGCGAAGAGGTGCAGGCGGTGCTGGCCCAGCTTCGCGGAACACCACGCTTGATGGGGACCCTGCTCTACGGGGCGGGCCTGCGGCTCTTGGAATGCGCCCAACTGCGGGTGAAGGACGTGGACTTCGGCCTGCACCAGATACTGGTGCGCAACGGGAAAGGACAGAAGGACCGAGTGACGCTGCTCCCGGCCACGGCGGAGGCCGACCTCGCGCGACATCTGGAGGCGGTGCGGCAGCAGCACCAGCGGGATCTCAGCCGAGGGGCCGGCTGGGTTGCGCTGCCGGGTGCTCTCGAACGCAAGTACCCCAATGCAGGACGGGAATGGGCCTGGCAATGGGCCTTCCCCGCGACCAGTGGCTACGTGGATCGCGAGACCGGCAAGCGGCGGCGGCACCACCTCCACGAATCCGTGATCCAACGGGCCGTCAGAGAGGCGGTCCGCCGCGCAGGGATCGCCAAGCCGGCGACACCCCATACCTTGCGGCACTCCTTTGCGACTCACCTCCTTGAAGACGGGTACGACATCCGCACAGTCCAAGAACTCCTGGGCCACAAGGACGTGAGCACGACGATGATCTATACCCATGTCCTCAACCGGGGACCCGCGGCCGTTCGCAGTCCGGCAGACCGGCTCGCGAGCCTGCCGACACTTGCGCCTCCACCCCCCGCGGGCATGCGGCCGGCCGAAATAGGCTGCAGCCCCCTGCAGCCTATCCCGGTACGGGCCACCACCCCTCCCGCGAGGCTGAAGCGTGTCCCGTCAAGAGGATACCCTCAGAACCTCTCAACCAAGTGGAACGAAATGGGCAGCAGCT
>DATIFO010000011.1:0-14285 GCA_035455275.1 Methylomirabilis sp. (SeqCode) | reverse complement strand
CTTCCATGCCGCCCACAAGTTGCTGCTCCTCGCGCATAGCCCGAAGCACTATACGGAGCTGGGGCGGTTGGTGGCCGGAGCGAAAGGCCTCCCTCCAACCGAGGTCGAGAACCGCTTCGGGACGCTCTTCATGAGCGCGCTTCGGGTCAGGGCGACGGCCAAGAAACACGTCACCGTCCTGCACCACATCCTCGGCTATCTCAAGCGCGACCTGGACGGGCGGGACAAGATGGAAGTCCTGGAGCTGATCGCCGACTACCACCGAGGGCTCGTCCCGCTGGTCGTCCCCCTGACCCTGCTGAAGCATCACCTGGCGCGAATCCCCGTGCCATACCTCGCAGATCAGATCTACCTCTCCCCCCACCCGAAAGAACTGATGCTCCGGAACCACGTCTGACCCCGCTCACTCTCCAACAAGCCGGAGCGACGATTCCAACAGATCCGATGATACGAAGAGGCCTGCATTCCGCAATGACTCTGCAACCGGACGGGCTGCCGAGATGATGCCCCGTTTCTTGGCCAGCAACACTACACCCAGCGTGCCGCGAACCGGGATCGACAGCGCCCGCCCGCATCGACGCCCCAGGCGATCATCAAGGATGGCCTCGCACCCGGGATGCCGCAGCGCCCAAGCCAATACCTCCGCCTCACCCATCCCGAGATCCCAGGTGGCAACGGATAGTGGCACATCAGGTGCTGCTGCGCGCTGTAGCCAGGACTCCGTCCGGAGCGCGATTGCGGCGGGGTCACCATCAGGTCCACGGAGCACCTCCTCAGCCACAGTATCTGTGATGATTACGCTACCATAGAGCTCGCGCAAAACGCCCAGGTGTCCGGCTCGGGACAGCACGATGAGCGGCGAGGCATTGCAGACCGGTCCGTAGGACTCCGGACTCCTGCGGAGCGGTTCAGGCACGATTCAGCTCATCCGCAAGCTCATCAGCCCCATATTGGAAAGGTGAAACGCCAAAGCGGGAAAGGGAGAAGATGAAGTCGGCCCGGCTCAGGCCGGCGATCTCGGCTGCCTTGCCCTGGGAGATGAGTCCCATCTCGTACCACTTCACTGCCGCCGCCAAGCGCATCTCGCGACCGAACCCCTCTGGATCCTGCCGAAGAGCGGAAAATGCCCCTTCCGGCATGTCCAGCACGAGTCTGTGAGGCATCGCTGACCTCCCGTCATTGCTTTTCGCCGAACCCACGCCCAGTCGCCACCACAGCGGGGAAGGGCCCCCGCCTATCTGCCGTAAGGCAGCAGAGCCGCCGCGGCCACTCTGATTTCGTACCACGCCCTGTCTACACTATCAAGCATCATATTGAGCCAACCTCGATGCCAGGTACCGGACGGAAGCAGAATTCGCGATTGTCGCACCGGCCGATCCCGTGGACGGTGGACCCCGGCATCTCGAGCCGCGGCCGGCGCGGCACGGCGAAGCGACCCCGGGGTCGCGCGAAGTCGCCCGCCAGTGGACACGCCGCCGCGCCCGGCCCTGCCTGCCCCCGCTTGAGGAAACTCGAAGGCCGCATCAGCGAAATCCGCCACTTAACCCGTCTCCGGTACCAGGTACCGGCATTAACCACGGCCGTGGCCTTGCCCGGCAGGCTCACGGCGCCGTGGACGCGGCGGGGAGTTGCCTGGGGCAGCGGCGCTGCGAGCGAATCGGCCAGCTTATCGGCCAGCAATCCGCGGAACGCTTCGGCGGAGTCGTTTCTCATGGTGTGGCTATTTTCGCCTTCTCAGAAGGAGAAACGCAAGCCCCTTTCTCCCGCCAGAAGGGAGAGGCAGCGCCAGGGTGTTCCCGCCCCTTTCGTCAGGCGGAGACTCACGAGACCGTCCCTGTCCAAACCTCGGACCCCCCAATCGGCCCGAACCTGCCATTTGCCCTCATCTGGCCCCGTCCCCGCTGATCTCTGACCTCTGGCCCTTTCCACGGGGCTGGACCCTTCGATCGGCGGGTCCCGTGGTGTCCACGGCATACTGTCGAGCACTCATCCTGCTCGATCGCGGATCAGTCAGGCGGAACGAGAGGCCAACCGATTTGCTATTCGTCGGTCTGCAGGAACCTCGTTATCCGAGACGAGACGAGGGCGATGTCCTCCGGCTTCAGGACCAGCGGTTCTCGCTCGATGAACGAGGGGAGCCCCCTGAGCTAACAACCAGATCTTGAGCGAAAACAGAGGAGGAAAATGGGTGACACTCCAAACACAGGGGGTCCTAGGCGGACCCGAAAGGAGTGTGACCCATGGACGAGAACGGGAAGGTTCAGGGGAAGAAGAAGCGGACGCAGGGGAAGGCGAAGCGCCGGGCGGGTCAGTCACACGGCCACCGCTACCCGTTTGAGCTCCGGCGCAGAGCGGTGCAGCTCTGTCTCGAGGAAGGCTTCCCTGTCGAGCAGGTGGCCCGCGAACTCGGCGTCGGCTTCAGTACCATCGGGGCGTGGGTGCGCCGGTATCGCGCCCAGGGAGAAGCGGGCCTGCAGGCGAAGGCGAGGCCGCGGAGCCCGAGGCCCCAGGTGGCCGCCGCGGTGAAGCGGCAGGCCATCGAACTGAAGCGGCGCCATCCCGACATCGGGATCCGGAAGATCAGCCAGTTCCTGCGGCGGGTGTTGTTCCTGCCCGTGAGCCGGGAGACCGTGCGCCGCACGTTACACGAGCACCAGCTCCTCCAGACGCCGCGCCCCAAACCCCAGCGGAATCCCCCTCGGCCGCGCTTCTTCGAGCGCGCCACGCCCAACCAGCTGTGGCAGACCGACATCTTCACCTTCCGGCTGGGCGGCAAGAACGCGTACCTCATCGGGTTCCTGGACGATCACTCCCGCTACGTGGTGGGGCTCGAGGTCTTCCGCAGCCAGACGGCGGAGCACGTCCTGGAGATCTATCGCCGGGCGGTGGCCGAGTATGGCGGGCCCAAGGAGATGCTCTCCGATCAAGGCCGCCAGTACTCCAGTTGGCGGGGCACGACGCGGTTCGAGGCCGAGTTGCGCAAGGACCGGGTGCACCACCTCAAGAGCCGGCCGCACCATCCCATGACCCTGGGCAAGATCGAGCGCTTCTGGAAGACGCTCTGGGAGGAGTTCCTGGAGCGCGCGCAGTTCGACAGCTTCGAGTCGGCCTGCGACCGGGTGCGGCTCTGGGTGAAGTACTACAACCACCGCCGGCCCCACCAATCGCTCGCGGGCCTCTGCCCGGCCGACCGCTTCTTCGGCATCGCCAAGGAGCTCCGGCAAGTGATCGAGAAAGGCATCCAGGAGAACGTCCTCGAACTCGCCCTCCGCGGGGAGCCGAAGAGCCCCTTCTACATGGTGGGGCGGCTCGGGGAGCAGTCCGTCGTGATCCGGGCGGAGAAGGGCCGCGTGAAAATGCTCGTCGATGGGGAGGAGCCGCGGCCGCAGCAGCAGGTCAGCTACGACCTGGAGGGAGGAGGATCCGGTGAGCACGGAAAGCAAAGCCAAGAAGGAGCCGCTGCCGTATACTGCCCAGCAGCGCGTGCAGGCGGTGCTGTCGCTCTGGAGCGAGCGCCGGCGCCCGGGGGACCTCTGCCAGGAGCTCGCGATCACGCCGAAGGTGCTTGCCCAGTGGGAGACGCGGGCACTCTCGGGTATGCTGAGGGCGCTGGAAGTGCCGACGCGGCTAGAACCGGGCCCCGCGCTGAGCCCGAAACTGGAGCGATTGCTGGCGCGGCAGGCCCTGCAACAGCAGGGGCGGCTGGTCCGACTGGAGCAGCGGCTGGCCAAGCTCCAGGAGCCGAAGGCTCCACCGCCGCCCCCCAAGTAGCGGACCCTCGCGGAGCGGGAGGGCGCTGTGATGAACGATCCGACGGCGAGCCCCGACAAGCACGCCCTGGCCCGGCAGCGGGCGCAGCTGATCATGCAGGTGCGGAGCGGGGTGCTGACGGCCGAGGCGGCGGCCCGGCAACTGGGGATCTCCCGCAAGACCTACTACAAGTGGGAGCGCCGGGCGCTAGCGGCGATGGTCGCGGCCCTGGGCAATCGGGGCCAGGGGCGTCCGCCGCAGCCGCGCGATCCGGAGAAGGCAGCCCTCCGGCGCCAGACGGAGGCGCTCCAGGCGAAACTCACGGTCCTCGAGCAGACGGAGCGGATCCGGCAGCGGCTGGCGCAGCCGGATAAAAAAAACCCTTGAGGTGGCCGCCATGGTGGTGACGACCCTCACCCAGCTGAAGCGAGACGTGCGCTGGCCCTACCAGCATCTCTGCCGCTTCCTGGAGGTGCCCTATGGGAGCTTCCGGCGGTGGAGGCAGCGGCTGGCGCACGGCGAGCCCGCCCGGTTCCGGCCGGGGCCGAAGAAGGTGGCGCCCCTGAGCCGGGAGGAGCTCCGCGGCGAGGTAGAGCACCTGCACCATGGCCAGGAGCGCAGCCGGGGGACCGGGGCGCTCTATCGGCGACACCACACCCAAGTCTCGAGGCGGGAGCTCGCGGCGCTCATCGCGACGGTGCGGCGGGAGGTCGTCGAGCAGCGCCAGGCGGCCCTTCGCCACGTCACGTGGCACGTGCCCGGAGCTGTCTGGTCGCTCGACGACGCGGAGCTGGTGCGAGGGGACTCGCCGCTCCTGCGCCTCCATCAGGTGCAGGAGCTTGCCTCGCGCTACAAGTTCCCGCCCTGGGTGGGGGAGCGAATCCTAGGAGCGGCCGTGGCCCAGCGACTCGAGGCGCTCTTCGGGCAGTACGGGCCGCCGCTCGTGATGAAGCGGGACAACGGAGGCAATCTCAATCAGCAGGCGGTCGAGGAGCTGCTCGCGCGCCACCTCGTGATGCCGCTCAACTCGCCCCCGCACTACCCGCCCTACAACGGCGGGATGGAACGCGCGGTCGGGGAACTGAAAGGACCGCTCGTGGCGCAGCTCCTCGCCGGCGGCCCCATTCCGCCAGCCGAGGTGCAGAAATGGGCGGAGCTCCTGGCGCACGAGCTCAACCATCGGCCCCGCCCCTCGCTCCAGGGGGCAGTGGCCTGTAGAGTGTTTCAGGATGCCCGGGCAGCTCTGAAGCCGTATACTCTCCGCAAGCGGAGGGAGTTCTTCGAGGAGGTCAACGATCTGACCCAGATGCTCATGCAGGCCCAAGGGGGTTGCACCCAGCGTCAGGCCGACACGGTCCGGCGGCTGGCGGTGGAAGCCTGGTTACGAAAGGAGGGCGTCATCAGCATCACCCAGAACCACAGAGTGTCACCCATTTTCCCCAAAAAGATCGCTCATAATTAGGTTGGCCCCACAATCATCTTTGAGCAAAGCCTTACTACCCGGAACCAATTTCCAAGGAGACGACCATCCACACAGAGGGCGTAGTCGGCGGGGCCGTTGTCGGTGGGGAACTCCTCGATGGCAACCGGGCTACCTTTGCCGAATGGTTGGGCTGGGTCGTACTTCACAACCCGCCAGCCGGCTGCCCGAAGCCTGGGGTCGATCAGGCGCTTGCGCGTCTTCCATTCAGATTCTTCCGTCGTCAGCCTGCTCATGGCGAATGCCCAGGCAGGATGAAAAAACGCCGAGCCTCAAGAGAGGATCGGCGTTCTTCGCATCCTTGGTTCCCTCCAGATGAGTCCGGTTGCTTCCCCTCTCGTGGTGTTCGGGGGTAGCGAAGGAGTCCTATCGCTTATATCAGACAGGAACCGATGCTTCAAGGAAAAGGCACGCCTTGCCTCTCCGATCAACCCTTCGCGAAGCATTGGGTCTTCAGCCCCATAACCGAGGAAGGAATCCCCTCCGTGCCTCCATGGTGCAACCAGAATGGGGCAAGGGTTCAGCCGTCAGCGGTTGGCGCACAGGTGAGATTAAGAACCGCTCCGGGAGTGCGGCTGCACGACCGGGGTACCAACAACGGCGGCTATTCGAGAAGCCGCAGGCGTAGGAGGCGCTGGGCGAGGCGGTAGATGTCCTGGCGGGATCCTTCCGCGCGTCGGCCAATGGCAACCACCAGCACCTGCACTTGAGTCTGGGAGACCCGGTAGATGATTCGATAGCGCTGGCCCGCGGCTCTCAGACTGCGGCAGCCCTGGAACTCCCCCAGCAGCGCTTTCCCCTGGAGATCGGGGTCCACCGCGAGCCCGTCAATCCGTTGGCGAATCCGTTCCCGCGTGCGGAGATCGGTGATGGCGACGAGCATGGACCTCGCCGTCGGGGTGAGGACGACGCGATAGGGGGCGGGCGTCACAGACGGAGATCCTGTTTCACCTTTTCCCACGGGATGGTCTTGCCGGTCCGGACCTCTTTCAGGCTGCGCCGTAGCGCCTGCACCAGGGTCGAGTCCGCAAGGATTTCCAGCGTCTCCACCAGGCTCTCGTAGAACTCGTGCGGCAGCACCGCCAGGACGGGTTTGCCTCGTTTCGTCACCGTGACGGCTTCAGTCGCCGGCGGGCGATTCAATTGCTCGGCCAGCTCCAAGAGCTGCGATCGGGCCTCGGTGATGGTAAGCGTTTTCGGCATGAGGGGACTCCTCTCTGCTCTCTGGCCGTCAGAGTGTACAGAAGTCTGGTCAGATGGTCAAGCTGGTAGCCGAAGCAGGAAAGCCGCCCGCACGCCTCGGATGGAATCCGGCCGGCGCGAGAAAGGACTTGCCATGGATCTGGTTCGGTCGTAGGGTTGCCCCTCATGAGAATGCTGCCCATCCCGACCTTGCCGTTTTCCCTTGTGCCGATCCTGTTCCTCACGGCCATCTTCTATTTGAATTTCGTCTCGCGGGTCATCCTGGGGCCGCTCCTCCCGGTGCTGGAGGGTGACCTGGGCTTGCGGCACGGGGGGGCGGGATCGCTCTTCCTGTTCAGCGCCTTCGGCTACAGCGTGGGGCTCCTGGGGTCGGGGCACGTCTCCGCCCGGCTCACACACCGGCACGCGATCACGCTGTCCTCCATCGCCGTGGGGGTGGCCCTGCTCGTGGTGTCGTGGTCCACCTCGGTGGCGGGCCTCCGGGCGGGGCTCGTCCTCCTCGGCATCTCGGCGGGCCTGTATCTGCCCTCGGGTGTCGCGACCCTGACGGAGCAGATCCGCCAGCCGCACTGGGGGAAAGCCCTGGCCATCCACGAGTTCGCCCCCAACCTGGCGTACATCAGCTCGCCGCTTCTGGCGGAAGGACTGCTCCGGATCGTCTCCTGGCGCGGGGTCCTGGCAGTGGTCGGGGCTGCGGAGGTGCTCCTGGGGTTCCTCTTCCTGAGACTTGGGCGTGGGGGGGGTCACCGGGGAGAGCCCATGCGCGCCGAAACGGCAAGTCGTCTCCTGCACGATCCGTCCCTGTGGATCATGGCGGCAATGTTCGTCGTGGGGATCGGGGCCAGCATGGGCGTGTATCTGATGCTGCCACTCTTCCTGGTGACCGAGATCGGCATGGACCGGGAGGTGGCCAATTCTCTCATCGGCTTCTCCCGGATGGCCGGTCTCACGGTCATCTTCTTCTCGGGGCTGGTCACGGACCGGATCGGTTACCGGCCTGCGCTGGCCCTGTTCCTGGGGGCGACGGGTGCCTTGACGGTCCTGCTGGGTCTGGCCCACGGCATGGTGGTCACCCCTGCGCTGGTTTTCCTCCAGTCCGTCTGCGCTGGGGGCTTCTTCCCGGCGGCCTTCTCCCTGGTGTCGTTCCTCTTCGCCACGCGCCTCCGGAACCTGGCCGTGTCCCTGGTCGTGGTTGCCGGCACCCTGGCCGGCGCGGGGGCGATCCCGACGGGCATCGGCTACTTCGCCGAGGCCTTCTCGTTTTCCTCCGCCATCATCCTCACGGGCCTGCTCACCCTGGCCGCGGTCCCGCTCCTGCTCCGCGTCAAAGCCTCCGGCGATGACGTGGCCGGAGGCTGATGGCCAGCCTCAGCCTCGCGGGGAAACGATCCGGTTCCGGAGGATGCCGATCCCCTCGACCTCCGCCTCGACCACGTCCCCGGGCTTGAGCCACCGCGGAGGATCTCCGCCCGCCGCGACCCCCGAGGGCGTCCCGGTCGCGAGGATGTCCCCCGGCTCGAGCGTCATCCCGGCCGAGAGGACCTCGATGAGGTCGTCGATCCGGAACACCATGTCGCCGGTGCTCGCCTCCTGCCGGGTCTCGCCGTTCACGCGGAGCGAGATCTTCAAGGCGTGGGGAGTGGGCATTGCCGACTTGTGGACGATCCAGGGGCCCAGGGGGGCAAAGGTGTCGAGGCTCTTCCCCTTGAACCACTGCCCGTGCTTGCGCTGCAGGTCCCGGGCGGTCACATCATTCATGACCGTGTACCCGAAGACGTGGTCGTAGGCCTTCGCCTTCGGGATGTCCCGCCCGCCCTTCCCGATGATCACCGCCAGCTCGACCTCGTAGTCGAGATTGGCGGTCCCCGGCCAGGCAACCACATCCGCCTCGTGGCCCACGACGGCCGTGGGGGGCTTGGTGAAGAACACGGGGACCGTTGGAACCTCGGCCCCCCGCTCCTTGGCGTGCTCGGCGTAGTTGCGGCCCATGCAGAAGACGTGCTTCGCCGGGCGCGGGATCGGGCTGAGGAATCGCGCGCGGGCGACCGGGCGGACCAGCGGATCCCGCGGGGCGGCCCGCCACGACCCGTCGGCCAGGAGACGCCCTACCGCCTGGAGGATCGCCCGGACGGCCTTGAGGGCTGCCGGGCCCCGGCGGATGAGATCCACCATCTCGGTGGGAGGATCGCCGATCACCACTCCTGCCTTCCGGCTGCGGCGGAGCGCCCGGGCCGCGGCCTGCAGGTGGACCACTGTCTCGTTCACCACTCCCGCCAGTGTCGCTTGCCGGTCCCACAGCACCGTGGCCAACCGCACGCCCGTTTCATCCGCACCCATGGGGTCCATCTCCTTTCCTGAAGTCGCCTGGTGCACTGCGAAGGACAATCGAGCCGATCGCCGCCGGATCTCACTCGTGGATCAGGACGAGGTCCACGGCGAGCGAGGTCTGGCCCTGGACCGGGTAGAGCTGGGTGATGAGCGCACGGTGGCCTGGGGCGGTCACCCGGACGTGGACGTGGAGGGGGCGGCCGGGATAGCGGCCCGGGAAGTCCGTCTCGTACCGGTAGCGTCCGTCCCCATCGGACCGCTGCGTGGCCCGATGCGCCTCATCGTACTCCCCGCCAGGGTTGGCTGCCCACCACTCGATCCGCGCGCCGGGGAGCGGCCCGCAGCCCGACGCCGATCGCACCATCCCCGAGATCACCAGCCCGCGGCCCGTGCTGGCCCGCTCCGGCGCGTTGGCCTTGTAGAAGGGGCCCTCCATATCCGGCCGCGTGGGGGCGCAGCCCCCTGCGGAGGCTGCCCCCGCTGGACTTGTCGCCGAGAGGACCAGGACCCACAGAAACAGCAGGGCACACGGGCACGCAGTGCATCGCCGGTCCGTCATCATCGCGCTCCCCTCCCCCTGCCTGCTGCCCGCTGCCTGCTGGTTCTCCTGGTTCTACGCGCTGCCGGATGAGATGAACGGCAGGGAGGCGACTTCGGCAACCAGCGGCTGCTCCCCGGAAGCGATGTGGAGCCTGGTCCCCGGCTCCCAGAACTCCCGCCGCACGTACCCGAGGGCGATGGCTCGCCCTAGGGTGGGTGACCGGACCGCGCTGGTGACGGTCCCGGCCGTGCGCTCGCCCGAGCGGATGGCCGCCCCCACGGGCGGCACCACCTCGCCGGCGAGCAGCAAACCGCACAACCGTTTGTTCACATGCCCCTGGTGCTCGATCCGGATGACCACCTCTTGGCCGATGTAGCAGCCCTTGGTGAAGCTGACGTGATTCGGCGTCAGGCACTCCATGAGGAGATTCCCGTCGTCGAAGTCCACGCCATACCACGGCCAGCCGGCCTCCACGCGGAGGTACCGCAGGGCCGCCATCCCTACCGGCGCGAGACCGCGGCCCAGGCCGAGGCGGAGCAGCGTGTCCCAGGCCCTCCCCGCGCCGTCCGCCGGCACCACCAGGTCGTAGCCGGGGATGCCCAGCCATCGGCTCGCGACGATCCGGGCAGACGCGGGTCCCAGCCGGACCTCGGCGTGGTGCCAGGCCGGCAATCCGGCGGCGGCCCCCACGGCCTCCGCCATGAAGCGCTCCGACTCCGGGCCCGCCACCATGAGGTGGGCGTAGCAGTCGCTCTCCTCCTCGACCGTCACGTCGTCGGCGATGATGTGGCGATCGAAGGCCTCCCGGACGATCGGCGCACGATGGCGTTCCAGGTCGATCCAGACGGCATCCGCCAGCCCATACACCGCCAGGTCGGCGAGGATGTGTCCCTTGGCGGTCAGGACGGCGGCCAGTCTGCCCTCGCCAGGGGCGAGGTCCTTCACCTCGTTGGTGATCTGGCCGTTCAGCCACCGGAGCCGCTCGCTCCCGGTGAGCCGGATCGCACCGCGGAAGGAGAAATCCAGCAGGCCTACCCCCTTCCGGACCGCCCGGTACTCCCGGGCCGGGTCGCCGAAGTCCTCCGGCATCTCCATGCCGAAGTGCTCGGCAAAGGAGGCGCCCGCCGCCCTCTCGCGTTCCGCAAACGGACTCTGCACTGCCATCGTCCGCCTCGTGGTCCCTTTACATAACGACGGAGGTCTCATCTGATTCGTCATTCCGGGCTTGACCCGGAATCCAGTGTCTTCCTGGATTCCCGCTTTCGCGGGAACGACGCTCGCTGATGCGACTACTGTCGCTGTGACTTGCAGCCGTCGACAGCGAGATCCGACAGCCCAGCGAACGGCAGGCCGCTATCGGCGATCCCTGTCGCTGTCGGCCGCTCGTCAGGACATGACCTGCCCGCCGCACAGATTGAGGGCCTGCCCCGTCATCCCCGCCGACGCCTCCGACGCCAGGAAGACCGCCAGCCCGGCGATCTCATCGGGCGCCAGGATGCGCTGAATCGGGACCGCCGCCAGGGCCTGCTTCCGAAACTCCTCCTTGGTCATCCCCAGCACAGCCGCCGTCTCGCCCATCCCGAAGTCGGCCATGCCCGTCTCCACCCAGCCCGGGCAGATGGCGTTCACCGTGATGCCCCGGCCGACCACCTCCAGCGCCAAGGCCCGCGTGAACCCCAAGATGCCGTGCTTGGCCGTGCAGTAGGCGGTGTAGCCGGGAACGCCGAATCGTCCGAGGACGGAGGACAGGTTGATGATCCGCCCGCCGTCGTGGTTGGGCATGGAGCGCAGGGCCTCGCGGGTGACGTAATAGGCGCCGATCAGGTTCACGCCGAGGACCTGGATCCACCGGGCGTCGTCCTCGGATTCGATGGGAATGCGGGCGTTGATGCCGGCATTGTTCACCAAGATATGGATCTGACCCCAGCGCCCCACGATCTCGCGGAGGAGGTTCCGGACGTCCCCCTTCTCCATCACGTCCGCCCGGAAGGCCATCACGCGCCCACCGCCCGGCGAGATCTCGTCCGCCGCCCGGCGCACGGCCTCGGCGTCGCGCGCGCAGATGGCAACCTTTGCCCCCTGATCCGCCAACGCCTTGGCGATGGCCTTGCCGATGCCTCGGCTGCCGCCCGTGACCAGGGCGACCCGATCCTGGAGCTTGCCCATTCCCATCTCCTCATCGAGAGCTCGGGGGCCGCACGCGTCGGGCCCGCAGGTGATCCCGGAGCAGCCGCACGTGCTGCGCCTCGCGGTCCCGCATCGCCTGGAGGGCGCGGGCCGTGATCCCGTCCTCCGGGGGGAGCAGCCGGCCGGCCCGCTCGTACAGTCGCAGCCCGTGCTCTTCCAGCCACACGTCCACTCCGAACGAAACTCGCATCCCGAGGATGACCGTGAGGCAGCCCAGGACCCAGGCGAGACCGCGGGTCAGCCCGGCCACCGGCAGCGGGCGTCCCCCCTGACGGCGGATCAGCGAGGCCACATCGCCCCCCCCGTTCGCCTCGTCCAGCCGGAGCTTCTGCAGCAGCCCGTCTGCCTCCGGATCTGCCGGCGCCTGAGATTGCACGCGGTATACCTCCGCGGTCCCGACCTTCGCCGCCAGACTCCGCTGCAGCGTGGCCAGCAGCGCGAAGCGCTGCCAGGCGGGGCTCCGCCCGAGCCAGGCGTCCAGCGCGAAGGGTCCTCCGCCCACCCGGTACAGGGCCAGCGCTGCGCCGATCAATCCCAGGTTCTTCGACAGGTCTCCCAGGGCGTCCGTGAGAATGGCCGGGGAGGTCCGCCCCACGACCAGGGTGAATGCGGTGAGCAGCCCCACCTGGAGGACGGCCAGCCCACGCACGCAACACCCCGCCAGGATCATCAGGCCCAGCGCCGCCTCCAGGATCCCCAGCCACGCGAGGAACACCGAGAGCTGACCCGGAGTGACGCCGGTGCGGGCCACAAACTCGGCCGCCGTTGGCTGGGGAAATCGCCCCGCCAGGAGGATCCCATGGGACAGCCAAACGAGCCCCAGGCCGAGCCGCAGGATGACCGGAACCGCCCGGAGCCGTCGGGACGAGCCGGGGGAGCCCCCGCGGCCACCCCCCAGGAGGACCAGGCACAGACCGGCCGCGAACAGCGCCGCGTTCTTGGAGATCGCCCCCGCCGGAGAGACCAGCGCAGGCGGCGTGCTTGCCGAAACGAGGAGGCTGAACGCCACCAGCAGCCCGCATTGCACGCTCGCGACGGGGCGAACCATCCATCCCAGCAGGAGCAGCAGGCCCAGCAGGAGCTCGAAGGCACCCAGCGCTCGAATGAGCACCGCAGGGTTACCGGGAAGCGGAAGGGTGCGGGTGAGGACCGCCACGAGCTCGGGACCGGGCCCGAGCAGATTGCCGACCAGCCCCTCGCACACCCACACCGCGCCCAGGCCCACGCGCAGGAGAAGCGGGACCTGGGACTCCTCCCCGCGGCGCTCCACCATCAGTCGTCCCTCACCACGCGACCTCCTCGGTGCCGGCCCGCTGGTTGACCAGCCGCGCCAGGACGAAGAGGAGGTCAGACAGCCGGTTGATGTAGGCCAGGATGACCGGAGGGACCGTTTCCTGCTCGGCCAGGGCTGCGATCCGGCGCTCCGCCCGACGGCAAATGGTCCGGGACAGGTGGAGACGGGCGCCCGCCTCGCAGCCCCCTTGGAGGATGAACCGTCGCAAGGCGGGGAGTTCCTCCTCGCTGCGATCGATGGCCCGTTCGAGGCCGGCAATCTTCTCTTCGGGGAACTCCGCCTTCGCGACCGCTGCCGCCTCGGCCTGCCGGACATCGGCGAGCTGCGTCCCCATGGCCAGCAGGTCCCGCTGGATCCCGCGGAGCAGATCCTGCAGCTCCGGGTCCGGGATGGCCGCGGCGCAGAGCCCGAGGCAGGCGTTGAGCTCGTCCACTTCGCCGTAGGCCTCGACCCGCAGGGCGTTCTTGCGCACGCGCCGCCCGCCGAACAGTCCTGTCTCTCCCCGGTCTCCGGTCTTGGTGTAGATCTTCACCCCGGGCCCCCCGATCCGGCGCCGTGGCGGCGGCGCCGTCTGGCTCAGTTCAACGAGGCCGCGCGCTCCCGCATGGAGCGCAGATGGTCCCGGATCACCTCGGCGTCCTCGGCCTCGGGCGCCAGGCGGAGGTACCGTTCCAGGTCGGCCGTGGCCTCCGTGAACCGTCTGAGTTGTGACGAGAGCAGTCCCCGATCCCGGATCTCCGTGGCGGCCTGCGGGTCCAGGATCAGCAGACGATCCACGACGCTCAGGGCCTTGGCGTAGGCGCGATTGTTGAAGTAGATCACCTTGAGGTTGGAGAGCATCCGGGCCAGAATCCGGCGGGTCCCCAGTGTCGTCAGGAAGCGCGGCTCGAAGCGGAGCTTCCCGTCGTAGATCCGATCCAGGATCCGTTGACAATCGTCGGGCGTCACGACCGCGCCCCCGTTGAACGGGTCGAGCACGACCTCCTCGTCCGGGGTGAGGTGCTTCACCAGGAAGTGCCCGGGCATGCCGACCCCGTGGAGGTGCAGCCCCAGACGTCCTCCCACGGCCAGGTAGACGGTGGACAGCGTGATGGGGATGCCGGTCCGCCGGTCCAGGACGTCGTTCAGGAAGCTGTTTCGCGGGTCGTAGTAATCGCCGCTGTTACCGTGAAACCCCCGCTCCCGGAACAGATAGTCGCTGAGGGCGGCGATCAGCCGGTGGGGATCCTCCGTCGGGCCAAGCCGCGCCCGGACCTCGGCTCCCATCTCGTCCAGACACGAGAGATAGCGGGACACCTCCAGTCCGGGATACTCCTCCTGGGCGATGACGAGCGCCGCCTCGGCCAGGTCGATCACGGCCTCGGGCCCCCTGACCAGCTTGGCGAAGCGCTGGCGGCAGGGCGGTGGAATGTCGGAGGGCACTCTTGCCATGGTCGCCTACGGCCTCCTCAGACGGCGAGACCATTTCTCCTTGCCGCCCACGACCCCCTCTGGCATGCTGT
>DATIFO010000010.1:0-36435 GCA_035455275.1 Methylomirabilis sp. (SeqCode) | reverse complement strand
AGCTCCGTCCATTGGCCCTGGGGCGGATACAGCTCCGCCACAGGGGCAAGCTCTTGCTTCTCTGCATGCAGTGGCATGGCCAAACTCCCCGGCCCCGAGATCACGCTGTCAATCGTGCAGCCATAGCTTCCGAGAGGGAGTCGCTCAAGACAAACCGTCCGGCCATCCGACGTCCGATCGTCCTGGCAAGTCGGTCCAGCAGCGGTTCGATGCGAGTCCCCCGTGCCGAGATGACATACTGCGTGAGTCCGCCTGATCTTATTGAGAATGATCGCAGTGTGCAAGGGGATTATTGAAGCGCGCTCGCGCGGGGTACCCCCGTTGCGGCCGGGATCCAGATCGAGACACTGCGGAAAAGGACTAGCCGCTCTCCGAGCCTTTGTGGTAGAAAATACGCTAGTCTGCGAGGGGAGGAGGAGCCCCCATCTAGGACGTGGAAGCAGCCGCGGAAGGATGGGAGGCGGAAAACGCCATGACGGTTCGGTTTCTTCCGGCGGGGGATCGGGGGCTGGTCGTCGAATTCGGGGACGAGATCAGCCTGGCGGTCAACGCCCGGGTGCGCGCCCTGGACGCGGCGCTCACGGCGGCCCGCATCCCGGGGCTGGTCGAGAGCGTCCCCACCTACCGCTCACTCGGGATCGAGTACGATCCCTGCGCGATCTCCTGCGAGGCCCTGCAGGCGCGGGTGGGGGAGGTGCTGGGAGCGATGGATCCCGGCGTCTTGCCTTCGCCCAAACGGGTGCGCATCCCGACCGTGTATGGCGGGGAGTACGGGCCCGACCTGCCCTTCGTGGCCGAGCACGCCGGCCTCGCCGAGGCCGAGGTGGTCCGCCTGCACAGCCAGACGGTGTATCACGTCTACATGATCGGCTTCGCGGCAGGGTTCGCCTATCTCGGCGGGCTGCCGGAGCGACTCCACACGCCCCGCCTGCCCTCGCCGCGCATCCGGGTGCCCAGGGGCTCCGTGGGAATCGGCGGCACCCAGACCGGAGCCTACCCGGCGGAGACTCCCGGTGGCTGGCGGCTCATCGGGCGGACATACCGCGAGCTCTTCGATCCCTCTCGGGAGGTCCCCACGCCGATGGAGCCTGGGGATGAGGTGGAGTTCGTGCCGATCACGGAGGAGGAATATCTGAGCGCCGAGCGCCGAGCGCCGAGCGTGCAGACATGATCGATCACGATCAGGCAGGGCCTCGGCGCTCAAGCCTCGACGCACCAGGCTCCATGGAGGTGCTGCAGCCGGGGCTCCTCACCACGGTGCAGGATCGGGGGAGGACCGGATACCAGCGATTCGGCGTCCCGGTGAGCGGCGCCCTGGACCAGGTGGCGCTCCGCGTGGGAAACATCCTGGTCGGAAATCCGCCGGATGCCTCCGCGCTGGAAATCACGCTGCAGGGTCCGAAGCTCCGCCTGCTGGCCGACGCCGTCCTGGCCTTGACCGGGGGTGAGGCCTGCGCCACGCTCGACGCAGGGCCCGTCCCGTGGAATGAATCCTTCCTGGCGCGCCGCGGTCAGGTGCTGGACGTCCGGGGGGTCACGCGGGGGCTCCGGGCCTACCTCTCGGTGGCGGGAGGCATTGCGGTGCCGAAGGTCCTGCGCAGCCGGTCCACGTGCCTGGTCGCCAAGTTCGGCGGCTTTCACGGCCGGGCGCTCCAGCCAGGCGACGTGCTGCCGGTCGGGGAGCCCGCGGGTCCACTCCGCCGCCTGATCGGCTGGGCCGCACCGGAGGGATGGCGCCGCCAGCATGCCTCCCCCGTGAGCCTCCGGGTCGTCTGGGGTCCGCAGGAGGACGCCTTCACCGACGAAGGACGCCGGACCTTCCTGGCTTCGGCCTATGCGGTGACCCCGCACGCGGACCGGATGGGCTGCAGACTTCAGGGGCCGGCGATCGCGCATCGCGCCGGGGCGGACATCGTCTCGGACTGGATCCCGCCAGGTGGGATCCAGGTGCCGGGCGACGGCCGGCCGATCATCCTGCTCATGGATCGCCAGACCACGGGGGGGTACGCCAAGATCGCCACGGTCATCGGGCCGGACATCGGTCTGGTGGCCCAGTGTCGCCCGGGAGATTCGGTGCGCTTCCGCGCCGTTTCCCTGGCGGAGGCGCACAGCATATCCTGCGCCGTCGAGACAGGTCTGGCGGACCTTCCTGGACGCCTGATTGACACTGAGGCCTGGGACCAGCCCGCAGTGCTGGGGGATGTACCGGGCGGGATTGCCCTCGTCCCTCCGAATCCTGCGGACGGGGCCCCGGGGCCCGAGGATCTGCGATGAGCATCCTGGCAACGGCCCTGGAACGTCTGGATCGGGTGGCAGAGCGACTCCACCTGGACCCCAAGATCCACCAGCACCTGCGGCATCCTCGCCGATCCCTGATCGTGTCGGTGCCCATCCAGCAGGATTCGGGTGAGCTGGAGGTCTTCACCGGCTATCGGGTGCAGCACAGCATGGTCCTGGGCCCGAGCAAGGGCGGCATCCGCTATCACCCGGAGGTGGACCTGGACGAGGTGACGGGCCTGGCCATGCTCATGACGTGGAAATGCGCCCTCATGGGCCTGCCCTACGGGGGGGCCAAGGGGGGCGTCCGCTGCGATCCGTCGGGCCTCTCAATTCACGAGCTGGAGCGGCTGACCCGTCGCTACACCTCCGAGGTCTATCTGTGCATCGGGCCCGACCGGGACGTCCCCGCCCCCGACATGGGCACCAACGACCAGGTCATGGCCTGGATGATGGACACCTACAGCATGCAGCGGGGGGCCACGGTTCCCGGTGTCGTGACCAGCAAGCCCGTGCTCCTGGGGGGCTCCCTGGGCCGGGTGGAAGCCACGGGGCGCGGCGTGAGCTACGCCACGGCCGAGGCGGCGGCCCACCTCGGGCTTTCCCTCTCCGGGGCCCGGGTGGCCGTGCAGGGCTTCGGGAACGTCGGATCGGTGGCAGCCCAGTCCCTGCACGAGGCAGGCTGCCGGATCGTGGCGGCGAGCGATGTCAAGGGAGGCATCTACCATCCAGGGGGCCTGGACATTCCGGCGCTGGTGGCATTCGTCCGGACCGGGCACTTCGTGCCCGAATTCCCCCAGGGGGCGCGCGTCAGCAATGCGGATCTGCTCACCCTGCCCTGCGAGATCCTCGTCCCGGCGGCCCTGGGGGGGCAATTCACCGAGTCGAACGCCTCCCTGATCCAGGCCCGGCTCATCGTGGAAGGGGCCAACGGCCCCACGACGGAGGAGGCGGACCGCCTGCTCCGGGAGCGTGGGGTCTTCATTGTCCCGGACATCCTGGCCAACGCGGGCGGGGTCATCGTCTCGTATTTCGAGTGGGTGCAGGACCTCCAGTTCTTCTTCTGGAAAGAAGACGAGGTGAATTCACGGCTGCGTGATATACTGACCCTGGCGTTTCAGCGGACACTGGCGCTATCCCAGAAGGAGGGAGTCGACCTTCGGACCGCCGCCCTCATGGAGGCGGTGAGCCGCGTGGCCCGCGCCACGCAGTTACGGGGTTTCTATCCTTGATGGGCGGGTCGCCGCTGCGCGTGGTGCGAGACCGCACGGCGCGTGCTCGTCCCGGGAGCGGGACCGGGGGCGGGCAGACTGCGTCCCATCAGCCACAAAGGGGTAGGTATGTCGAGGCGACACCGCGCATTGGCGGGGCTCTCGGGGGTCCTCAGCCTGGTCCTGGTGAGCTGCAGCGCCTTCGGGCCGCCCCAAACGCCGCCGGGGTCTGGTGTGCCGCGCATCGCGAACCTGCGTTTCGACCCTGACGTGGTCCGGATCGGCGAGACGACCCGGATGAGCTTCTACTTCGAGGTCGGATCGGCGGACATCGAGGAGGGGTTCCTGCTCGAGCGCGGGATCAGCCAGTTCCAGTTCTATCAGAGCCTGCAGGCGACCCCCATCGACCTCCGGAAGTACGCCGGCCTCGTAGCGGAGACGGTGGAGATTCCGCTGAAGTGGTCCAACGAGGGGGTCCGCCTGTTCGAATTGTATGTGATCACGCAAAAGGGAAATGCGAGCAATCGCCTTCGGGCCACCGTGACGGTCCGGTAATCCCCGCGGTACCCGTGCCCGCCGCCTGGGGTCTCGCCGACGTCCTGGACAGACTCATCACGCTGGAGCCACCGCTTGACGGCCACGCGTCCGGCCGGTCGCAGACGCCCGGAGGTGAGAATCCCCGGTGCCCCCGTCGGCTGGAGCTCGCAACCTTGACTTTCGCCAAACGCTCGACTATGGTTCGACCTGCCGTCGCGCTTGGAGGGTGAGGACATGCCAGAACTCCGCAAGGACCCGGTCACCTCGCGCTGGGTCATCATCTCCACCGAACGGGGAAAGCGCCCCTCGGACTTCGGACCGGAGCCGGAGAAGAAGCGGGTTGGTTTCTGCCCCTTCTGCCCCGGCAACGAGGACAAGACGCCGCGCGAGGTCCTGGCCTACCGCGCCAGCGGCAGCCCGGCCAACGGGCCGGGGTGGCACGTCCGCGTCGTCCCGAACAAGTTCCCGGCGCTGCAGATCGAGGGTGAGCTGAATCGCCAGGGCGACGGCATGTACGACAAGATGAACGGGATCGGCGCCCACGAGGTGGTCATCGAGACACCGGAGCACGGCGAGACGCTGGCCAGCATGTCGGAGGGCAGGTTGGAGGACATCCTCTGGGCCTTCCGTGACCGGGTCCTGGACCTCAAGAAGGACATGCGCTTCCGCTACATCCTGATCTTCAAGAATTACGGGGAGGCAGCCGGGGCGTCGCTGGAACACCCGCATTCCCAGCTCATCGCCACCCCCATCATCCCCAAGCGCGTACAGGAGGAACTGGACGGGGCCAAGGCCTATTACCACTACAAGGAGCGCTGCGTCTTCTGCGACATCGTTCGCCAAGAGCTGAACCAGGGCGTGCGCCTGATCGGCGAGAACGAAGACTTCGTGGCCGCCGCGCCCTTCGCCGCCCGATTCCCCTTCGAAACCTGGATCCTGCCCAAGGCCCACGACCCCTTCTTCGAGGACGCGCAGAAGCACGAGTACGTCAGCCTCTCCAAGATCCTGCGGGACGTGCTGCTCCGTGTGGAGAAAGTCCTGACGAACCCCCCCTACAACCTCATCATCCACACCTCCCCGCTCCGCGAGACCGAAGGGCGTTACTATCACTGGCATATCGAGCTGATGCCGAAGCTCACGCGCGTGGCCGGCTTCGAGTGGGGGAGCGGCTTCTACATCAACCCCACCCCGCCGGAAGAGGCCGCCAAATACCTGCGCGACGCGATCGTGTGATTCCGGTGTCGGCGGAGCCTCGATGCCGGAGCCTGGGCGTCCCCGTCGAGCGTGCCGGGGGTCTCGCCAAGGGGGGCGGGGGTTCCGTACCGGTTCAAACAGTTGTCCTGCTGCCATGGTCCCCCGGGGGGGTGGGGTGGGCCATCACCTGAGGAATCGATGAGTCCGGACGAGCGGTGGCCCCAGGGACCCGAGACGTTGCCTGTGCTGTACGAGAGCGGGCGTGCCTTCAGCTCCACCCTGGACCTCGACCAGCTCCTGCCGTTGATCCCCCGGAAGGCCGCCGAGGTGCTCCAGGCCCGGACCGCGATCCTGCGTCTGGTTGACGGGGAGACCCGCGCGCTCCGGGTCGCGTCCCGGTTCGATGCGGACGGAGGGACGGCGTGGGCCGCCGTGGACGAGATGCTGGCGGAGGTGACCCGGCGCGAGGCGGCTCCGGTCCTCGTCCCGGACCTCAACCGGGATGCCCGCTTCGCCTGCCCGGCAGGGGCGGCGACGGCCTCGGCCCTGTGTATTCCCCTGCACGCCCAGGACGATGTCATCGGAACCCTGGGACTGTACGAGAAGTGGGCCTACGAGTCGGCGGCGTCGGCGGCGCTGCTGTCCCCCTTCGGGGATCGGGACCTGCAGGCCCTGACGGCGCTGGGCGTTCAGGCGGCGATCGCCATCCAGAATGCCCGGCTCTTCGGCGCGGCGGCCCAGCAGGCCACGGAGATCAGCCTGCTGCAGGAGATCGGACAGGCCATTGCCAGCCGTCTGGAGCTGTCCGAGGTCCTGGAGGCCGTGGTGGCGGGCGCCATGCGCCTCCTGGGGAGCGAGATGACCCAGATCCGCCTCTGGGACGAGGAGCAGCAGACGCTCCGCTACGGGTCGGCGCAGGGGTCCGGCGCGGAGCGGATTCGAAACCAGCGGTTCGAGATGGGAAAGGGGGTGAACGCGGCCGTGGCGCTCACCCGCCAGCCCATGATCCTGAACGAATACCAGGCCTCGCCGTACGCCCTGCCGGGCTTCGAAGACGTGGTGGCGACCATCACGACCCCCGTCATGTTCGGGGATCGGTTGCTCGGGGTCTTGCACTCGCACAGCACGCAACCCGGCAAGCGCTTCGCGCCCGCCGACCTCAGGCTGCTGCAGATGCTGGCGACGCAGGCGGCCATCGCCATCGAGAACGCCCGCCTCTTCGCCGCGGCCCACGACCGGCGCCGGCAGCTGGAGGCCGTCCGCGCCGTCACCGAGGAGATCACGCAGGAGCTGGATGTCTCCACGCTGCTGCGTCTGATCACCCGGCGAGCGGTGGAGCTCCTGCGGGCCGGGTCAGGGACGGTCTGGCTGTGGGACCCAGCCGACCAGGCGCTGACCCCCGGGGCGTGGCACGGACGGGGGGAGTGGATGCGCGGAAGGCGCCTCAAGCTCGGGGAAGGGGTGGCGGGCGCCGCGGCGGAGCGGAGGGCGGGACTCCTGGTGAATGACTACGCGGCCTCCCCCCACGCCGTCCCGCTCGTGGTCGAGCAGGGGAACATCACCACCATGCTGGCGGAGCCGCTCGTGTATCGCGACCGGCTGCTGGGCGTGATCGCCCTGGACAATCAGGGCACCGAGCGGATCTTCACGGAGAAGGACCGACAGACCCTGGCCCTGTTTGCCAACCAGGCGGCCATCGCCATCGAGAATGCGCGCCTGTTCCACGAGAGCCAGCGGTTGACGCAGGAGAACGTGCTGCGGCTCCGCACCATCTCCATCCTGAACGAGATCGGGATGGCCATGCAGGGCACCATGCACCTGGACGCCTTGCTGCATGTCATCCTCACCGGGGCCACCTTCGGCGAGGGGCTGGGGTTCAACCGGGCAATGCTCCTGCTGGTGGACGAGCCGCGAAATGTCCTGGAGGGACGGATGGGGATCGGGCCCAGCTCCGGCGAGGAGGCGGCCCAGATCTGGGGGGCGCTCACGTCGGAGACCCGCACCCTGCGGGACGTCATCGCCGAGCGCGCCACGCAACTGGGCAAGCAGCCGGAGACCGCCTTCGACAGGTTCGCGCGGAGCCTCAAGATTCCCCTGGAGTCCGACGCGGGCGTCCTGGCCCTCACGGCCCTGGAGGGGCGGCCGTTCCGGGTCACCGATGCCCGGCACGATCCACGGGTGAATCCGGAATGGGAAGGCCGGCTGGATGTGGACGAGTTCGCCTGCGTCCCGCTGGCGGCCAAGGCCCGGGTCGTCGGGGTCATCGCGGTGGACAACAAGTTCAACCGGCGACCCATCACGGATCAGGACTTGGAGTTCCTGTCGGTCTTCGCCGCCCAGGCGGGACTGGCGGTGGGGAGCGCCCAGGTCTACAAACGCTTGGAGGACGCCAGCCGGGAGATCCAGCGGAGCCAGCATCGGTTGCTCCAGCAGGAGCGGCTGGCCGCTCTGGGCGAGATGGCGGCCCACGTGGTCCACGAGATCCGGAACCCACTGGTCTCCATCGGGGGATTCGCCCGCCGCCTCGCCCAGCGGCTGCGGGGCCGCGAGCCCGAGGGGCAGTACGCACAGATCATCGCCCGGGAGGTGGACCGGCTCGAGCGAATCGTGCGTGACGTCGGCGGCCTCTCCCGCCAGGTGCATCTGAGCCTGGTGGAGACCGACGTGCATGAGCTGCTGCAGGAGTGCCTCGTCCTGTTCGCCGAACGGATCGCCCACCAGCACATCCAGCTCCGGATGGCGCTGACCAGGCGGAACCCGGTGCTGGCCCTGGATCCGGTGCAGGTGAAGCAGGCCATCCTGAATCTGTTGGCGAACGCCCTGGAGGCCATGCCCGAAGGCGGGACCCTCTCCATCGGCACACAGGTGATGCGGGAGGAAGCGGGGCAAGTGCCCAACCAGGCAACTGGTCAATTGGGGACGGGCGACGGAGTCGCCATGAGCCCCGAGTCGAGCATCCGGCCTGTCGACAAGTTGACCGAATGGCCGCGTCCGGACGAGTGGATGGTGATCAGTGTGGCGGATACCGGTGGGGGCATTCCGCAAGATATCCTGGACGAGGTCTTCAATCCGTTCTTCACCACGAAGGAGGCCGGGACCGGTCTGGGCCTCCCGCTGGTCCGCCGGGTTGCCCGTGCCCACGGGGGGCGGGTGGAGGTGGAGAACCGTCCCGGAGAGGAGGTCACGTTTCGGCTCTACCTCCCCGTGGGCGAGACGGGGCGAAGCCCCCGCACGTTCTGAGCGGGGGTACGTCCCCAACCTGTCTGCCCCCGGTCGCCAGGGGGAGCGAGGGGGAGGGCGGGCAGGGGTGCGGAAGGCATATGGAGGGGAGAGGGCACCATGAAAGAGATTCTGGTGGTGGATGACGAGGAAGACATCCGTCTCCTGTTCCAGGAGGAGCTCCAGGAGGCCGGGTATCGGGTCAGTCTGGCTGCGGACGGCTCCGAGGCGCTCCGGATGGTCAAGCAGTCGCGGCCCGATCTGATGACCATCGACATCAAGATGCCCGGGATGGACGGGATCGAATTGCTGCGGCGCGTGCGCGAGATCCATCGGGACTTGCCGATCATCATGTGCACGGCCTACGGCCACTTCCGACAAGACTTCGGAACCTGGGCCAGCGACGCGTACCTCACCAAGTCTTCGGACCTCATGGAGCTGAAAGAAAAAATCCGCGAGCTGCTGAGCGGAGCCTGAGGTGGTGAAAAAAGCGGCAGGATTCCACCGGGATGCCCAGCCTGGTGGCAGCGCGTCACCGTGGTGTCACCTCGCGAGGCCCCGCGAGGTCTGGCAAACCCCATAGCCGTGAGCGGTTGGTTGACCCGGATGGCCGGCCCAGGGGCGCGGGGGTAGCTTGGCATCGGGCTTGCTGCCATCAGGGTTGGGTTTTCCGGGAGACCAGGCGGGAGGAGACGGATGAAAAAAATCGAAGCCATCATCAAGCCGTTCAAGCTGGACGAGGTGAAGAATGCCCTGGCCGAGATAGGTATCCAGGGGATCACTGTCAGCGAGGTCAAGGGGTTCGGGCGGCAGAAGGGCCACACGGAGTTATACCGGGGCGCCGAGTACACCATCGATTTCCTTCCCAAGGTGAAGGTGGAGATCGTGGTCCCGGACGCGAAGAGCGCGCAAGTCGTGGAGACGATTCAGGCGTCGGCCAAGACAGGCCGGATCGGGGATGGCAAGATCTTCATCCTGCCGTGCGAGGAGGTCATCCGGATCCGCACCGGCGAACGGGGTGAGGCGGCAATCTAGCGGAGTCCCCGGTACCCCCGGCGAGTCGTCCTGGGATGAGGGAGCGATGGCAGCTATGGACCCTGGCCGCTGGCTTCGAGCCCACGGCCTCTCCGGAAGGAGGAGCGAGGGATCATGACGCCGAAAGAAGTGATGAAGCTCGTCAAGGATCAAGGGGCCCGGATGGTGGATCTCAAGTTCATGGACTATCCAGGGATGTGGCAGCACTTCAGCGTCCCGATCGCCCAGCTTGAGGAGGGCTCCTTCGAGGAGGGATTCGGCTTCGATGGCAGCTCGATCCGCGGCTGGCAGGCGATCCACGCCAGCGACATGCTGGTGATCCCCGATGCCACCACCGCGGTCATGGATCCGTTCACCGAGACCCCGACGCTGAGCCTCATCTGCAACATCGTGGATCCCATCACCAAGGAGAAGTACACGCGGGATCCCCGGAACATCTCCCAGAAGGCCGAGGCCTACCTGAAGTCCACCGGCATCGCGGACACGGCCTACTTCGGACCCGAGGCCGAATTCTTCATCTTCGACGACATCCGCTACGATTTCCGCGAGAACTGTGGCTACTACTTCATCGACTCCATGGAGGGGCAGTGGAACACGGGCAAGCTCGACGCGCCCAACCTCGGGTACAAGGCCCGCTACAAGGAGGGGTACTTCCCGGTGCCCCCCACCGATAGCATGAATGACCTCCGGTCCGAAATGGTCCTGACCATGGAGAAGATCGGGATCCACATCGAGGCCCAGCACCACGAGGTGGCCACCGCCGGTCAGGCCGAGATCGACATGCGCTTCAACACCCTGACCAAGATCGCCGACAGCCTCATGTGGTACAAGTACATCATCAAGAACGTGGCCCGGAAGCACGGCAAGACCGTGACCCTGATGCCCAAGCCGATCTTCGGCGACAACGGCTCCGGCATGCACACGCATCAGAGCCTGTGGAAGGGGGGGAAGCCCCTGTTCGCCGGCAACGGCTACGCGGGGCTGTCAGACCTGGCTCTCTGGTACACCGGCGGAATCCTGAAGCACGCCGCCGCCCTGTGCGCCCTGGTGGCGCCCACCACCAACTCGTACAAGCGCCTCGTGCCTGGCTTCGAGGCTCCCGTCAATCTGGCGTACTCCAGCCGGAACCGCAGCGCGGCGATCCGGATCCCGATGTACTCGCCCAGCCCCAAGGCCAAGCGGCTGGAGGTGCGATTCCCCGACAATAGCTGCAACGGGTACCTGGCCTTCTCGGCCATGCTGATGGCCGGGCTGGACGGGATCCAGAACAAGCTCGACCCGGGCCAGCCCCTGGACAAGGACATCTACGAGTTGGGCCCGGAGGAGCTGAAGGGCGTCCCGTCGGTCCCCGGCTCCCTGGATGCGGCCCTCACCGCCCTGGAGAACGACCACGAGTTCATGCTGAAGGGGGACGTGTTCACCCAGGACGCCATCGACACCTGGATCTGGTACAAGCGCACGAAGGAAGTGGACCCGGTGCGCCTGCGGCCGCATCCCTACGAGTTCATGCTGTACTACGACATCTAGGTCCGACCGCTGTTCCGTCCTGCCAGCGCCCCGCGGCGTCCGCCGTCGCGGGGCGCTGTGTTTTTCCGCTCCGGCCTACGGGGCTTGCGGCGGAGTGCGATTCTATGGTATGCACACATTCCTGGGCTTGCCCGTCGGGGGGCCCCCGTGTGTATGACTACCCTCACACCGCAACTCGGCGAACGACTCGCCGCGGCCGGCTGCCAGCATCCGGAGCAGGCCGCCACGAACGTCGAAGCGCTGGCCACGGATGCGGAGAGCCGATCTCAGCTCCAGGCCGCGCTGCCGGCGCTCCTGACCGGCTTGCGCCGGGTCCCGGACCCAGATCTGGCCCTGAACAATCTGGAACGCTTCAGCCAAGCGGTTCTGGATCGCCGCTTCCTCCTGGGCCTGTTCCGCGACACGCCGCGCATCCTGCACCTGGTCCTGACCATCTTCGGCAGCTCGCAGTTCCTGAGCGACGTGCTGGTCCGCCACCCGCTGTTCTTCGAGTGGCTGCTGGAGCCGGGGGTCATCCGCCAGCCGAAGCGGAAAGCGGACCTCGCCGAGGAGGCGCGCCAGTTCGTGGCGGCCGCGCCCACGCTGGAGCGGAAGTGGGGGGCGCTCCGCACCTTCAAGGCGCGGGAGATTCTCCGGATCGGGCTTCAGGACCTGCTCGGCCGGCAGACCCTGGTGGGCGTCACGGAGGAGCTGTCGAACCTGGCCGACGTCGTCCTGGAGACGGCCTACGGGCTGTGCCGGACCGAGGTGGCGCGCCGGCACGGCCCGCCCCAGCTCGCCGACGAGTCGGGCCGGACCCGGGAGTGCCGGTTCGTGATCCTGGGCATGGGGAAGCTGGGAGGGCAGGAGCTGAATTTCAGCTCCGACATCGACCTCATCTTCGTGTATGAGGGGGAGGGTGAGACCGCCGGCGTCCCCGGCGCCGATGGCTCCCGATCAGGCCGGGTGAGCAACCAGGAGTTCTGCCGGAAGCTGGGGGAGATGCTGGTGAAAGGGGTGAGTGAGGCCTCGCCCGAAGGGCACCTGTACCGTGTGGATCTGCGTCTGCGTCCCGAGGGCCGGTCCGGCGGCATCGCCTCCGCGCTGCGGGCCTGTGAGATCTACTACGAGGCCTGGGGGCAAACCTGGGAGCGCCAGGCGTTGATCAAGACCCGGCCGGTCGCCGGAGACCTGTCGCTGGGGGAAAGCTTCCTGCGCCTCATCGTTCCCTTTGTCTATCGGCAGTACCTGGACTTCGCGGCGCTGGAGGAGATCCGGGCCATGAAGGATCGGATCAACCTGGCGGTGGCCCAGGACCGGCGCGCCCGGCGGAACGTGAAGCTGGGGTACGGCGGCATCCGCGAGATCGAGTTCCTGGTGCAGGGCTTCCAGCTCCTGCACGGGGGGAAGAACCCCTGGGTGCGAGAGGCCAACACGCTGCGCGCCCTGCATCGGCTGGCGAGCCAGGGCTTGCTGGCGGATCAGGAGTACGAGACACTGGTGCGGGCCTACATGTTCCTGCGAAGACTGGAGCACCGGCTCCAGATCATCCACGACCGGCAGACGCACACCCTGCCCGAAGAGTCGCGCGACCTCCTGAGCCTGGCCCGGCGCATGGGCTATCATCCCCTGGAACATCCGGATCCGGTGGCGGGGCTGCTCGCCGAGTACGAGCGGCACACGACCGCCGTGCGGACCCTGTACGACACGTTCCTGCAGGGGATGCGGCCGCAGGAGGGGGAGACAGAGGAGGCGCCCGCCGACCCGCTGGCGCTGTTCTTCAGCGCCGATCTCAACGTGGAACAGCTCCGGGAGCGCCTGGCGCCGGTGGGGTTCGAGGATCTGGAGCGTGCGCTACGCAACCTCCAGATGATCCGCGAGGGGCAGCCCTTCGCCCACCACCCCCCCGAGGTGCGCCGCGCCCTGGCCCGGCTCGCCCCGGGATTGGTGGAAGCGCTGCGAGCCGTCCCGGACCCCGACCAGGCCCTGACAACCTTCGAGCGATTCATGGCCATGGTGGCCGTGCGGACCACCTTCGTCACGTTGCTGGCCGACACCCCGGGACTGCTGAGCCACCTGATCCGGCTCTTCGGCACGAGCGAGTTCCTCTCGGCCACGCTGCTGCACCACCCGGATCTGCTGGACGCCCTCCTCTCGCCGCAGCCCTCGGCCGCGCAGGGTCGGGAGCGGGTGGCCGCGGATCTCGCACGCGCCCTGGCAGAGGCGCCGGCGGGCAGCGCCCGGCTCGACGCCCTCCGGCGGGTGAAGAAAGCGGAGGAGCTGCGGCTCGGGCTCCGAGACATCCTGGACGAAGTGGACGTGACGGAGACGCACCGGGCCCTGACCCACCTGGCGGACGCCTGCCTGGAGACGGCCCTCCGGATGGCAGAGCAGGACCTCGCGGAGCGGTTCGGGAAGGCCGACCCGGCCGGCTTCGCCATCGTGGGCATGGGGAAGCTCGGCGGCATGGAGCTGGGCTATGCGTCGGATCTGGATCTGCTCTTCGTGTACCGGCAGGACGGGACGACCACGGGGCCCGAGCGGATCAGTCACCCGGAATACTTCAGCCGGCTCGCGGACCGCGTCAGCAAGATCCTCACATCCATCACGCAGGAGGGGGCGGCATACCGGGTGGACGCGCGGCTGCGGCCGGGGGGGCAGAAGGGAGAGCTGGCCCTGCCCCTGCCGGGCTTCGAGAGCCACTTCACCAGACTGGCCGACCCGTGGGAGCGGCAGGCCTACATCAAGGCCCGGCACGTGGCCGGCGATCCGGAGGTGGGGGCAGCGCTCCTGGCGCGGGCGCACCGCTTCGTCTTTGGAAATTCGGGGGATGCGGACCTGGCGTCAAAGATCCAGGCCATGCGCCAGCGCATGGAGACGGAGCGCGCGGGGCCGGCGAGCAAGGGCGCCCACGTCAAGCTGGGAAGTGGCGGGATCGTGGACATCGAGTTCGCCGTCCAGTACCTCCAGCTCCGGTACGGGGCCGGCGATCCGGCCCTTCGCACGCCGAATACCCTGGAGGCCCTGACGGCCCTGGGGGCCGCAGGGCACCTGCCGGGACAGGAAGCGGCCGCCCTGGAGGAGTCTTACCGGTTCCTCCGACGGGTGGAGAATCGGCTGCGCATCGTGGCCGATCTCAGCGTGAACACGCTGCCAAATGCCCCGGCAAAGCTGGAGAAGCTGGCCAAGCGCATGGGCTATCGCCCTCAGTCCGAGGTCGCGGCCCGTGAGCAGTTCCTGGGGGATTTCGCGTCGCACACCGGTCGGGTACGATCCATCTACCAGCGGGTCTTCGCCCAGACGGAGGCCAGCGGAGTACAGGAGGTGGACCATGCTTGAGTACCGCGGGATCCAGATCACGTGGCTCGGCCATGACGGGTTCAAATTCAAGAAGGACAGGGTCATCTACGTGGACCCATTCAAGCTCGGCAGCAAGGTCGAGCCCGGCGATCTCGTCTGCGTGACGCACGAGCACTTCGATCACCTGAGCCTGGACGACCTGAAGAAAGTGGTGACGGTGAAGACCACGCTGCTCATCAGCGCGGCGTGCCAGGAAGCGGTCAAGGGGCTTCGCCCCAAGTCCGTGCGGGTCGTCCGGCCGGGGGACAACCTCGACGTGAACGGCGTGGGGGTGGAGGTCCTCCCGGCATACAATGTCAACAAGTTCCGGTCACCCGGCAACCCGTTCCATCCCCGGACGGGTGGCATGCTGGGATTCCTCCTCACGATCGATGGGGTGCGGATCTACCATGCGGGCGACACCGACCAGATTCCGGAGATGTCCAGGGCCAAGGGAGTCGACGTGGCGCTGCTCCCGGTCAGCGGGACCTACGTGATGACCCCAGAAGAGGCGATCCAGGCCTGCAAGGCACTCCAACCCGCGCTGGCGCTGCCCATGCACTACGGGGCCATCGTGGGCTCGGAGGCGGATGCCGAGGCCTTCAAGCAGGGGGTCACGTGTCGGGTGGAGATCCTGCTGCCGGAACACTGATGGCGAGAAGCCGACAGGGATATCCGGCAGCGAGAGCGACAGGGTCAGGGGAGACGGCAGCGCGATCCGACAGCGACAGGGGGTGGTCAGGGCTCCGTCTTCCGCTGTGCCTATCGGATATCCCTGTCGGCTCTTCAAGGAGGGGGGCATGCAAGGGAAGGCGGCCATCTGGTGGAAGGCGGGGAAACCACTGGAGATCCGGGAGTATCCGGTGCCGGACGTCCGGCCGGACGGGATCCTGGTCAAGCTGCGCCTGGCGAACATCTGCGGGTCCGACATCCATTTCGTGGAGGGGCGCGGCCCGCGCTTGGCAGGAGGTATCCCACAGATCCTCGGACACGAGATGCTGGGGACAATCCTGAAGCTTGGAAGCGAGGTCAAGACCGATTCCCTCGGCCAGCCGCTGCGGGAGGGGGATCGCCTGGTCTTCTCCTACTACAGCCCCTGCGGGCAATGCTGGGCCTGCTATACCGGCGTTCCTGGCTGTCCCAACCGCTACCGGCGATGGATCGGCGTGCCCGCGGATGTCCCACCCCACTTCAACGGCGCCTTCGCCGAATACTACTACCTTCATCCGGGTCACTGGACGTTCAAGGTCCCGGCGGGGCTTCCGGACCGGGCGGTCTCGCCGGTCAACTGCGCCCTCTCGCAGATGGTCTACAGCCTGCACAGGGTTGGGGTCATGCTGGGCGACACGGTGGTGATCCAGGGGGCCGGGGGCCTCGGTCTCTACGGCGCCGCCGTCGCCAAGGAGATGGGCGCGGCGCGGGTGATCAGCCTGGACCGCTGGGACCACAGGCTGGCCATGGCGACGGCGTTCGGGGCCGACGTGACCATCAATGTGGAAAAGACGCCTCGGGCGGAACGGCTGGAAAGGATCCGGGACCTCACCCGGGGGGTGGGAGCCGATCTGGTCGTGGAAGTGTGCGGCAGCCCGGACGCCATGGACGAGGGCCTGCGCATGGCCCGGGTGGGCGGCCGCTATGCCCTGATCGGCAACATCAATCTGGACATGGCCGGCGAGATTGACCCGGGAAATGCCGTGCGCTTCAGCAAGACCATCACGGCCGTATCGGTCTATGCGCAGTGGGTCATCCCGCGGGCCCTGGATCTGCTCGAGCGGTGCCAAAGCACGTATCCCTTCGACAAGGTCATCTCTCACACGTTTCCCCTGGAGGAGATCAACAAGGCCTTCGACTTCGCCCGGTCCGGCCAGCCCATCCGGGTGGCGCTGGAATGCTGACACGGGCTCGCGGGCCGTCCGAGCAAATCCCCCCGTCCCCCCCTTTACGAGAGGGGGGGCGGAGGGGGGGTCGCCCGGCTTACGGCCTCGGTGAGCAAGCTTGGGATTACTCCGAATCGCGAGCTCCGCGAGGGATGAGTGACCCGCGGCAGGCTTCCGGTCGGGGCTCTCCCCGGCGACAGCCGGAGTCCGGGATACCGAGTGGTCAGGCGAGACGGACAGGGGACACATCTTCCATTGACGCGGAGCCCAGGTTTGAGCTATATACGCCGCGATGTAATGGATTACATCCCTCCCGGAGGAAGGGGTCCAGGGTGTGTGCGGCGTTCGGGACTCGCCGCCGCTTCCAGGGAATCACGGCATGCCTTCTCGGTCGCCCAAGGTCACTCGTCTCCAGGACGTCGCCCGGCTGGCCGATGTCTCCACGGCCACTGTCTCGCGCGTCTTGAACAACCAAGGCCCCATCAGCGAACTCGCGCGAACGCGTGTCCTGCGTGCCGCCCGGGAGCTGGACTACCATCCGAACTGGCTGGCCAAGAGTCTCAGGAGTCGCCACACCGACACCATCGGCCTCGTCGTCCCCGATATCGAGAATCCGTTCTTCACGGCCCTGGTGAAGGGGGTGGAGCGCGAGGCCTCGGCGCGGGGATGGAACGTCGTCCTCGGCAACAGCGATGAGGACATCTGGCGGGAGGAATCCCTGGTCCGGACGCTGGTCGAGCGGCGGATCGACGGTCTCGTCGTGTGTCCCGCCGCCGGGTCACACGCGTACCTTGTGCCCCACGTGAACCGCCGCCTGCCCATCGTGACGGTGAACCGGGCGCTCCGGGAGTTCACGATTCCCGCAGTCACCTCGGACAACGAGCAGGGCGCCTATGAGGCGGCGCGCCACCTCCTGGCCGAGGGACGTCACCCGCTGGCCCTCATTCTGGGGACGCCCGGTCTCAGCACCACCGAGGCCAGACTGGCCGGCTGCCGCCGGGCGACGCGGGAGCTGGGTCTCGGGCCGCAGGCCCTCCGGATCACGATCGGCCACGGCCGGACCGCCCAGGGTTACAAGGCCGCCCTGGAATGCCTGGAGGGTATGCCGCGCCCCCGGGCCATCCTGGCCTTCAACAACCTGATGGCGGAGTCGGCCCTGATGGCCATTCACGCGGTCGGCTTGCGCTGCCCCGAGGAGGTGGCCCTCATCGGTTTCGATGACTTCCGCTCCGCGGCAGCCTTGAGCCCGCCGCTGTCGGTCGTGGAGCAGGATCCGGTCGGCATGGGGGCGAGAGCGGTCGAGGTGCTGGCCCAGGTGATCGGGTCCGGACAGCCAGCCGAAGCCGCCAGCATCCTGCCCACCCGCCTGGTGATCCGGGCATCCTGCGGCTGTGCGCCGACACCGGGCTGAGGGATCACCCGGGGGCAATATCCGCGAGGGGCGCTCACAGAGCCGAAGCGTTCGAAGAGGGCTCGGGCAGGCCGCGCGGCGCGAGGGCTCCACCCGGACGCCCCGAGGCGTGAGGTGCGTCCACCCAAAGGCACCCCGTTTGTGGGGAAAGGAGAACACGATGCGACAGCAGAGGAAGGCAACGAGGCACGCGGGAGAGGGCCGAGGGATCAGCCGGCGCCGGTTTCTCGGCGTGACGGCCGGGGCGACGGCCGCCCTGTCCTTCGGGACGTTCATCAAGAGCGGGCTGGGCGCGGCCAAGATCAACGTGTTGACCTGGTCCAACACCCTGAACGCCATGGATGACACGCTGCGGGAGCAGGCCAAGCAGTACACCAAGGAAAAGGGGGTGGAGGTCAGCTTCGAGTTCATCAACCAGACCGACCTTCCCACCAAGACCGCAGCCGCGGTGGAGAGCGGGGCGGGCCCCGACATCATCACCACCTGGAGTGACGGCGCGCACCTGCACGACAAGGCCTTGATCGACGTCAGCGACATCGCCGAGAGCCTGGGCAAGCAGTTGAAGGGGTGGACCAACATCGGGCACGACATCGGGTTCGTGGGGAAGGTCTGGAAGTCGGTGCCCTGGGGGATCATCCCCATCTGCGTCGTGTACCGGACCGATTGGTGCAAAGAAGTCGGGTACGAGAAGTTTCCCGACACGTTCGATGATCTGCTGGTGATGTCCAAGAAATTGAAGGACAAGGGGCACCCCGTCGGCTTCGCCCTGGGCCGCGCCATCGGGGACGGCAATCAGTCCCATTACCCGATGCTCTGGGCCTTCGGCGGCATGGAAGTGAAGAAAGACGGGAAGACGGTGGCCATCAACTCGCCGGAGACCGCCAAGGTGGTGGACTGGCGGCGCCGGCTCTTCAAGGAGGCCGAGACGGAGGACGTCCTGTCCTGGGACGATTCCAGCAACAACCGCGCCTTCCTGGCGGAAGCCGTCTCGGTCACGGGGAATGCGGCCAGCATCTACTGGGCCGAGAAGAAGAACGCGCCCCAGCTTCGTGAGGTGACGAATCACGCCCTGTGGCCCAAGGGATCCGCGGGCCGCTTCGGCTACTCCACGGCCATGGGGCTAGGGATCTTCAAGTTCTCCAAGTTCCAGAAGGAGGCGAAGGAGTTCATCACCTGGCTGCTGCAGCCCAAGCAGTACTCCGCCTGGATCGGCGTGGGTGAGGGCCAGATCGCCGGCCTGGCGAACTTCTACGAGGACGACCCGGTGTGGAAAAAGGATCCCAAGCTGGAGGTCATCCGGGAGATCCCGAAGTACGTCCGGATGCCGGGGTATCCCTCGCCGCCGTCCCGGCCCGCGGCCGAAGCGATGGTCAAGTACGTCGTCGTGAACATGTTCGCACGGGCGGCGAAGGGCATGTCCACGGCAGAGACCATCAAGATCGCGGAATCCGAGTTGAAGGAGATCTACGGCAAGGCCTAGCGGAACGCGACCGGGACGGAGAGACCGATGGTCACCATCGCAGAAGCAACGTATCTGCCGGCGAGGCCGCGAGGGCGTCGCTTTCTCAAGCCTGAGGCGCTCACGGGGTTCTTCCTCATCTCGCCGGCGGTGTTTCTGATGCTGGTGCTCCTGGCCTACCCCTTCGTCCTGGCGGTCTATATCAGCCTGACGGATAGGGTCCTGGGGGAGCCCGGGAAGTTCATCTGGCTCGGGAACTTCCTCAAGCTCCTCCAGGACAAGCTCTTCCTGGAGACGGTCTGGAACTCCTTCGTCTACACCGTCAGCACGGTGTTCCTCAAGATGCTCCTGGGCGTGGCCCTGGCCCTGCTGCTGAACCAGGACATCCCCTGCCGGAACCTGATTCGCGGGGCCATTCTGCTCCCCTGGATCGTGCCCACGTCCCTCTCCGTCCTCACCTGGCTCTGGATGTTCGACTCCTTGTTCAGCGTCGTGAACTACATCCTGCTCGGCCTGGGGCTCATCTCGAAGAAGATTCCCTGGCTCGGCGATCCGTTCTGGGCCATGGTCTCCGTGATCATCGTCAATACCTGGCGAGGCCTGCCCTTCTTCGCCGTCTCGTTCCTGGCGGGCCTCATGACCATCCCCAAGGAGCTGTACGAGGCCGCCGAGACCGACGGGGCCATGCGGTTCCGTCAGTTCTGGCACATCACGCTGCCGCTGCTCCAGCCGGTGATCGCCGTGGTGGTCCTCTTCTCCACGATCTGGACCTTCGCCGATTTCCAGATCGTGTACATCCTCACCCACGGCGGCCCGATCAACGCGACGCAGATCTTTGCCACCATGGCTTACGATGTGGCCCTGGTGGCCGGGCGGATCGGCGAGGGGTCCGCCATCTCGCTGTTCCTGTTCCCGGCCCTGTTGGTTGTCATCATCCTGATGCTGCGCTACCTGCGGAAGGACTAGGGGGCCGCCATGCGGCGCAAACGGCTCCGGACGCTCCAGCGCATTCTGGGGGTGTACCTCCCCCTCGCGGCCTTTCTGTGCTTCGCGCTGTTTCCGTTCTACTGGATGCTGATCAGCAGCTTCAAGGCCAACCCCGAGCTGTACAACCTGCGGGCCAACCGGCTGTGGATCACGAGCCCGACCCTGGACCAGTTCCGGGACCTGTTCGACAAGACGGCCGTCCTGCGGTGGCTCTTCAACAGCTTCTTCGTGTCCTTCCTGACTTCGAGCATCTCGATGACCTTCGGAGTCATGGCGGGATACGCCCTGGCGCGCCTGAAGTTCCCCGGGGCCCAGGCGTTCGGCCTGGCGACCTTCATCACGTATCTGGTCCCGACGACGCTCATCTTCATTCCCCTGGCCAGGGTGGTCCAGTCTCTGGGCCTCTCCAACTCCATCTGGTCGCTGGTGGTGACCTATCCCACGTTCCTGATCCCGTTCTGCACCTGGATGCTCATTGCCTACTTCAAGTCCATCCCCAAGGACATGGAGGAGTGCGCCATGATCGACGGGTGCAGCCGCATCGGGGCCATGATCCGGATCGTGCTGCCCATGGCCATCCCCGGCGTCGTCTTCTCCGCCATGTTCGGGTTCACCCTCTCCTGGAACGAATTCGTGTACGCGCTGACCTTCATCTCCAACACGGCTGAGAAGACGATGTCGGTGGCCGTCCCGACAGAGCTCATCCGCGGGGATGCCTACTTCTGGGGTGAGCTGATGGCCGCCTCGCTGCTCGGCTCGGTGCCGGTGGCGCTGCTCTATTCCTTCTTCATGGACTACTTCGTCTCCGGCCTGACGGCCGGCGCATTGAAGGGCTAACTCCGACGTCCCATGCCAAGAGGAGGCTGACCATGCAGTACTTCGTGTCCAAGACATCTCCGCGGGCGCTCCTGGTCATGTTCGACCGCGATGACCTGTTGCTGGAGGGCCTGCAGGAGGTGGTGACCAAGGAGCGGATCGACACCGCGGCCATCACCGGCGGGATCGGCTCGTTCCAGCGCGTGCACCTGCACACCATCACCACCACGGGGTTCCCGACCGCGGACAAGTACTGGAACTTCACCGGTCCGATCGAGCTGGCGAGCGTCCAGGGCTCCGTCATCGGCGGGGACGTGCATGCGCACATCACCTGCTTCGACTGGGACAGCAAGCAGACCTACATCGGTCACCTGGAGCCGGGGAGCGTGGTGGCCTACCGTGCCGAGGTGAGCCTGGTGGTGCTGGAGGGGGTCCAGACGGAACGATACAACGACGAGCAGGGGAACTTCCGGATCCGGCAGCGCTAGCTGAAAACCCCTGCACCCAGCCCCCAACCCCAGGGAGGTTCGTGATGGACGTTCGTCGCGTTGCCGTGGCCGGGACCGGCATGATGGGCCCCGGGATCGCCGCCACCTTCGCCCTGGCGGGTCGCGAGGCGATCATCGTGAGTCGCACGCCGGAGAACGCCGCCCGCGGGGTGGAGACGGCGCAGTCGCTGGTCTCGAAGCTGGCCGAGAACGGCCTGGCGGAACCCGACACGGCCAAGGCCGCGCTGTCGCGTCTCCGCTCCTCCACCGATCCCGAGGCGGCGGCGCGCTCGGCCGAGCTCTTTGTGGAGTCCATCGCCGAGGATCTGGCGATGAAGCAGGACTACTTTGCCAGGCTCGATCGCGCCGCCCCGGACACGATCCTGTGCTCCAACACCTCCGGGATCAGCATCACCGCCATCGCGGCCAAGGCCGGGCGGCCCGAGCGGATCCTCACCACCCACTTCTGGAATCCGCCGTACCTCATGCCGCTGGTCGAGGTGGTCGTGGGCGAGCGGACCGCTCTCGCCATCGCCGAGGGAGTGGTGGCCCTGCTCAGGGGCTGCGGGAAGGTCCCCGTCCTCGTGCGCAAGGACGTCCCCGGCCAGCTCGGCAACCGGATCCAGCACGCCATGATCCGCGAGTGCATGCACATCATCGCGGAGGGGATCGCCACCCCCGAGGACGTCGACTTGGCGGTGAAGGCTGGCGTCGGCCTCCGCACCCCCGTGTACGGGGTCTACGAGCATGCGGACATGGTGGGGCTGGACCTGGTGAAGGCGGTGCAGGATTACGTCGTGCCAGACCTCAGCGTCGTGAGGGGGTCGTCGCCCATCCACCAGGAGAAGGTGGCGAAGGGCGAGCTGGGGGTGAAGACGGGTCACGGCTTCCTGGACTGGCCGCCCGGCAAGGCGGACCAGGTCAAGGCGCGCCGCGACGCCTTCCTCATCCAGTTCCTCCGGTGGGAGAAGGAAGGCAAGTTTGCCTGAGGGAATGACGGATGAAGATCGAGACGCTGGCAGTGCACGCCGGTCGTGGCGTGGACCCGGCCACGGGAGCCGTGACGCCACCGATCCACCTGTCCACCACATTCGAGCGCGAGGCGGACGGGAGCTATCCCCGGGGCTACATCTACTCGCGAACGGCCAACCCCAACCGGGACGCCCTGGAGAAATGCCTCGCAGCCCTGGAGCAGGGCGCGGCCGCCGCCGCCTTCTCCTCCGGCTCGGCGGCGACCATGGCCGTCTTCCAGGCGCTGCGGCCGGGAGACCACCTCATCGCGCCGACAGATGTCTATCACGGGACGGCCCGCCTCTTGCGGGAGACCTTTGCCCCCTGGGGCCTGGAGACCAGCTTCGTGGACATGGCCGAGCCCGCGCAGGTCCAGCAGGCCGTCCGGGCCACCACGCGATTGATCTGGGTCGAGACCCCGTCGAACCCCCTGCTGACGATCACCGATATCGCCAGGATCGCCGAGATCGCCCACCACGCCGGCGCGCTCTGCGCCTGCGACAACACGTGGGCCACGCCCGCCCTCCAGCGTCCCTTGGAGCTGGGCGCCGACTTGGTGCTCCATGCCACGACGAAGTATCTCGCCGGGCACAGCGATGTGCTGGGAGGCGCCCTGATCACCAGGGTCGAGGATGCGCTCTTCCAGCGGATCAGGAAGCTCCAGACGGGCGGGGGAGCGGTGCCGTCCCCGTTCGACTGCTGGCTGGTGCTGCGTGGGGTTTCGATGTTGCCGTACCGGATGCGCGCCCACTCCGAGACCGCGCGGACGGTGGCCGCGTTCCTGAGCCTCCATCCCGGGGTGGAGACCGTGCACTACCCGGGACTCACGGGCCGTCCCGGGTACGACGTGGCGGTCCGGCAGATGCAGCTCCCGGGTGGGATGCTGTCATTCCAGGTGAAGGGCGGGCGGGCAAAGGCCTTCGATGTGGCCGCCAAGGTCAGGCTCTTCACCCGGGCTACGAGCCTCGGTGGCGCGGAGAGCCTGATCGAGCATCGCGCCTCGATCGAGGGACCGGAGACGAAGACCCCCGAGAACCTGCTGCGCCTCTCCATCGGCCTGGAGCACGCCGACGACCTGATCGCGGACCTGTCCCAGGCCCTGGCGTAATCTCGAGGCGTTTCACTCGGGCGGTCAGCTGGGCGAAATCCCCTCTCCGCCCCCCTTTGTGAAAGGGGGGAACGGGGGGATTTGGTCAGCGGTCATCCTTGATTGATGGATGGCCGTCAGGACCGCGTCGGCGATGGTCCAGGCCTTCTGGGACAGCTCCGAGAGATAGCGGGCGTCGCCTCGCGGGTCGATGTCCACGAGCTTGGCGCCCGCCTGCACCAAGAGGCCGTCCTTCACGATTCCCCGGATGATCCCGCCGACCCTGGCGGTCAGCAACTCCCCCTCGACATTGCCCACCACCTGACCGGCCTCAACCTGCTGGCCGAGATCCAGGGTCGTCCGGAAGGCTCCGCCGCGGGGCGCATACAGGTACCGGTCCTTGCTGTGGCCGGCGATCTCCACGGGCTCGCCGGTGTAGGGCTCCGCCTCGCCCTCGGTGATGATCCGGCCGAGGTTCGGCCCGCGATTCGTCTCGATGACGAGGTGCGCCTCGACCCCGGCGGCAAACCCCGGCCCCAGCCCGATGACCAGCGGGGCATCGGTGATCCGGGAGCCGCTCCGCTCCTTCTTGCGCAGCCGGGCATCCACGATCACCGCCGGTTGCAGTTCCGTCAGGACACGCCCATCGTCTCCGGCGAGGACCGGGATGGCCTGGCGGGACATCAAGAGCGCCAGTGCCTGTTCGATGGTGGGGACATGCTCCGCGGTCACCCCTTGGAGCGTGACGCGCCCCTCGTACACTGCGGAGGCATACGCCATGCCCCGGCGCACCGTGAGCGGTCTTGAGGCCTCGAGGATGATGACGGGATGGCCGGCCGTGAACAGCCGGTGTGCCACCGCCGAGGCGATGTCGTTGCCACCGCGAACCAGGAGGAGGCTGGTGGTCGGGTCCGCTTCGTGCGACGGGTGCATAATGGTGGGGAATGTAGCACGGGGCAAAGAGGGGGTCAAAGTGTGCCGGAGGATTTCTTGAATCGGTCCCGGGGTTAGAGTATGCTGGCGCCGGCCGGAGAGGGCCGGGTGGTCGCTCTTCTCGTCGCGAGGCGAGGGGGGAGGAAAGTCCGGGCTCCGCAGGGCAGGGTGGTCGGTAACGCCGACCGGGGGTGACCTCAGGGAAAGTGCCACAGAAAACATACCGCCTCGGGCAAGACCCGCAAGGGCCGGGTCGCGAGGTAAGGGTGAAAAGGTGCGGTAAGAGCGCACCGCGGTCCTGGTGACAGGACCGGCACGGCAAACCCCACCCGGAGCAAGGCCAAATAGGGGAGCATCCCCGCCGGCAACGGCGGGGTCGTAGGATGGCCCGTCCGAGACTCCCGGGTTGGCCGCTCGAGCCTGCCAGCAATGGTAGGCCCAGACAAATGATCACCGGCTCCGGCAACGGAGTGTCACAGAACCCGGCTTACAGGCCCTCTCCGGCCATTCATGCGGTTCTTGGAACCAGCGGTGGGGGAGCCGCGCAGTCGTCTGTTGGCTCGCGTGCAGCAGTGCATCCCCTGAACGAAAGGAACACGAAATGCTCTCTCGTCTCGCCAAGATCAACCGCATCCTCATGGTGCGCATCAACCCCGGGGAGGACATCCTCCTGGGCCTTCGCCAGGCCGTCAAGGAACACGCGATCAAGAACGCCGCGATCCTGACGGGGTTCGGCTCGGTTCGACACTCGCACTTTCACGTGGTGATGAGCAATGACCTGCCGCCCGCGGAAAGCTACCCGCAAAGCGCGCAGCCCCTGGACGTGGTGGCCATGGGCGGCCTGATCATCGACGGCCGCGTCCATGTCCACATCGACTTCTCCGATGAGCGGAACGGGTTTGGGGGGCATTTGGAAGAAGGCTGTCTCGCCCTGACGTTCATCGTCATGGCCTTGGCGGATCTGGGGGAGGTCAAGCTCTCCGCCTGGGATACGTTCAAGGACGAGACCGAACTGCGCTGAGGCGTCGGACCCGTGATCCGGAGTGTTTACAGAGCCGATTCACGCGGAGTAGTATACCTTCCTGCGGGGTTGATCACAGGGGCAGAATTGGCAAGGGGGAGGGTGACGATGTGGCACGCTGGCATGATCCGGTTCCGTGCTTTTCTGCGACTGCTCGTTCTTCTGCCCGTGGTCGGCGCGGTGGCGTGCAGCCCCGCGCACGGACAGGTGCCGGAGTTTGCCGAGAAATCCGAGGCCCCAGCCGCCCCAGGGGTGCAGACGGCAGTGCTCGCGGGAGGCTGCTTCTGGGGGGTGGACGCCGTCTTCAAGCATGTGCGGGGCGTGTCGAAGGTCGTGTCAGGTTACGCGGGCGGCAGCGCCGCGACCGCGCAGTACGAGGAGGTCAGCACCGGCACGACGGGGCACGCCGAGGCGGTGCAGATCACCTTTGATCCTGCGCAGATTTCGTATAGCCGGTTGCTCCGGGTGTTCTTCTCGGTGGCTCACGATCCGACCGAATGGAACCGGCAGGGGCCGGATACGGGCTCGCAGTATCGCTCGGCGATCTTCTACGCGACGGCGGAGCAGAGGCACACGGCGCTGGCGTATATCGAGCAACTGAACATGGCGAAAGTGTTCCCCGCCCCGATTGTGACCCTGGTGGTCCCGCTCCAAGGGTTCTATCCGGCCGAGGAGTACCACCAGGACTTCCTGGCCCGGCATCCCAATCACCCGTATATCGTGTTCAACGATCTGCCCAAGCTCCGGGCACTGGAAAAGCAGTTCCCCGCCATGTATAAACCCTAGCCCGCTCACACGAGACGACTTCCAGTAACTCCACGCGCCCGGGATCTAACCGTGGCCCGAGCGCCGCCGCCCGATGCCTTGCATTGATCCCGGCCTCGCCGCCTCCGGCGTCGCGCTCCGGAATCGGGTGGCACAAGTCTGCCGCCTGAAGAGTCGCGTGCCGCTCTTGCGGCCGGGATGGGTGAACGCCAACTTGCACGCACTGTCGGGTGGCGAGAGCCTGGTGCCGGCGACGCCAGGGGCCCACGCTTGGGATCCCGAAGGACGAGGTGTGAGGAGCCGTGGTTGACACCCCGACACGTCGGGAGGAGGAATTGTGTTGACACCTCCCCTGGGTTGGTGGTACGTGTCCTTTCGAACTGAAACGCAAGAGAAGGTACGAGTTATGACCAGAATCGATGATTTGGATGCGAAAATCATCACCCTCCTGCGACCGGACGGTCGGCGCTCAAATGTCGAAATCGCGCGGGACCTTGGGGTCGCTGAGGGCACCGTTCGGAAGCGCATAGAACGTCTGGTCCGGGATCAAGTGATTCAGATTGGGGCCTGGGCCGATCCACTCAAGATTGGCTACCAGGACTATATCAACATGGAGCTCCAGGTCCGGATGCGGGACATCGAGGGGGTTGCGCAGCGGTTGGCCAAGCTGCCGGAGATCTTCTTTCTGGGGCTGTGTACAGGCAGAGCACAGATCTTCGCAGGGTGCTGTTTCCGATCGAACGAGCATTTCTTCGAGTTCATGACCAAGCACCTTGCCCGTATCCCGGGCATCCAAGGCATCTCGACGTCGAGCATCACAACCATCCTGAAGCGGGAGCATTCCTTCCCCGCACTGCCCCTGACTGTCCCCGATGGCGACGGGGCAGCGGCGGGGACTGACGCGACGACGGGCACCCGCCATGTCAGGCGCACCGCTCCAAGGGCAGGCGCCGGCCGCCTCGAGCGCCATACGCACGACGCGCTGGTGCCACGCACACGGCCAGCTTCTGGCAGCCAGAGAAGGGGGTAACGCCAATGTTGCGGAGGATCGGCGTGGGTGGTTTGTCGGTGCTGTTCTCTCTTGGCATGTTCACTGGAATGCCGAGCCAAGCCCAGTCGCAAGAGAAGTACCCATCCAGAGCGATCGACATCGTAGTTCCCTTCAACCCCGGCGGCTCGACTGACCTCTCCACCCGGATTCTCGTCGATTTCTTGAAGACGAAGTGGGGCATAGCCGTCAACGTCATCAACAAGCCGGGTGGCGCTACCGTTCCCGCCAACCTGGAGGTCTACAAGGCCAGACCGGATGGCTATACGTTGTTCGCGGACAATACTTCTTCAAACGTCACACTCGAAATTGCCATCAAGGACTTGCCGTTCAAGGTCATGGAGCGCACCTTCGTTGGGATGCATTCGGCGAGCCCATACATCATCACCGTCCCGACCGCATCGCCCTATGCCACCCTCAAGGATCTCCTGGAGGATCTCAAGAAGGATCCCGAGAGGTTCACGTATGTGTCGGCCGGCGCTCTAGCCAATCACGACATCATCTACCGTCAGGTCGCCAGCGCGCTCGGCGTCAATCCCGCAAAGGCAAGACCCATCGTGATCAGCGGCGCAGCCCAAGCAGCCGTCGTGACGGCTGGAAACAGCGTGAAGATGGGCGGCGGCACCGTGAGCTCGCAGTTGGTGGCGATCAAGGCGGGAACGATCCGCGCGGTGGCCGTCGCCGGCAAGGAGAGATGGCCTGAGCTACCCAACGTGCCCTGTACGGCGGAGCTCGGCTACCCGACTGTGCAGGCGGATCAGTGGAACGGGATCTCTGGGCCCCCGAAGATGTCTGCGGCGATCGTCAAGACCTGGGAGAATTACCTTCAAGAAATGGCCAAGGATACCGGCGTCGTCTCCAAGCTGAAGAGCACCGGCGCCTGGGGGCGGTACATGGGCTCCGAGGACCTCAGAAAGTACGTGCAGAATACTGCGGCCGAGATGAAGACCTTGTGGGAGATGAAGTAGCGCGAGGGCTCGTCCAACGGCCCGCTCATCGAGCGTGCGCGGCCATTTTCTCCGCAGGCGCCGCCCCTGCGGAGCGCCGCACCTCACGCCGGCCTGGTCTTCCGGAGTCGGGCCGCCTCCAATCAATGATCGGGAGCAGGTCCGACATCGGGTGCCGCGGGACGCGCCGCGATCTCCCCGGGGCCAGCCCGGCTACTCGGGCGGCAGGGCTTCCGCGGCAGGCAGCGGGCGTCGGTCGTCCGTGCCGGACAGAAGCGGAGCGGGCAGAGGTCCGCCGCCGGGGCTTCCGTGCCGCAGAGGCCAGCCGTTGCCACGGGCAGGTGCGTCCCGGGAGGCATGCCGATGAACCGCACCCTGATCACCGAGGCATTGAGTCTCTTCGGTCTCAGCGCCGCTGGGATCTACGGGGGACTTGCGCTCTACCTCAATAGGGACGTGCGCACCCAATCGTCGGTGCTCGCCCCCGGCATCTACGTCCTTGTCCTCGGTGCCTTGCTCCTGCTCACGGCGCTCGTGTACGTGTGTCTCAGCTTCAGACGGGCCTCGCGCACGGCCGGCGTCGCTTCCAGCCGGCCCCACGTCGCCTGGGTGAGCCCGATCGTCGTCAAGATGGTCGGCGCCTTTGCCGTGTATGCCACCTTGATCGATCTGATCGGGTATAGCGTGCCCACGCTGCTCTTCCTCCTGACGGAATTCAGGCTGCTGGGTGTCAAGTCGTGGAAGACGAACATCGCGCTAACCGCACTGGTGTCAATCTTCTTCTATATCGTGTTCATCCACTATTGCGAGATGATCTTCCCGCGCGGCACCCTCTTCGAGTAGGACCTTGCCCCGACCAGGCGTGAGGTGTCACTCATGGATTTGATGGCTGGCCTGGCCAACGTCCTGGCCCCCGCGAATCTCTTCTACTGTTTCTTGGGCGCTCTCTTTGGCACGTTGGTCGGGGTCTTGCCCGGCCTCGGCCCTGCATCGACACTCGCCATCCTGCTCCCCATTACGATGTACCTGGACAAGACCGGCTCCATCATCATGCTGGCAGGTATCTACTACGGTGCTCAGTACGGTGGATCGACAACCAGTATTCTCGTGAACATTCCGGGCGAAGTCTCTTCGGTCCCGACATGCTTCGACGGATACCCGATGACCAAGGACGGCCGAGCGGGACAGGCGCTCTTCATCGCCGCCGTTGGCTCGTTCATAGCCGGCACCGCGGGGGCCCTGCTGGTCACCCTCATCGGCCCGGGGCTCGCGCGATACGCATTCAGGTTCGGACCGCCCGAGTACGGCGCCCTTCTGTTCTTCAGTCTGACGGCGGTTGTGAGCCTGTCCGGATCGGGCATCTTCATCCTCAGGGGTTTGGCCGCCGGCTTGATCGGGATGTTGCTGTCCTGCGTCGGTGTCGATCCGACGGCAGGAACGCCCCGTTTGCACTTTGGCTTCTCCGGCCTGATGCGCGGGCTCGAAATCATCCCGGTGACGATCGGACTCTTCGGCATCGGAGAGATACTGGCAAGCGCGGAAGCCGGGATGGGCAAGATCTACGAGGGCGTACTCGGGAGGATGTGTCCCGGATGGCAGGAACTGCGGAAAGGCATCTTCGCGAGTATCCGCGGGGCACTGGTGGGTCTCCCTCTCGGGGTCCTGCCCGGCTTCGTGCCGGCGGTGTCCTCCTTCATTGCCTACGACCTGGAGAAGAGAATTTCCAAATACCCCGAGAAGTTCGGGTCCGGCGTGATCGAGGGCGTCGCAGGACCGGAGGCGGCGAACAACGCGACCGCGCAGACAGGATTCATCCCCCTGATGGCCTTTGGGATTCCGACCAGCGCCTCGACGGCGATCATCCTGGCCGCGCTGATGATCTATGGTCTGCAGCCCGGTCCGGTCCTGTTCGAATCGAATAAGCTGTTCATCTGGAGCGTCATCGCGAGCATGTATATCGGCAACCTGATGCTCTTGGTGCTCAACCTCCCGTTGGTTGGCTTGTGGGCGCGGATCAGTCAGATCCCCTACAAGTATCTTGCTCCCGTGATTCTCGGGGTGTGTCTCATCGGCGCCTATTCCCCGCGCAATTCCATGTTCGATGTGTGGGTGGCAATCGTGTGTGGCGTTGTGGGGTATGTGATGAAGAGGGAGAAGTGGCCCATGGGGCCGCTGATTCTGGGGTTCCTCTTGGGTCCGATGCTCGAGGTGTCCTTGCACCAATCCCTGAACATGGGCGGGTTCATGATCTTTCTCGGCCGGCCGATAGCCGCAAGCCTGCTGGCCCTGTCCATCGCCGTGCTCGGCATTTCCGCCTTCTATCTGAGCCGGGTACCCGTGGAGGTGGTGGAGGACGACACGGGCGGGTGAGCCGACCTCTTACCCAAGGAGATGCGCATGGATCGGATTCTCGATTTCCTGAGCGACTACGGCGTGTCCATGACGTACGACAGACTTTCCGGGCGTGCGGTCCACGAGGTCAAGCGACGCGTGATCGATACCCTGGGGTGCGCCATGGGCAGCTACCAGATGTTGCCGCCCAAGATGGCGCGGGCTCATGCCCTGGAGGTCACGTCCACACCTGGCTCAACGGTCCTGGGCACCCGGCATCGGAGCGCCCCGGAGCTGGCGGCCTTCGCGAATGGCGTGATGGCGCGGTACGCCGACTTCAACGACATGAGTGTGGGGAGGAAGGCGGGCCACCCCAGCGACAATATTCCAGCGGTGTTCGCCGCGACGGAGTATGCCGGCACCGACATGCGCTCCGCTATCGCCGGGATCGTCTTGGCCTACGAGGTGCAGGATCGCGTCGGCGACGTCTGTGAGCCGGTCATCGACGGCGGCTGGGACTACGTGGTGTATACGAGTTTTGCGGCCGCCGCCGGTGCGGGTAGGGCCATGGGGCTGAGCCGGGAGCAGCTGGCGAACGCGCTGGCGCTGGCGGTGGCGCCAAACGGGCCGATGTTCCAGACGCGGGTGGGCCAGCTGTCGATGTGGAAAGGCTGCGCCGCGGCGAATGCGGCCCGGAATGGCGTGTTCGCGGCCTTGCTGGCCCGCCGGGGTTTGACCGGCCCCGCCGAGGCGTTCGAAGGAGCGTGCGGGTTCAACAAGCTGTATGGCGTCACGGTGAAGCTGCCCGCGTTTGGAGGGGGTGCCATACCGTTCACGATCGAACACAGCCGGTTCAAGGCGTTCCCCTGTGACTACGAGGCACAGTGCTGTGTCACGCCGGCCGCCGAGCTGCACAAGGTGCTCCAGGGCCAACTGCAGGACGTGGAGAAGATCGCGATCGAGACGTACGAGCACGCGGTCCAGTGCTCGGCCGATACCCGCGACAAGTGGAATCCCGCCACGCGGGAGACGGCGGACCACAGCCTCCCGTACGTCGTGGCGGTGGCCCTGAGCAGAGGAACGGTCTGGGTCGATGATTTCGTCGAGGAGCGGATCAGAGACCCGAAGATTCATGCGTTGATGCAGAAGATCGAGGTGCGGGCGATCGAGGAGTTCAACCGGGCATGGCCGGAGGCGTACCCGTTTCGCATCACGGCGACCATGCGGTCGGGGCAAGAGCACGTCCAGGAAGTCCACTATGCGAAGGGGCACCCGAAGAACCCGATGGCGGATCACGAGATCGAGGCGAAGTTCCGAAGACTGGCGGAGCCGGTGATGGGGCCAGCGGCGGCGGACAGGGCGCTGAGCGCGTTGTGGCAGCTGGAAAAGCTGAAGAACGTCCAAGAACTGTTTTCGCTCTTCGTGCTGGACGCAGCCTGAGGCGCCGGTCCGGCGAACTTCCGCTACGGGAGGACGGAGCATGACAGGTACGGACTCGCGGGTCGGGTGGGAGGAGTTGCGCGCTTTCACGCGCGAGGTGTTCATCCGGGTAGGAGTGCCGGCAGAGGACGCGGAGATCGAGGCCGAGCTCCTCGTGTGGGCCAATCTTCGCGGCGTGGATTCGCATGGGGTCCTCCGAATCCCGTGGTACCTGGAGCTCATCGACAAAGGGGAGATGAAGACTCGGCCCACGATTCACACGCTGAAGGAGACACCCGCCACGCTTGTGATCGATGCGGACCACGCGCTCGGCCCGGTCGTCACCACGCGGGCGATGCGCCAAGTGATGGTGAAGGCCAGCGACGTCGGCATCGGCTGGGGCTTCATCCAGAACACCACGCACCAGGGGGCGATGGGCTACTACCCGCTCATGGCCGCGCAGCACGGGATGGCAGGGCTCGCCTTCGTCTGCAGCCCACCCAACATGGCGCCGCACGGCGCGAGTGCCGCCGGGGTTCACAACAGCCCCATCGCAGTGTGCGTCCCGGGAAAGAACCATCGACCCCTGCTGCTCGACATGGCGACGAGCGTGGCGGCCGGCGGGAAGCTGCGTCTGGCGAAGGACCGCGGGACCCCGCTGCCCGTGGGATGGGCGCTGACCGCCGAGGGAAAGCCGGCAACAGATCCGCACTCCGCAGCCGTCCTCCTGCCATTCGGCGGGCCGAAGGGCTCGGGGCTGGCGCTGATGTTCGAGTGTCTGTCCAGTCTCATGGTCGGGGACCCACTGCTGGAGCCGGCGCTCCGAGAGCAACCGGGGGCCCACCGGCATCGGCAACATAGCGTGGTGGCTGCGATCAATATCGCCATGTTCACCGACGTGGAGGCCTACCGGAAACACGTGGACGGGGTGATCGAGGGCATCAAACGCTTGCCGCGGGCCGAGGGCTGTTCGGAGATCCTTGTTCCGGGCGAGCTCGAGGATCAGCTGTACGATGAGCGGGTCGCGAAGGGGATACCGCTGCCGGTCGGGACGGTGCGAAATCTCCAGAAGGTTGCCGAGCGGTTCGGGATCCCGATGCCAGCCGGCGTCTAGCACTGGAGGCTGTCAGGGGCGGAGGGGAATCAAGAGAGGAGTGGAACCATGGAATATGTGCGCCAGGTGGATTTCGCAGCCATCGACCGGAGCGGCGCCGGTGAGCGGTTGCACCAAGCACTGCTGGACCACGGCTCCGGCGCCAAGACGTGCACGATCTTCTGCATCAAGACACCGGTCGGCGGAGGATCCCCCGCTGGGCTGCATGTTCACGAGGTTGACCAGGTCTTCTACATTCTTCGCGGCACGATGAGCATCGAAATCGAGGGAAGGCAATACGAGTGCGCTCCCGGGTCGCTCATTGTCTTCCCCGCAGGCGTGCCGCATCGCAACTGGAATGGCGGCAGCGAGCCGACGGTTCACCTCGCCTTCAATACGCCGCTACCCGACCCCGCGGCCCCCTTTGCGAGAACGGTCTGACGTGGGCGGCGTTCCCGGCGAGTCGATTATAGGGAACTCAAAGGGGACGCTTACGTATAGGGGACGTAGGTGCTGAAGCACATTGACAGGTCGCGGGGAGGGGAGTAGCATCCGCCCATGCCCAGACAGCCCCGGTTGGATGCCCCCGGCACCCTCCACCACGTCATGGGACGGGGCATCGAACGCACCAAGGTGTTCCAAGATGACACCGACCGCGAGGACTTCGTGGGCCGCCTGGCGGAGCTCTGCCGGAGGCGGAGTCTCGTCGTATACGCCTGGGCGCTGATGCCGAACCACTTCCACCTCCTGGTGCGCACGGGCCAGGCCCCCCTGCCCGATAGCATGCGGAAGCTCCTGACCGGCTATGTGGTGAATTTCAACCGGCGGCATAGGCGCTACGGGCATCTGTTCCAGAACCGGTACAAGTCGATTGTGGTGGAAGACGATCCGTACCTCTTGGAGGTGACCCGGTACATCCACCTCAATCCCGTGCGCGGGGGCCTCGTCCCGGGGGTGCGCGCGTTGCGGCGGTATCCATGGACGGGCCATGCAGCGATCCTCGGGACGCTGGCGCGGGACTGGCAGGACACCGCCACGATCTTGGCCGACTTCGGTCAGCCTCGTCGGCGGGCGGTCGCGCGCTACGAAGCCTTCGTCCAGGAGGGCCTCGCCCAGGGGAGGCGGCCTGACCTTGTCGGCGGCGGGCTCATCCGGAGCCTCGGCGGCTGGGCGCAGGTCCTCTCGCTACGCCGGAAGGGGGTCACGGTGCCCGCGGATGCCCGCATCCTGGGGAGCGGGGAATTTACTGAACAGATGCTGGCAGATGCGGCGCGCCGTGAGCTGGAGACCTTGCGGCTTTCCCGGAAGATGGTGGATCTGGCTACCGTGGCCCAGCGGATCACCGCGGGACAGGAGGTGACGGACGGGGAACTGCGCTCGGGGAGTCGGCGGAAGGCCGTGGTGCGCGCTAGGCGGGTCTTCTGCCAGGTGGCCGTGCGGGGCCTGGGATATTCCGGGGCTACGGTGGCGCGGTTCTTGGGGGTGACCACCTCTTCGGTCAATCGCCTGGCCGTCTCCGAAGAATTGCCGGAATCCAAGAAATTCCTAAATGTGCGTTAGAACCTACGTCCCCCACGCCATTCAAGAAATTCCTAAATGTGCGTTAGAACCTACGTAGTATTAGACCTAACAGTAGCCAGTCTGAGGATAGACTCCCGGATCATGATCCCCTTCTGGTGAAGATGGCAGCTTCCAAAAGGGGTTCTCCCTCGGTATCTGTATCAGTGAGAGGAACGCCATCCACTCACTCAGCACAGAGGAGGAAGAACCCCATGCCTACCATGCGTGACAATGCAACGCGTGTCAAGCGGTTCCGGGAGCTGAAGGCCACCTTGCGGACGAACCGGGACCGGCTCCTGCTGGGCCTCGATGTGGCGCAGGCGGAGCACGTGGGGCACCTGCGGCACGCCCACACCCGGGTGGTGGTGCCCACCCTCACGATCCCGAACAGCACGCGGGGCTTCCGGGAGCTCTGGGCCCGGATCCAGCAGGCCCAGCGGGCGACGGGGTGCCGGGAGGTCGTCTGCGGCCTGGAGCCCACGGGGACCTACCACGACGCAGTGGCCCGCTTCCTGGAGACGCAGGGGGCGGACGTCGTGCTCGTCTCCAGCGCCGTGGCCTACTGGAATCGGCGGACCCAGGATGCGACCTGGGACAAGAACGACCGGAAGGACGCGGCGAACTGCGCTGATCTCCTGGAGCAGGGCAAGGTCCTCTTCTACAGCCAGCCCGACGGCCCCCTGGCGGAGCTCCGCCGCCTGGTGAAGGTCCTCCGCCGGGCCCGGGGTGAACTCGCCGCCTGCAAGGCCCGCTGGCGGACCACGCTCCGCCCAGCCTTCGGCCCCATGGGGGAGCCGCTCCCGAATCGGCTCCGGGCCGAGCTGCCCGCGGTCCTCCAGGCCTGGGAGCCGGCGGCCCCCGGCCGGCGGGCGGTGGCGAAGGGCCGGCTCCCGCTCGGGCTGGCCACGGCCTGCGCCGATCTCGGGGCGCAGGTCGAGGCCGTGCAGGGCCGGATCACGGCGATCGAGCAGGCCTGCACGCCTCTCGCCGAGCGGCTCCCGGCCTACGCGCTCCTGCGGACGATCCCGGGGGTCGGGCCCACGGTGGGGGCGATCCTCCTGGCCGAAATCGGGGACATCGCCTGGTATACCCAGTTCAGCCAGCTCCGGAAGCTGGCGGGGCTCGACATCATCCGGGTGCAGACCGGGAACTTCACCGGTCAGTGGCGGATCTCCAAGTGCGGCCGGGGGCTCCTCCGCTGGGCGCTCTACCACGCGGCGGTGGGGCTGGCGCGCACCACCGCGGGCCGGGCCCGGCTCGCAGCGTTGAAGGCCAAGCGGCACGGCGATCGCTTCGCGGGCTTCAAGGCGATTGTCGAGTTGGCGGCGAAAGTGCTCCGGGTCGTGTGGGGGGTCTGGCGGAGCGGGACCCCCTACGACCCGCGGCGCGCCGGCGGGCTCCAGCGGCAGCCGCGCTGAGCGCCGGCGCGGGCGCAGGAACAGATTCGGCTTCCCCGGGGAGTAGGCAGCGCGACAAACTAACGTGGCAGCCCCTGCGGGGGACTGCGGGGGGACACTGGCGCGCCGCTCCCGCTCTCGAGAGCCCGGACTAGGCCGGGTGGGTCCCTCGGGCAGCGAGGCGACCGGATGGCACCACTACGATGGGGCGCGAGAGAGTCTCCCGGGAGCGGCCTCTGGGGAGGACGAGATACGGCTACTTCGAGATGCGTACAACAATCCGCATCGACAGGAGGAATTTCTCTTGACACCGAAAAAACGGCCGGGTCCCACATTACGAAGCTCCAAACAGCGCTACCGAATCACCCCGCTGGGGATTGAGGCACTGAGAAGACATCGCAAGGAGCCATAGATGGCGAAGATCGAGGTGACCAAGACCGAGCTGGTGTGGCCGGGGAAGTATGACG
>DATIFO010000009.1:0-63485 GCA_035455275.1 Methylomirabilis sp. (SeqCode) | reverse complement strand
GAGGCCATCAAGGAGATCATCGGCTACATGTCCCAGAAGTTCTCCCTCTACGAGGACCTCAGCGTGGAGCAGAACCTGGACTTCTACGGGGGCATCTACCGGATCCCCAAGGCCAAGAAGGCGAGCCGCAAGGCCTGGGCCCTGGAGATGGCGGGCCTCACCGGCCGCGAGAAGAACCTCACGCGGGAGCTGGCCGAGGGCTGGCGGCAGCGACTGGCCCTGGGGGCCGCCATCCTGCACGAGCCCGAGATCCTGTTCCTGGACGAGCCGACCTCGGGCGTGGACCCCATCTCGCGCCGGAACTTCTGGGACCTGATCCGGACCCTGGCGCACCAGGGCGTGACTGTCTTCGTCACCACGCACTACATGGACGAAGCGGAGTACTGTGACCGCCTCGCCCTCATCTACCAGGGGAGGATCATCGCGCTGGGGACCCCGGACAAGCTCAAGCGGGAGCACATGCCCGAGGATGTCCTGGAGATTGCCGTGGACCATCCGGTGGATGCGCTCGAACTCCTCCCGAAGGAACCGGTGGTCCGCGAGGCAAGCCTGTTCGGCAAGCTGCTCCACGTGGTGGTGGCCGACGCGGCCGGCGATGGGCCCGTAGTCAAGGCCGCTCTGGAGCGGGCGGGGATCCGGGTGGACCGGATCGAAAAGATTCTCCCCTCGCTGGAGGATGTCTTTGTTTCCCTGATCGAGGCCGAGGACCGGGCGGATGGTCGAGCGCCGCACCCGGCAACCGGGTACCCGGAGCGCCGAGCGCCGGGAGAGCCTGAGGCCCAGAGCGCGGACCGTCGCGCCGCAGCCCGGCGGCGATTGGAGGAGAACTGAGATGCGACTCGCGCGCCTTCTGGCCGTCGCTCGGAAAGAAGTGATCCAGATCCGGCGGGACCCGCGGAGCCTGGGGATGGCCTTCGTGATTCCCATGATCTTCCTGTTCCTGTTCGGCTACGCCCTGACCCTGGACGTGGACAACCTGAAGACCATCGTCTACGACCAGGATCGGACCGCCGTCAGCCGGGATTTCCTGGCGCGATTCGAGGAGTCCGGCTACTTCAGCGTGGCGGCCGTGGCCAGCAGCTACGGGGATGTGGAATGGGCCCTGGATTCCGGGAAGGCCCAGGTGGGTCTGGTGATCCCCCGAAATTTCGCCCGGGACCTCGACCTGGGCCGCCAGGTTCCTGTGCAGGCGCTCCTGGATGGGAGCGACTCCAACACCGCGACCCTTGCCATCAGCTACCTGAAGGCCATCAGCCGTCGGTACTCCGATCAGCTCGTCCTGCGGCAGGCCGGTCTCGACCGCCGCGATCCGCCCGTGGAGAATCGCCTGCGCGTCTGGTACAACCCGGAACTCCAGAGCAAGAACTACATCGTGCCGGGACTCATCGCCGTCATCATGATGGTGATCGCCGCCCTGCTCACCTCCCTCACCATCGCGCGGGAGTGGGAGCGCGGCACCATGGAGCAGCTCATCGCCACGCCCATCCGTGTCCCGGAGCTGGTCCTGGGAAAGCTCTTGCCCTATTTCGGCATCGGGGTCATTGACGTGATGCTGGCGGCGCTGGCCGGTACGCTCGTGTTTCGGGTTCCCTTCCGGGGGAGCGTGGTGCTCTTCCTCGGTTTTTCCCTGATCTTCCTTCTGGGGGCCCTGAGCCTGGGCATGCTGATCTCGATCAAGGCCAAGTCGCAGCTCGTGGCCAGCCAGGTCGCCATGGTGGTCACCTTCCTGCCCTCGTTCCTCCTGTCGGGTTTCATGTACGACATCGGCAACATGCCGGGGTGGCTGCAGGCCATCACCCATGTGTTTCCGGCGCGGTACTTCGTCACGATCCTGAAGGGCATTTTCCTGAAGGGCATCGGCTATCGCGTGCTGGGGATGGAGGCGGGATTTCTGGCCCTCTTCGCCCTGATCGTCACGGCCGCAGCCAACCGAAAATTCCGGAAGAACCTCGAGTAGGAGCGCCCGGTCATGTGGGAGCGACTCAAGCACATGCTGATCAAGGAGTTCATCCAGATCCTGCGGGATCCACGGATGAAGGCCGTCATCTTCGTGACGCCCATCCTGCAGCTCATCGTCTTCGGCTACGCGGTGACGACGGATATCACCGAGATCCCGACAGCCGTCGCCGACTTCGAGTCCAGTCAGCAGACCCGGGAGCTGGTGCGCCGCTTCGAGAGCTCAGGGTACTTCCGGGTCGTTCGGCAGGTCGGCCAGGCCCAGGCTGTACGGGATCTGGTGGATCGGGGTGTCGTACGGGCCGCCATCCAGTTCGACCCCGGCTTCACCTCGGACCTCGCGCGCGGTCGCACGGCCGCGCTCCAGGTCATCGTGGACGGCACGGACTCCAACACGGCCGGCGTGGTCATGGACTATGCCAACCGGGTCATCGGCCAGTACAACCGGGAAGCCTCCCGCGTGGCGCTGGCCGCACAAAGGGTCGCCCGGGGGACGCCCGGACCCGGCGACCTGGCCCCACGCCTCGGTGCGATAGACCTCCGCACGCGGGCCTGGTACAACCCCGATCTCAGGAGCCGGAACTACAACGTCCCCGGGGTCATGGCGATCATTGTCATGCTGACCTCGCTCCTCCTCACCTCCATGGCCATCGTCAGGGAGCGGGAGATCGGGACCATGGAGCAGCTCATGGTGACCCCCATCCGCCCCGCCGAGCTGATCCTGGGGAAGACCCTGCCCTTTGCCCTGATCGGCTTCTTCAACGTAGCCGTCATCACCGCGGTCGCGGTCTTCTGGTTCCGGGTCCCGATCCGGGGGAGCCTGCTCCTCCTCTTCGGGGCCACGGCCCTGTACCTCCTCTCGACCCTGGGGGTCGGCCTGTTCATCTCGACAGTGTCCAGGACCCAGCAGCAGGCGCTGATGTCCACGTTCTTCTTCTACCTGCCGGCGGTCCTGCTGTCGGGCTTCATGTTCCCCATCGCCAACATGCCCGTGGCGATCCAGTATCTCACCGGCGTGAACCCGCTGCGCTACTTCCTGGTCATCATCCGGGGGATCTTCCTCAAGGGGAATGGTCCGGCAGTGCTCTGGCCCCAGATGCTGGCACTGCTGGTTCTGGGCACGGCGGTCATCGCGGCCAGCAGCCTCCGCTTCCGGAAGCGGCTGGAGTAGGAACAGCCGTCAGCCGTCAGCCAATAGCCTTCAGCTTCGGAGGAGTAAGGGAGAGGTCCGGCATGTGGACCGAAGGCTAGCGGCCTACCAGGCGGAGCGCAACTTTAGTCGCAGACGCCGTGGTGGGGGAAACCTATATTGTGGGGCAGACGCTGGGACCTGGGCAGGGCTGCTCATTCTGACAAGCGCAATTCACAAAGCGAAGGAGGGGATGTCATGAAGAAGCTGCTGGTCATCGCGATGCTGTTTGGAGGACTGCTCCTGTTGCCAACCACGGCCAAGGCTCATTGTGACTCGATTGATGGTCCCGTGGCCACCGCCGCGATCAAGGCCCTGGATACCAAGAACGTGAACCTCATCCTGCCCTTTGCTCCGGCCGAGGCCGAGGCGGAGATCACGGCGGCCTTCGAGCAGGCCCTGGTCGTGCGTAGCAAGGGCCCCGAGGCGAAGGCTTTGGCCGACCGCTATTTCATGGAGACGGCGGTGCGCCTGCACCGCGCAGGCGAGAAGGCGGCTTACACTGGACTGAAGCCGGCGGGCATCGACTTCGGCCCGGCCATCCCGGCGGCGGAGAAGGCGCTGGAATTGGGGAAGGCAGAGGTCGTCGTGAAGTTCATCTCCCATGCCGTCGAGCACGGGATCGCCGAGCGCTTCGAGCATGCCCGGCACAAGATGGAGGCGTCCAAGGAGCCGGCCGCGCATGCCGGCGTGGCCGCCGCGCGGGAGCGGGTGAGCACCGAGCTGGAGTTCATCGGTTACGTGGAAGGGATTTACCTCGCCACCAAGGGTGGTCACCACGAGGAGTAGTTGAGTCAAGGTCATTGACTAAGAATGGCCCGGGGTGGGCGACAGCGGCTGCCCCGGGCTTTGCTTTGTAGCCTCTGATATGTGTCGCCAAGTTGTCTCAGAGGCTATCCCTTTGTCAGGTGGGGCCGTGGAAAAAGATTCGCTCCCGCCTATATTCTCTACCGAGGCAATCCAAGTTCCGGAGTTCTCTCTGTTCTCGGCTACCCTTGGGCCTCGAGGCTCTAATCCGGCCCTGAGCCCATAGGTGACCAAGTGTTAACCCGCAGAATTGGGAAAGCCACCCGCAGGATGGGCTGATCCGTCGAAGAAGGAAGTCCGGAGATGGACGCGTCGCGGTTCGACACCCTAGCCCGCTGGGCCCGCGCCGCCTCCGCGACCCTCTACGAGGTCTTCATGGCCCACGGGGCGACCTCCACGAAGGTCATCGAGGCCGGCGAGGTGGTCCAGGTGCATCTGGCACCCATCGTGCACGGAGACACTGTGGACCTGTGCCGGGCGACTCCTTGGCTCCCGGACCCAGTGACTCGTGTGGCTGCGCATTACCTGAAAGTGAGGAGGAAGCCATGGATAAAGGGTCAACGGAGGTGCTGGAGGCCGAGCATCGGGTCATCCTGCGGGTGATCGGTGCGATGGCCCGGATGGACGCGACGCTGGAACGAGGTGCGGACCTGAAGGTCGAGACCCTCCTGGCGATCGTGGAGTTCATGCGGACGTTCGCGGACAAGTGTCATCACGGGAAGGAGGAGGCGCATCTGTTCTCCACCCTGCAACGAAAGGGCGTGCCGATTGGCGGCTGTCCGCTGGGGGCGCTCATCCGTGAGCACGAGCAGGGGAGGACCCTCGTGCGAGACCTGGAAGCGGCGACCGAGGCGTACCTTCAAGGCGGTCTCGGGGCGAGAGAGGCCCTTGCGAAGAGCCTGCGAGGCTTGGTTGCCCTATACCCCAACCACATCTGGAAGGAGGACTACCTCCTGTTCCCGATGACCGACAAGCTGCTCGGTCCCGAGGAACATCGGGAGTTACAGGAGAAGTTCGACGCCGTGGAAGCAGAGGTTGGGAGGGATGTCCATCAACGGTTCGAGCAGTTGGCCCAGTGGCTGGAGGATTACGAGTCGCGTCAGTGAGTCACGCGAGACGAGCGGAGGCATGAGGCCGGGGTGCTCGGGAAAACGGCGCTGCACTCCTGAGCCAGGCTCTTGGCTCCGGCACCCCCGTGGTTCCTGCCTGCCGCGGGCTTCCGGCGTCGACGTCGGCCATCCCGACGGAGGAGCAGGCGGTCGGGTCGGGAGAGGCGGATCTGCGCCTGGACTTAGCGATCTGTCGAGATTGCTGCTCTAAGTCGTTGCGGAAAACTCCGGGCCCGTCTATAGTCCGAATGCACATCCCGGTTCTAACCATGACCATCGATCCCCGCATCGCCAGCGCCTTTGCGGCAGATAATGGCTTTGCACTCGAGCCGCATCTGGTTGTCCTCGCCCTCATGGGATCGCACAGCCACGGGACCTACCTCCCCCCGGACGACCCCAACGCCGTCGACGATGTGGATCTGATGGGCTTCGTGGTTCCACCGCTGGAATTCCATCTCGGGCTACCACGGTGGGAGCATTGGCGCCTGCAGCAGCAGGAACTGGATGTGGTCCTCTATAGCCTCGACAAGGCGTTCCGATTGTTGCTCAAGAGCAATCCGAATATTGTAGGCCTGCTTTGGCTCCGGGAGGAAGAGTACGTCCACCGGCATCCCGTGTTCGAGCTGCTGCGCAGCCGACGGGACATCTTCTCCTCCCAGGCTGCTGCCGGTGCATTTGCAGGATATGCCTATGAACAGTTGAAGCGGATGGAGGCGTTCGACCTGGAGCGCATGGCCGAGTACGAAATCTTGACCGGCCAGATCAAGACCCAGGGACCCCCGACCGAGCTCCTGGAGGCTGATTCCCGGAAGCTTCAGCACATTGCGCAGCATTGGCGCCTGCCCCTGGAGACCCTGGTTCGCTTTCGGAAACTCCACCGCGAGCACTTCAGCGGCTACATGGGAGAAAGGCGCAAGGCGCTGGTCCGCAAGTACCAATACGATGTGAAGAACGCCGCCCACCTGATCCGGGTGCTGCGCATGGGGGCCGAATTTCTCCACACGGGCAGCCTGCAGGTCTACCGGACCGCGGATGCCGACGAACTGAAAGTGATCAAGCGAGGCGGCTGGTCCCTGGAGCAGGTCAAGGCCGAAGCCGAGCGCCTGTTCGCCGGAATCGAGCAAGCACGTGCCCGGACCTCATTGCCGGCGCGACCCGACGAGTCGGCTGCCAATGCCTTGTTGATGGAGTGCCACCGCCGGATGCTGGGGTTGACTGCGGCCAGCACTTGAAGCCAGCAGCCGCACGGCGTATATTAGCGCCGCGGTGGCGGCACCCATGGTGTGCGGCCGCAGCGTGAAGGCAGGTCGTTCGACCGCCGCAGACGCACCCCTTCCCGTATCGTCGCCTCAGCCACGAGGTTGCGGATGACGAGGCCTGTCGCCCAGGAAACACCTGCCTGCAAACCATTCCGGGAGGCGTATCATGTTCATCCTGGCCATTCCCATACTGCTGATCGCACTCCTCGCACACCCGGCGCTTGCCCAGCAGTGCGTGGACTGTCACAAGACGGTCACACCCAACATCGTTTCCGACTGGCAACTGAGCAAGCACAGCCAGAACGCCATCACGTGCTCGGTGTGCCACGGCGATGGGCATAGCTCGGCGCAGGACGTGGCCAAGGTGAAGATCCCGACGCCCGAAACCTGCGGGGGATGCCACGAGGAGCGGGTCAAGGAATTCAAGAAGGGCAAGCACGCCGCCGCCTGGGCCGCCATGAAGGCCATGCCCACGGCCCACTGGCAGCCCATGGCGCTGATGGAAGGGATGAAGGGGTGCGGTGGATGCCACAAGCTCGGGCTGAAGACGGAGGCGGAGATCCAGGAGTTGAAGAAGCAGGGAGGGGGCTTCGGCGTCGCCTCGTGCGATGCCTGCCACACCCGCCATACATTTTCCGTGCAGGAGGCCCGCCAGCCTCAAGCCTGCCAGACCTGTCACATGGGATTCGATCACCCGCAATGGGAGATGTATTCGGGCTCCAAGCACGGGGTGCGCTATCTCCTGAAGCAGACCAGGACGCTTCCCGAGAGAGCCGCCGCACCGACCTGCCAGACCTGCCACATGCAGGAGGGCAACCACGCCGTCCGGACGGCGTGGGGATTTCTGGCCGTCAGGCTGCCGATGCCGGAAGACAAGCAGTGGGCCGCAGACCGCGTGACCATCCTCCAGGGGCTGGGCGTCCTGGATCCCGACGGGAAGGCGACGGGCCGGCTGGATGTGGTGAAGGCGGCGGACGTCGCCCGACTCACCCAGGAGGACTGGCAACAAGAGCGGGACAAGATGCTGAAGACGTGCAACGGCTGCCACTCGGCCAATTTCGCCAGGGGGGAGTTGGAGAAGGGCGACGAGATGATCAAGGCGGCGGATCGCCTGATGGCCGACGCGATCCGCACGGTTGCCGCCCTCTACAAGGATGGGCTCCTCCCGAAGCCGAAGAACTACGCCTACCCGTTTCCGGACCTTCTCACATTCCACGACGCACCGACGGTCATCGAGCAGAAGCTCTTCGTGATGTTCCTGGAGCACCGGATGCGCACGTTCCAGGGGGCGTTCCACGCCAGCCCGGACTACTCCCTCTGGTACGGGTGGAGCGAGATGACGCGCGACCTGACGGAGATCAAGACCGCCGCCGAAGAGCTGCGGCGTCGGGCGCAGGTCGGTGGCCAAGCTGGCCAGGAGATCAAGAAACCGGTTGGCAGGGTGAGGGGGAGGAGGAGCGGACAGGGCCAGTCCTCGCCCTGACGGAGGACTCCGGCCACTCGGGCCCGCGGCGGGCCCTGACGGAATGCGCCGGGAGATCCCGACGAGGATGCTTCGGACGTGATGAATGCCGGGAAAGGGCAAGAGCTGCGCGCACTGACGCTGGCGGTGGGCCTGTACGTCCTGATCTTCGGCCTGAAGCTCGGGGTCTATCTCGTGACCGGGGTGGTGGTGCTGCTGGCGGAGGCCTTGCACACCCTGAGCGACATCCTCATCTCCAGCTTCTTGCTGGCGGCCGCCATCTGGTCCCGCAAAGAGGCGGACGAGATCCACATGTTCGGCTACGGCCGGGCGCAGAACGTGGCCGCCCTGGTGGCGGCGACCCTGTTCATCTCGCTCACCAGCTTCAAGGTCTTCGAAGAGGCGATCCCCCGCCTCTTCCGCCCGGGCGCGTCATCCTATCAGCATCTGCCCTTGGCGCTGGGTGTGATCCTCCTCTCGATGGTGCTTGCCGCCCTCCCGCTGATCGGCCTGTTCCGTGAGACAAATCGCGGGGCGGCGGCCAAGGCGCAACTGATGGAGCTGGTGAACGACGAGTTGGGTCTGCTGGCTGCCCTCATCGGCACGCTGTTCATTGCCTGGGGCCGGCCGATCGCCGATCCCATCGCTTCCATGGTTGTCGCCACGATCATTGCGGTCAATGCCATCGGCCTGCTGCGCGAGAATCTCTCCGTCCTGCTGGGCCGCTCGCCGGGTCCCGAAGTCCTGGGGAAGGTGGAGCGTTTGGCGCGGTCCGTGGAGGGGGTGCTGGGGGTTCACGAACTCCGTGCGGAATTCATCGGCCCGGAGACGGTTCGAGCGGGGATGCACATCGAGGTCTCGCGTGGGCTCCCCATCGAGGAAGCGGATCGCGTCGCCGAGGAGGTCCGTCAGCGGGTGCATCAGGCCACGGGGTGCAGGTATTGTGTGATCCACGTGGATCCGGCCGGACCGAAGAAAAGTCCCCCGGCCGTCGAGGCTTCACCTGGGCCCGGCACCGTCCGACCGCCTGCTGAGGGCGGCGACGCATCTTCACCGCCCTCCTGATCGATGATCGGCGGGGTGGCGCCTGCGGCGTCACCGCTACCGGAGGATATGATTCTCGTCATACCGTGGGATGGCCTGTGTCTGGTAAGTGTGGCGCACGGATTCTCAGCGATCGCTTCGGCAGGAATCGTTCCCGCAGTCATCACGGAGGAAGGAGGGTCGTCTATGAGTGCGAGGGCTGCAAAGTGGATCTTCTATCTGGGAACCCTGGTCTCCGCAGCACTTTTCCTGGCTCTCACGCTGGACACCCACCGGCAGGTCCAGAGTCTCACCCACGCCGACCAGCTCGACGAGCAGGTGGTGGAGGGGAAGCGGGTGTGGCACAAGTACAACTGCAATGACTGCCATACCATCCTGGGCTTCGGCGGCTACTACGCCCCGGACATGACCAAGGCGTACTGGCGCCGCGGAGACGAAGGCATCAAGGCCGTCGTCCGCACGCCGGAGAAGTTCACGACGTGGCGCAAGATGCCCCGCCTTTCCGTGAGCGAGCAGGAGCTCACGCAGCTCGTCGCCTTTCTGAAATGGACCAGCGAGATCGACACCCACGACTGGCCGCCGCAGGACGCCAAGCTGCGGCGGACGGCCCGAGCGGCCGCGGGCATCGGGGTGAGCGTCGGGGCCACGCTGTTCAAGGACAAGGGGTGCTTCGGCTGTCACCGGCTCAACGAGACCGGCGGGACGCTGGGGCCGGACCTCACACACGTGGGCGGAAAGCTTGACCGGAACACGGTCGAGAAAATCATGGAGGATCCGAAGTCCGTCAATCCCAAGGCGACCATGCCCGCGCCGGCGCTCTCCCATGACGAGCGGGACCGGCTGGCCGATTTCCTCACGGGCCTGAAGTAGCCTGCGGCGAAAGGAGGGATCTGCTCATGTCGGTAGCCTACCGGTCTCAGCGCGTGGCGTACCCGTACTTCGTGGTCGCCCTGCTCTTGTTCGTCCTGCAGGTCCTCGTGGGGACATGGCTGGCGGTGAACTACTGGGCGTCGCTGCCCCAGTGGGTGGTGGACGTTTTCCCCTTCAGCACGGCGCGCGCCATCCATACGAACCTCCTGGTGCTGTGGCTCCTCCTGGGCTTCATGGGCAGCACGTACTACCTGGTCCCGGACGAGACCGGGCGAGAGCTGTACAGTGAGGGGGTGGCCTACGTCCAGCTCGCCATCCTGGCCGGGACCGGGGTGGTGGGGATCGTTGGCTTCCTCTTCAACTGGACCGAGGGGAAGCCCCTGCTGGAGCTGCCCCGTCCCCTGGACATCTTGATCGTCATCGGGGCGCTGATGTTCCTGTTCAACGTGGGGATGACCATGCTCCAGGCCAGGAACTGGACGGCCATCCAGGGATCGCTGCTGGGGGGCCTGGTCTTCCTGGCGCTGCTCTACCTCTTCGACCTCCCGTTCTACCGGAACCTGACGATCGACTGGTACTACTGGTGGTGGGTCATCCATCTGTGGGTCGAGGGGGCGTGGGAGCTGGTGACGGCGGCCATGACCGCCTGGATCCTGCTGAAGGTCACCGGGGTGCCCAGGGCCTCGGTCGAGAAGTGGCTCTACGTCGAGCTGGGCCTCTTCCTCTTCACGGGGATTGCGGGCACGGGCCACCACTACTACTGGCTCGGCGCGCCGCGCTACTGGCTGTGGGTCGGCGGGATCTTCAGCGCCCTGGAGCCTGTGCCGATCATCCTGATGCTCTGGGATGCCTGGAAGCACGTGAAGGAGCGGCAGGTGCCCATCCGGAACAGGGTCGTCTTCACCTACGCCATCGGGATGGCCATCTTCCACCTGGTGGGGGCCGGCGTCTGGGGGTTCATCCACACCCTGCCCCAGATCAACTACTACACCCACGGAAGCCAGGTGACGGTCTCCCACGGCCACATGGCCTTCTTCGGGGCCTACGTGCTGGTGAACCTGATGTTCTTCTACCACGCCATGCCCGAGCTGCGGGGCGTCGCCAGCTTCCCGGCCAGGCGTAGCCATGTGGCCTTCTGGTGGATGTGTCTCTGCATGGTGGGGATGGGCCTGACCTTCGGCGTGGCCGGCGTGCTCCAGGCCTACATCGAGCGGATCATGGGCCTCGGCTTCATGACGGCCCAGGAGCAGATGCGCTTCTGGTTCGCCGTGACCTGGGTCCTGGGCCTGTTCCTCTTCGTGGGGGTGGTCCTGACCGTGGTGGACCTCCTCACCCTGCGCCCCGCCCCGCCCGCGCAGGAACGGGCCTGATTCCGGGACGAAGCACTCAGCCGTGAAACATCGCACAGCCGGAGCCAGCGTGGCTCCGGCTGTGCGATTTGGGAGGGTATTGGCCTACCGGGGCAGGATCCGGTAGGTCGTGATCGTGCTGGCTAGCCGACCTTGTACGGCCGCATCATCTCGTTGTCCTCGTGCGAGAGGATGTGGCAGTGCCAGACGAAGCGGCCGGCGATGTCGAATCGGGCCTTCAGGCGGGTGACCTCGCCGGGATAGGCGATCACGGTGTCCTTGAAGCCCCGTTCCCACGTCTCCGGCGGGCGCGAGGGCGAACCGTCGAAGGGCTGGCGGTTGACAACCTGGAACTGGACCAGGTGGACGTGGATCGGGTGGGCGTCCTCCGTGAAGTTGTGCAGCTCCCAGACCTCCGTGGCGCCGAGGGCAGGGTTCTCGGTGATCGTTTCCATCCACGGCAGCGGATTTCCGGTCCCGTCGGGATTGAGGGTACCCAGTTGTGCCATGAGCGGTCCCACCCCATCGAGTACAGCGGAATCCAGTTCGTTCAGGCTGAGCTTTCGTGTGAAGCTGGGGGAGCCGATCGGGTGGTGTGCTGGTATCGTGACTGGCCAGACTCACCACCTTGAACATCATCACCTGGCCCGTCGCGTTCGGGTCCGCAGGGTCGAAATCAACTCCGGAGACGCCGCCGCCGAACGGCTCGTCCGGCCCGATGTTCTGGAGGATGATCTCGTCGCCCGCGGTGAACTCTCCGAAGTCCACGATGACGTCCGCCCGCTCCGCCGGGCCCATGAGGAGTTGCTGGAGCTCCGCGGGTGCCTGCAGGAAGCCGCCATCCGCGCCGATCTGCCAGAAGGGCAGCGCCGTGTTGAACTTCAGGATCAGGAAGCGGGAGTCGCAGGCGTTCAGGAACCGGAAGCGGTAGCGGCGCGGCTCCACCTTCAGCACGGGCCACGTCTTGCCGTTGACGACCATCGTGTTCGAGAAGAACTCGGGGTTCCAGATGGGCGAGATGTCGCTCCCCGGGACGTAGGGCCCCGTGAAGCCGTCGAAGAATTCTCGGCTGTCGGGGTAGAAGAACGAGCCGTCGGCATTGAAAGTGCGATCCTGGATCACGAGCGGGATCTCGTAGTACCGCTTCCCCGGGGGGTCGCCGGCGGCCGGGGCCGGTCCCGGGAGCACGCCCGCCGGCAGGTCATCCGGTCCCCCGCGGACCAGGTAGAAGCCCGCAGGCCCTGCGTAGAGGTTGAGCCGCGTCATGCCGAGCGCGTGGTCGTGGTACCAGAGTGTGGTCGCCCGCTGATCGTTGGGGTACTCGAACACGGACCAGCCGGGCCCCCACAGCCTCCCGAGGGGCGAGGAGGCCTTGAAGATGTCGTAGAAGGTCCCGGTCCGCGCGTACCTGCGTGGAATATCAAAGGCGGGTGGCAGGAACCACGCCTCCGGGTAGCCGTCGCTCTCCTGGTGCACGTGGGCCCCGTGAACGTGCGTGATGATCGGGACGGGGCCGGTGTATGGACCAGGGGTCGCCATGAACGTCGGCCGCGAGTCTCGACCGTCCAGGCCGCCGGGTGGGTTCGCCCAGTGCAGCGTGGGATCGACAGGCAGCAGGTGCGGGAGGAATCTCCCCCACCGGTCCACCAGCCCGTTGCTCCACTTCACCCGCACCGGCCGCTTGTACCTGGCCTCGATCGTGAACGCCGGATAACTGAAGCTCTGGGGCTGGAGGATACTCCCGTAGCCCCACACCGTCGTGTTTGGCATCCCCTGGGGGAGAATCTGCTGCCGGAACTGCCGGACGGCGATATCGTAGACATCGGACCCGGGCAGATGAAGCCCTGGCATGGCCGGCGGAATCACGAGCGGCGTCACGAATTTTGGAATCGAGGTGGGGTCAAGGGTCCCCCCCGGGGGCGCGGCGAGTGCCCGGCGCACCAGGGGGCCGGTCGGCAAGAGCATGGTTGCCCCCGCGGCGGCACTGAGTATGAGCAACGCACGCCTGCTGACACCCGTTCCTGCGGCTTCTCCACCCTGAGATCGATTCTTTCTAAGCAGGCTCTTCCTCCTGTTGAGGGGCATGAGTGCTGATACGTGGCACTGGACCCGAAGGATGTCCCCTCCCTTGCTTTCCTGCAGCCTTGCTCGTGTGGGGATGGGCATCGGCGCAAAGCAGGGGGTGCGCGGATGCCAGTGTCACCTCCCTTTCTGCGAGACTCCCCTTGCATACGATGGGAAAGCCTGCGGCGAAGGTGTTGCGTCAAGTCTGGAGTCGCGCAGATCGCGAGCCCGCCGGGCATGCATCCGGTTCCGGACGCGAAATTCCCTGGAACAATTCGGGCACCTCGGACGTTCTCACAACCAGAGGCAGGAGGACGCCGATGCGCCGTGGACGACCGATTCCCCCGCTGGTGTTGACCCCCGAGGAACGCCAGACCCTGGTGGGCTGGACCCGGAGGCGGACGACAGCCCAGAGCCTCGCCGCGCGCGCCCGGATCGTGCTGGCGTGCGCCGAGGGGCGGCCGAGCACCGCGATCGCGGCGGCGCTGGGCCTCCGGCCACAGACCGTAGGCAAGTGGCGTCGCCGGTTCCTGGCCGCGCGGGCAGACGGGTTGGCGGATGCGCCTCGCCAAGGCGCGCCCCGGACCGTGACCGATGCCGCCATCAAGCGGGTGGTGAGCCTGACCGTGAACTCAGCCCCTCGCGACTCAAACCGCTGGAGCACCCGAGCCATGGCCCAGCGCACCGGTCTGAGCCGCAGCACGGTCCACCGCATCTGGCGGTCATTCGGTCTGCAACCCCATCAGATGTGAACCGTCAGGCCCCCCCGTTCATCTCCCGCGAGCCGGAAAGCCCCACCCGCGCCAGATCCTCCTCCACCGCCCAGGAGCCGTGCCGTTCCCGCGGGCGATGGCAGCCTGCGAATTCCTCTAGACGATAACTCGATTATGTCGATGAACTTTTGAGACAGGAAAATAGCCTGTGTGCCGGGAGAGGGTTATCGGCGCGCGTCTGATTCTTTTGACGGACTTTGAGCCTGCCCTTGTCGGTGCTACTCCTACGACGTGTAGTCGGCCCCTGCAGCACTTGCCATCGCAGGCGGTCCCGCAACGTGCGGCAGGGAGGTGGGGGGCGCTGGTCGCGACGGGGGCCTGTCGGCCACCCAGGAGGCTTGACAGTTCAGCCGATTTGCCCTTGAATGCAGGGGCGCCGATCCGGCGTGGGAATGCGGCCGGGGGCTGTCGGTGACTTCGCTCGGTCACAACGGGAGCTACCTGTGCAAACGACCAGGGATCTGACGCAGGCACTCTCCACCGCGGCAATCGCGCTCTGGCGCACCCGGGATGCGGAAGAGGTGGTCCGGGTGGCCATCGCCGAAACGCAGCGGGCCGCCGGCGTCGAGGCCGTATCGCTGCACCTCCTGGACTCCAGCCGCGAGGTGCTCCTCCTCCGGGAATTCGCCGGAACCACGCCCGCCTTCCGGGACCAGATGGCCGTCCTCCCGCTCCTGGAGACGCACCTCGCCGAGGCCGTGATCCAGCAGCGCCGGGTCGTCTCATGTGCCGTGGATCAGTATCCGGCCGCGAGCCTCCGCGAGCTGTACGCGGCCCAGGGATTCCGGCACCTGACCGCCGTACCCGTGTCCGGCCGCGACCAGGTCCTCGGCTTGCTGCACCTGGCCGGCCGCCACGAGCCTCCGCTCACGCCGGAGGAGATCGCAATGGTGGAGGCCATCGGGGGCCTGGTGGGGGTCGCCCTGGAGAATGCCGCCCTCCAGGAGCGGATGGCCGCCCAGCAGGACCGCCTGCGGGCTCTGGCCAGCGGCATCCTCCAGGCTCGCGAGGAGGAGGCGAGGCGGATCGCCCACGAATTGCACGACGAGGCCGGGCAGCTCCTGGCGTCCGTGCACATCGCCCTGGACGAGCTGGCGGGCCAAGTGCCAGAGCGCGCGGCGACCTTCCGGGATCTGCACGGTCTGCTGGACCGGGTGGAGGGGCAACTCCGACGGCTGTCGCGCGAAATCCGCCCCAGCATCCTGGACGACCTGGGCCTCGGGCCGGCCCTCGAGTGGCTGGCCCAGGGAGTGGCGGAGCGGACCGGTCTGGCCATCAGCGTGGCCGGGCCCGAGCGGCGATTGTCGCCCGCGGTCGAGACCGCGCTGTACCGCGTCGTTCAGGAAGCGCTCACCAATGCGGGCCGGCATGCCCGCGCGAGGAAAGTGGGGATCGAGATCCGGGCGGAGGGACCCACCGTCCGGGCGACCGTGCAGGACGACGGCCAGGGCTTCGACGTGGGCGCCGCACTGGCGCGGCGGGGCGACCGGGGTCTCGGCCTCATCGGGATGCGGGAGCGCGTGGAGGCCCTGGGAGGAGCGCTCAACATCGTGTCGGCTCCCGGAACCGGGACGCGGCTATCCGTCTCCATCCCGGCGGAGCGGTTTCCATGATCCAGGTGCTGCTGGCGGATGATCACACCATCGTCCGGGAGGGGCTGCGATCGCTCCTGTCGAAGGAGCCGGACATCCAGGTGGTGGCCGAGGCCGGCAATGGCCGCGAGGCGCTGGCCTTGGCCAGGGAGGCCCGGCCCGACGTGGTGCTGCTGGATCTCTCCATGCCACTCCTCAACGGTCTGGAGGCGGCCCGGCAGATCGCCGCATGGGAGCGCGGGCCGCGGGTGATCCTCTTGACCATGCATGCCGAGGATAGGTACGTCCTGGAGGCGCTGCGGGCGGGAGTCCGGGGCTACGTGCTGAAGAAGCAAGCGGGAGCGGACCTCGTCCGGGCCATCCACGAGGCCGTCGCGGGGGCGGTCTACTTGAGCCCGGGCATCTCCGCCGCCGTGGCCGAGGCCGTCCGGTCGCCCGGGCCCGCGCCCTCGAGGGTGCTCACCGCCCGCGAGCGGGAGGTCCTCCACCTGGTGGCCGAGGGGAAGACCACGAAGGAGATCGCCGCCATTCTGGGCGTCAGCACCAAGACCGCCGACGCCCATCGGACCCGCCTGATGCAGAAGCTGGACATCCACGACATCGCCGGCCTCACCCGTCATGCCATTCGCTCTGGCGTCATCGAGCCGTGACTTTCCGGCTTGCCGTGGGTACTCAGCCTATTCCAGGTCCAAGCACGCTGGCATGCCCAGGAGGGAGACATGCGGGAATCCCTGCAGGCATTCACGGCCCTGTTTGTGGCGGTGGACATCCTGGGGCTGCTCCCCATCTACCTCAGCCTGACGGGCAATCTCCCGGCGGACAAGCGGAGGCGCCTTCCGGCCCTCGCCACCTTGACCGCGCTGGCCATCGGATTGGGATTCATGCTGGTCGGCCGGGCGCTGCTGCGAATCATGGGGGTGAGCGTGGAGGACTTCCAGGTGGCCGGAGGAGTTCTCCTCCTCATTCTCTCGATCCACGACCTCCTGCACCCGGGAAATCTCCTGCGCCGGCCGGGCCCGACCGTGGGGGCGGTGCCGCTGGGGACCCCGCTGATTGTGGGGCCGGCGGTCCTGACCACAATCGTCGCCTTGGAGCAGAGCTACGGGTCCGCGGTGACCCTCGGGGCCTTCGCAGTGAACATGGGGCTGGTCTTTCTGGCGCTCCGGAATGTGAGCCTGCTGGGGCGCCTCCTGGGGGAGGCGGGATCCCAGGCGGTCGCCAAGGTGGCCAGCCTGTTCCTCGCGGCCTTCGGGGTGAGCCTGATCCGGCGCGGGCTTCCCGGGTTCGTGGGCCGATCCTGAACTGCAGATGCCTAAGACGTGATTGCGGACTACGTCTTGCGCATGGGGGGATTTTCTCTCGGCTAAGTCAGGTATTCACCCTATAGCATAATACAGCGTGGGGTCGTATGCTTCGGGACGGGTGCGGGCCCACAGGCGTCGAACGAGGCTGCGCTGTGACGATGGAAATCCGACTGTTCCTCGTGGATGATGATGCCAGGTTCCGGGAGACCCTCCGGCAGCTCTTGTTGCAGCGGAAGGAAGCGATCATCCTGGGAGAGGCCAAAGACGGGGAAGAGGCGCTTCAGTTGACGAGCAAGGTGCGCCCGGACGTCGTCCTGATGGATTTGGCCATGCCCCGGATGAACGGCCTGGAGGCCACCAGGCGCCTGAAGGCCCGTTGGTCCGACCTGGCGGTCATCATCCTCACGGTGCATGACGACGCGGCGTACCGGAAGACGGCCCTGGCGGCGGGGGCGGAGGCCTTCCTGGTGAAGAAGACACTGGGGATGGATCTCTGGCCGACGCTGGAGCGGGTTGTCCTGGAGGGACGGCGAAATCGCAGATGACGGGGCGGTCGCGGCGCCTCCCAGATGTTTTCCCGATTGCGGGATTGTCCGCCAGCGTCTATGCTTTGTGGATACAAGGTCCAGGGCGAAGGTTTCCAGGTCAGCGTCATGGTTACGCGGGAACTCGCCTGTCGCGGGGCCCGATGACATGTCGGGTAAGGTCAAGCGGCGGGGTGCCTGACCCGGGCGGGCCGGGCACCTCGGCCGCACACATGAGAGGAGAGGCGGCGATGCAGGTACGGCTGGCAGTTGGCAGTGGAGTGGGGGCGTGGCGGCGGCCCGTGAGGCGGCCCGGGCTCCTGGCCGGGCTGTTGACGGTGCTTCTCGCCTTGACGGTGCCGGGTCTGGCCCAGGCCGCCGATGACCAGGCCAAGCGGGACGACCGTCCCGAGCGCGGGCTCTCGATGTACACCGATTACTCGGGGGTCGTCGTGCCCCTGGAGGAGACGGTGCGCATGGAGTTGACCGTCGAAAACCGCGGCAAGCAGGACGAGACGGTCGCCCTGAAGCTCGCCACCGTCCCGAAGGGCTGGAAGGCGTCGCTCAAGGGGGGCAACTTCACGGTGACGGGGGTGTCCGTGGCCAGCGGCAAGACCCGGACGCTCACCTTCAGCGCCGAGCCGGAGAAGGGGGTGGGCCCGGGGACCTACGTCTTTGACATCGAAGGGGTGAGCGCGGACGGGAAGCTCACGCTGAAGCAGCCCATCAGCGTCACCACGAGGGAGCGGAGCCGCCTGGGCACCGGGGACATCCAGATCACGACGTCCTACCCCGTCCTCCGCGGGCAGAATGACGCCCAGTTCGAGTTCTCGCTGGACGTGGCCAACAAGAGCGACAACGATCGCACCTTCAACCTGGCCGCCCAGGTCCCGGAGAACTGGGAGGTCAACTTCAAGCCCGGCTTCGAGTCGAAGCAGATCTCCAGCCTGCGCATCCGCGGCGCCAGCAGCCAGACAGTGGCCGTGCAGGTCACGCCTGCGCGGGGGGCGGTGGCGGGAGAGTACCCCGTCCAGTTCCGGGTGACCACCGGAGAGTCCAAGGCCGAGGCCAAGCTGATGGTCGTCCTCACGGGCACCTACAAGCTGGACGCGGCCACGCCGACAGGCATCCTCTCCGCGGAGGCGGTGACCGGGAAGCCCACGACGGTTTCGTTCCTGGTCAAGAACACGGGCTCCGCCGTCAACCGCAACATCAGCCTCTCGGCCTTCAAGCCCGAGAACTGGAAGGTGGAGTTCAAGCCCGAGAAGCTCGAGGCCCTGGAGCCGGGCGCCTTCAAGCAGGTCGAGGCCACCATCACCCCATCCGCCACGGCCCTGGTGGGGGATTACTCGGTGGGCCTGTCCAGCGACGGGGAGAAGGGCAGCAGCAAGACGGTGGAGCTGCGGGTCACGGTGAAGGCCCCCACGGCCTGGGGCTGGTTCGGGGTCGGCCTGATCGCCCTGGTCATCGGAGGGATGGGCGGCCTGTTCGTCTGGCTGGGCCGGCGGTGAGGGGTCCCATGGACACCGTGATCGAGACCCACGACCTGACCAAGCGCTACGGTAGCCAGACGGCCGTCGACCGGTTGAACCTCCAGGTGGCACGGGGCGAGATCTTCGGCTTCCTGGGCCCCAACGGGGCCGGGAAGACCACCACGTTCTTGATGCTCCTGGGCCTGAGCGAGCCCACCGCGGGCTCGGCCCGCGTCTGCGGGTTCGATCCCACGCGGGAGGCGCTCAAGGTCAAACGGGTGGTGGGCTACCTGCCGGAGAACGTCGGGTTTTACGAGGAGATGACGGCCGCGGACAACCTGCGGTTCGTGGCGCGTCTGAACGGCATGCGGGACGGCGCCCTCGGGAGCAAGATCGACGAGGCCCTGGATCGCGTCGGCCTCCTCGCCGAGGCCCGGAAGCGGGTGGGCGCCTACTCCCGGGGCATGCGCCAGCGCCTGGGGATCGCCGAGGTCCTGATGAAGGAGCCGCAGGTGGTGTTCCTGGACGAACCGACCCTGGGGCTCGATCCGGACGGGACGCAACGGATGCTGGAGATGGTTCGGGGCCTGAGTCGCGAGCGAGGCATCACCGTGTTCTTCTCCTCGCACCAGCTCGACCAGGTCCAGCGGATCTCCGACCGGGTAGGGATCATGCTGCAGGGCAGCCTGGTGGGAATCGGTCCCATGGACGAGTTGGCGAAGAGCAAGCTCGGGGTGGGTCAGGGGGAGTACACCCTGGAAGAGATCTACATGAAGTACTTCCAGGAGGGCGTGCCGGCCGCCTGAGCGACAAGAGCAAGAGCGTTCGGCTGTACGGCTGTTCGGCTGTGCGGCACGGACCACCGAGCTACCGAACCAGCGAACGACGGACCGTTATTGTTGAGGGGACAGCCATGCACGGATTGTTTGTGATGTACCGGAAGGAGCTGGAGGATCACTTCAGCAGCACGCGGTTCACCCTGCTCCTGACCGTGATCCTGATGATCAGCCTCATCACGGCCTACATGGCGGGGACGACCCTGCGGAAGGAGCTGGAGGGGATCGCCAAGCCCTCGTTGGTGTTCCTGATGCTCTTCACCTCCACGGGGGCGCTGTTCTCCCTCGTCCAGTTCATCGCCTTCTTCGGGCCGCTCATCGGGATGGTGCTGGGCTTCGACGCCATCAACCGGGAGCGGGCGAACCGGACGCTCCCCAAGCTGCTGTCCCAGCCCATCTATCGCGACGCCGTGATCAACGGCAAGTTCCTGGCGGGGCTGACGGTCATCAGCCTCATGCTGGTGGCCATCGTCCTGCTCATCGCGGGCATCGGGCTGCCGGTGCTGGGGGTGGTGCCGGGCTGGGAGGAGGTGGGGCGCCTCCTCGTGTACCTGCTGGTCAGCATCGTGTACATCGGGTTCTGGCTGGCGATCGCGATCCTCTGCTCCGTCCTGTTCCGGAGCATGGCCACCTCCGCCCTGGCGGCCCTGGCCCTGTGGATCTTCAGCGCCTTTTTCATGCCCATGGGGGCCAGCCTGGCGGCGGATGCCTTCGCCCCCATCCCCTCCGGGGCCTCCGCAGACGCGTCGGCGGTCATCCGGCACGAGGAGTTGCGCGAGACCGTGTCCAGCTTCTCGCCCATCACCCTCTACAGCCAGGCGACCGCCACCGTGCTGGATCCGCTGCGGAGCACCACGCGGTCGCTGATCCTGATGGGTCCCATGGAACGGCTGTCCATCAGCCGGTTCCAGAGCCCGCTGCCCCTGCTCCAGAGCGCGCTGATCGTGGCACCGCACCTGGTGTCCCTGGTGGCCATCACGGCCGTGTGCTTCGGGATCTGCTACGCCTGCTTCATGCGACAGGAGATTCGATCCACGTAACACCCCTACCGTCACACAAGGGACGAGGATGGCGTCGCATTCAAGCAAATCCCCCCGCCCCCCCCTTTGTCAAAGGGGGGCAGAGGGGGGATTTGGAGAAAGGAGGAACGGTCATGCCTGTATGGGATCCTTTTGCCGGATTGGATGCCTTGCGGCGAGAGATCGATCGAACCTTCGATACCTTCGGGTCGGAACGGTGGCCCCAGGGCGGCCGCGTGGCGTTTCTGCCGGGGCGGGCGGCCCGTCAATATCCCCTGGTCAACCTGAGCGAGGACGAGGGACACCTGTACGTCGAGGCGCTGGCCCCAGGCGTTGACCCGAAGACGCTGGACGTCTCGGTCCTCCAGGGGACGCTCACGATCAAGGGGGAGAAGCCCGGGCTGGCCCAGGTCTCGGCGGAAGCTTTCCACCGGAACGAGCGGGCGGCCGGACGTTTCGTCCGCACCATCGATCTCCCGACGGACGTGGAGGCGAGTCGGGTGCACGCGGATTACCGAAACGGCCTGCTCCTCGTGACGCTGCCGAAGAGCGAGGCGGCCAAACCCAAGCAAGTTCCGATCAGCGTGGCCTGAGATGGCGAAGAGGAGGTGAGGACGATGGCGGAGAAGACGGTTCCCAGTGTGCACGCCGAGGCGGGCCCGTCCCGACGCGAGGAGACGCGCGCTCAGGAGCGCTACATCACGCCCCCGGTGGACATCTTTGAGAGCAAGGACGGCCTGACCGTGGTGGCGGACCTTCCGGGGGTGGAGCAGAAGGCCTTGGATGTCCGCGTGGCCGACGGGATCCTGACCCTCCAAGGAAGGACCGCCCACATCGCCCCCGGCGCGCCGGTCGCGAGGGAGTATGAGCTGTTGAATTTCTACCGGCAGTTCGAGCTGCCCGAAGAAATCGATTCGGACAAGATCGCGGCGGAGCTGAGGCACGGTGTCCTGACGTTGCGTTTGCCCAAGAAGGAAAAGGCCAAGCCGCGCAAGATCGAGGTCAGTGTGAGTTAGCGCGACACCCCGTGAGGGTGGTGCGGGTGCGGGCCGGGCATTTCGCCTTCGGGCGGGATGCCCGGTTTGCATTTCAAGAGTTCCTGCAGAGCGCGCTCGCGCGGGGCCTCCGGAGGGGTGCGCTTGGTCTGGTTGTATATGCCTTGACAACAAGGCTCTAGCCGTCTTGAATGCGACAGGCGTTGTGGGCTGTATCTGTGACGAGCGGTGGATCGTCCGCCACGCCATCCGCCGGGGCTTGATCCAGCCGTAAGGAACGACGGAGTCTGTTGAGTCATTGAGTCCAATGAGACGTCGAGTCCTGATCGCCGGGAGTGGGGGGAGGCAACCCGAGCATGCTGTCTCACGAGGGTCTTTGGGCTCGGCTCATTCGAGAACTCCTCCGCCGTCGCCGCATGGTGTTGATCATCGTGCTTGCAAGCGGCGTGCTCCTGTCCATGGCCGAGTTCTCCCACGAGTGGAGTAAGGCGCGCCTGGACGTCGAGGAGGCGTTCCGGAGTGACGCGGCCGAACACTTCGGCACCCTCCAGGACAAGATCCAGGACGCGGTGGATAGCGCCGCCTCGGTGGCTGATTTCATCCGAACCGTCGAGTCCGTGGACCGGCGTCGGTTCCGGGCGTTCGTGGCTCCACACCTGACCCGCGCGCCGGGGCTTATCTCGCTGGTCTGGGCCCCCCGGGTCCCGAACAGGAATCGGGCGCGTTTCGAGGCGGCCGGCCGGCGGGAATGGGGTCCCGACTTTCAGATCTTCGATCGGGGAGCGCAAGACCGACCGGCCGGGCAGCGCGCCGAGTACTTCCCGGTCTATTACCGGGAGACCAATATCGATCTGGACAATTCGCGGGTCGTGGGGCAGGACTGGGGCTCGACGCCGGCGCGCCTCGAGGCGCTCCAGCGGGCGCGGGACACAGGCCGACCAGCCATGACCGGGAAGGTACGGCTGACTCGGGGAGTGGCTGGGGTCCACGTCTACTGGCCGATCTATCGGAGCGGCTCGCCTCCAAGCACGGTCGAACAGCGCCGGGAGCATCTCCGGGGATTCGTCGGCGCGATCTTCGAGATCGAGCAACTGATGAAGTCGTCGCTCGGCCAATTGACCCCGCAAGGGATTGACATCACCGTCTTCGATGAGGGGGCCCCTGAGGGCGAGCGGGTGTTGTTCCAACGGGTATCGCGACCGGAGGATCCGCCACGGTCGTGGCTCTGGCACCGGCTGGTGGGGGACCGGATTCGCTCGCGCCTGGACTGGAGTCGCCCGCTCGAGGTGAGCGGGCGGCGGTGGGAGGTCTCTCTCACCCCCACCGCAGGCTACGTCAATGCGCGGATCGGGTCGGAGATTTGGGATGACCTCCTCATTGGGCTTGTGATCACGAGCTTCGTGGGGGGCTATCTCCTCTTGCTATTGCGACGGACCGACGAAGTGGAGCGGCTGGTCGATTCACGCACCCTGGAGCTCACGCAGGCACGCGACCAGCTGCTCGTCGAGGTCGCCGAGCGGACCCGTGCGGAGACGGGGGCGCGGGCCCACGCCGCCCAGCTTGACGCCGTCCGCCGCCTCAGCACCGAGGTCGTCCGGGAGGTGGACATCCGCGAGGTTCTGGCGCTTGTGGCGCGGCAGGCGGGGGACCTCCTGCATACCGGGACCAGCACGGTCTGGCTGTGGGACGAGGGCGAACAGGTCCTGGTCCCCGGCGCCCGGCACGGCCCCGGGGAGTGGCATCGCGAGGCGCGGCTGCGACTGGGAGAGGGAGTGGTGGGGGCCGTGGCGGCCCGGCGACAGGGTCTGGTCGTCAACGACTACCGGACCTCTCCCTCCGCCGTTCCCTTCTTCCTCGAACGCACGCAGACCACCGCCGTGGTGGCCGAGCCGTTGCTGTACCGGGACCAGCTCCTCGGGGTGCTCGGCGTGGACAACGAGGCCACCGGTCGCCCCTTCACGGATGAAGACCGGCAGATCCTCGCGCTCTTCGCCGTCCAGGCGGCCATTGCCATCCATACGGCCCAGCTCTTCGACGAGGTCGCGGCGGGGCGGGAGCAGACACGGCGACTCACCCAGCAAATCATCTCCGTCCAGGAGGAGGAGCGCCGGCGCCTGTCCCGTGAATTATTCGATGAGGTGGGCCAGACCCTCACGGCGCTGGTGCTCAACCTGCGACTGCTCCACGCCGAGTTGCCCAAAGACCAGGGCTCGCTCCGGCACCGCCTCTACGAGGTGGGGACACAGGCCCGAGAGGTGGTGGAGCAGATCCGCCTGCTGGCCCAAGACCTGCGGCCCCCGCTGCTCGACACCCTCGGTCTGAATCAGAGCCTGGAAGATCTCTGTGACAGGATCGCCCACCAGACCGGCCTGGCGATTATGTACAGCGGCGCCGACGTCTCGTCCCTGCCGGACACGGGTGCGACGTGCCTCTACCAGGTCCTGCAAGAGGCCCTGAGCAACGTGACCAAGCATGCCCGGGCCACCCAGGTCCGGGTGACTCTCCGGCACGATGCCGCCAGGGTGATCCTGACGGTCGAGGATGACGGTCAGGGATTCGATGCGTGGGGGTTACGGTCCTCCCGCCACCGCCCCAGGAGCCTGGGGTTGCCTGGGATCCAGGAACGGCTGGAGTTGCTGGGGGGGCGGCTGCAGATCGTGTCTCGCCCGGGACAGGGGACACGCCTGATCGCGGAGGTGCATGCAGCGGGGATAGAGGCGGCGAATCCTGTCCGCCCCTGATGCGGACCGACCCCTGGCTGGTGTCCGCGGAGAAGGACGGAAGCCAGGATGGAAACCGGGCAGGTCTCGCCATGAGTCCTGACAGCTTCGAGCGCCAGATCGAGGCGGCGCGCCGGCGATTGGTGGAGCTGGAGGAGCGTGCCCACGGCCCGGCGGACCAGCGGGCATTGTTGCTCGAGAGCCTGGAGGACCTGTCCGCGACCCTGGAAGAGCTGCACGCGGCGGAAGGATGCGCGGCGCACGCGATCAAGTTCGTGCCCTGGCCGCCCGTCGGGAGACCGCGTTCGAAGATGAACGATCCTCCATCGTCCGGGAGATCCGGGAGGAGCTGGCGCAGGTGCTGGCGGCTAGAAAATCGATGTGAGGATTCCGCCCGGGAGCTATGCGAGGAAGGCAACCGAAGGGGAGCCGGAGAAGGTCATCCCATGAGGGGTGTCACGCCATGATCCGCATTCTCATCGTGGACGACCACGCCGTTGTCCGCCAGGGGGTGAAACAGATCGTCGGCCAGGAAGCGGACATGACGGTGGTCGGCGAGGCGCGGAGTGCCGAGGAGATGCTCGGCTTCATCCGCGGGCAGGAATGCGACGTGGTGGTGGAGGATATCTCCATGCCGGGCAGGAGCGGGCTGGATGCCTTGAAGGAGCTGAAGCAAGAACGTCCCAGGCTCCCCGTCCTCATCCTGAGCGTCCATCCGGAGCATCAATATGCAGTCCGCGCCTTGAAGCTTGGGGCGGCAGGCTACATGACCAAAGAGAGTGCAGCGGAGGAGTTAGTGCAGGCGATCCGACAGGTCGTGTCTGGGGGGAGGTACGTCAGTCCGACCCTGGCCGAGACGCTGGCCTATGACTTGGCGGCGAACACCGGGAGCCCGCGTCATGTGACCCTCTCCGAACGAGAGCGGCAGGTGCTGTGCCTGGTCGGCTCCGGGAGAACAGTTGCGGAGATCGCCGAAGAATTATCGCTCAGCATCAAGACCGTCAGCACCTACCGGACCCGCATGCTGGAAAAATTGCAGATGCGGACCACCGCCGACCTCATCCAGTATGCCGTTACCAATCGGCTCGTTGTCTAACCCGGGCCGGAATTCTCAATCGCCACCCCGCCTTTGACGGACAGTCGCCCTGATGGGAAGCGATCAGTCCGCCCGGCAGTCTGACAATCATACTCCAGCAAGAGTGCTCTCGACTCGCGGCTGCGCCGTCGCGGGACCACGGTCGGGCAAATACTCGTTTGGGGCAAATGCCCATCGCCGGAAACAGAATCCCCCGGGACCGGCGTCGGATTCCATCGAACACCCGCCGACCGATCCTCGTCCCCCCGCCCCGGCCTGATAGGCCCCAGCCTCCTCCCAGACGTCGGCCCCAAGACGCGTTTCCACGCAGTTGCGGACCCCTGGATTCGACCTCCGACCTGCGCATTCCCTGAGGGCGGAGCCTGCCCATTCGACCGTCCGTGCCAATAGTCGGTACACTGCTGATGCCGTTGGCGGTTGGCCTTGGAATTGCTCCAATCCCCGTGTGGGGTGGGGGATCGGGAATTGTCGTCGAAACGCTCCGAAACTACACGACGCTTCGTCAGACCATGTGGGTGTAGACCTCAACCCACGGGGAGCAAGCAAATGCCTCTTCAGATCCTCTTGGCCGATGACAATCTGGCTGTCCGGAGTCGGGTGAGAGGTCTATTGGAACAGCAGGGGTTCGAGGTGATCGGCGAGGCTTCCGATGGGCTGGAGGCCGTACGGCTTGCCCAGGCGTCTCGACCGGACATCGCCGTCCTTGATCTGGCCATGCCCGTGTTGAATGGCGTCGGGGCGGCCCGCGAGATACACAGGTGTTCCCCCAAGACGCGGATGATCATGCTGTCTCTGTACACCGACGACTCCTTCGTCCGCGCAGCCCTCCGGGCCGGGATTCGAGGCTACGTATCGAAGGCTGAATTGGCCGAGAACCTCCCCCTGGCGATCCTGGAAGTGGCCCAAGGGCGGATTTGCCTCAGCCCCTCCATCTTGCAGAATCTTGGCCAGTCTCCCTTGGAGGAGCCCGGGGTGAAACTACACACTCCCGACCATTCCCGAATCAGCAACCCCTGCATCGTCTAGTCGCAATTCGAGACGACCAACCGCCGATCCACTCTTGACGGACCCTGCAGAATCTACTCGCGCTTCCGGCCGCAGTATGGTAGCGTCCTGCTGAACTGGATCCTGATCGGGTGGACCATGGAATACCTGATCGCCCTCCTGACGACGCTGGCCATGCACCTGCCGTCTTTGACGGGGCAGCCCGTTCCAAACATGGCCACCCTGCCTTCCCTGGAGGTCGCGGACCACCTGGAGCAGGCAGTGTTCGCCCATACCGGCCAGCACCTTGGCGGCGAGCTCACCACGGCCGCCTACATGCCACGCGAGAACCTGATCCTTCTCACGACGGCCCTCCTGGATGACCTTCCGGAGCTGGAGGCCGTCCTGGTCCACGAGCTCGTGCACTGGTGGCAGGTGGGCAGCCACCGCGCCGACCCGCGGGGCTCGCAGGTTTGGGAGGAGGAGGCCCGCCTCTACGAGAACCTGTGGCGGCGGGACCACGGTCTTCGCCCGCGCCCAAGACTGGGCCCCCCGACTCGCCACCGCCCCTGGCCCTGATCCCGGATGATCGACCGCCGGTCCGCTGTTCGCGGAGGAGAACGGCGGGAGGGGATCGACAGGGGCCGTCCTGCCGTATACACGCTTTCCGTCCTCGCCGTACGGGTTGTCTCGCCGACATGCCTTGAGAAAAGCTGCGCTTGACACTTCTCCCCGCGCAAGCTATGAAGGTAGGATATCCGTCCTGACGAGGAATGGATTTCGGTGTGCCGTCGGCACACCCTGTGGTCCAGCAGGAATCACGTGCTCGCCCTCGGGCACGTCGGATGCTCCGGAGGAACGTAGACGAGGCAGGAATCGGCGGAGGGCCGTATGTCCAGCGGGCGGGAGCTGGCGACCGAGACAATCCTCCTGGTTGATGACGACCGCTTCATTCTCCAGATGTGCCGGGATCTGCTGGAGTCGGCCGGGTACAAGACCGTCTGCGTGGAGGAGGGCGGCACCGTTCCGGCCGTGGTGGAAGCAGCCCAGCCTTCCCTGATCCTCCTGGACATCATGATGCCCGGCACGGACGGCCTGACGCTGTGCCGGCAGCTCCGGAACGGTCCGACCGCCTTCCGAGGCCCCATCATCATTTTCTCGGCCAAACACTACCGCGCCGACAAGCGCATCGCCCGCGAGGTAGGCGCCAACGTATTCCTGGAGAAGCCCTTTTCGCCGGAACGGTTGCTTGGCACCGTCCGGGATCTTCTGGCCCGCAAGATCTCGGTCCGGTTCTGGGGCGTCCGCGGCTCGATCCCCACGGCCTCTCGCGAGACGGTGGGGTACGGGGGAAACACCCCGTGCGTGGAGGTGCGTGTCTCCGGCGTCGAGGAGATCTTCATCCTGGACGGGGGCACCGGCCTGCGGGAGCTGGGGCGCTCCCTGCGGCGCCCGGGGACGACGATCCACGGCTACCTGTGCTTCACCCATTTCCACTGGGACCACATCCAGGGCCTGCCCTTCTTCGAGCCGGCGAACACCGAGGGGAACGCCTTCACCCTGGTCGGGCCGGCCCAGCCGACGGCCAACCTGCTCCAGATCCTGGCCGGGCAGATGGCATCGGTCTACTTTCCCGTGGGCCTGGAGCAATTCCGAGCGCAGATGGGGTTCGAGGAGATCGACGAGGGGACGTACCGGCTGGGCGGCGTGCAGTTCGATACGCTCTCCTCACTCCACCCCGGCCGGGCCCTGATCTATCGTCTGTCGCACGGGGGCAAGCGGGTCGTCTACGCCACGGACAATGAATTGCCCCTGGGATGGAAGGAGGCCGGCGGGGAGGTGGCCCGCCAAACGGACCGCTTCATCCGATTCTTCGCGGACGCGGACCTGCTGATCCATGATGCCCAGTACACTCCCGAAGAGTTGGCGTTACGCCGCGGGTGGGGCCACTCCGCCTGGACGGACGTCCTGGACCTCGCCCTCGAGGCCGGCGTGAAGCAGCTCATCCTGTTCCATCACGACCCGGACCACTCCGACAGCTTCCTGGACGGCATCCGTGTCGCCCTCTTGGAGCGGATGACGGCCATGGGGACAACCATCAGCTGCGAGCTCGCCCGAGAGGGCGACCTCTTGGTCGTCTGACCCCGGCCCTCTCTTCTGTCCTCCGTCCCGCATGCCTACCCCCGGTGGCCCGGCACGGTTCATCCCGGGTGCGTCTGCCCCACCAGGAAATCGCGTATGGCCCGACCGACCTCCTCGGGGCGCTCCAGTACCAGGTGGTGGTAGGTGCCGGGGACCTGCCGGAGCTCGGCCCCGGGGATGACCCGCCGCATGGTCTCCGCCGTCCGGCGGGAGAGGATGCTGCTCCGCTCCGCGCGCAGGATGAGGGTGGGGCAGCTGATGTGTGAGAGCACCGGCCAGGCAACCTGCGGAACGATGCGGCTGAAGAACTCCCGGTCCGGTCCGATGCAGAAACGCCCGTGGCCGCGGTGCCGCGTCGAGCGCAGGGCCAGGGCCTGGAGGCGAGTCCGCGGGGCGCCGGTTTCTGGCGGGATCAGGCGGAAGGCGCGTGCCGCCTCCCGGCGCGATGGCAAGAGCCGCTGGGGACGGGCCCCGATCCGCCGCATCTCTGACAATGCCTGGAAGGAGATGGCGGGCGTCGCATCCACCAAGACAAGCCGACCCAGCCGTTGCGGGCAGGAGGCTGCCAGGAGCATCGCCACCTTGCCGCCCATGGAGTGGCCCACCATATGGGGCCGCCGGAGTTCCAGGGCGTCGGCCGCGCCCGCCGCGGCCGCGACGAAGTCCGCCATGAGGTAGCGCGCGGGCCGGGGCCAGGCGCTCCGCCCGTGGCCGGGAAAGTCCAGGGCGAAGACCCGGAAGGGCCCTGCCAGCTCCGGCGCCAGCCAGTCCCACCAGTGGGTATTGGCCGCCCCACCGTGGAGGAGCAGGACGGGAGGGGAGGCCCCTGGCCCCCAGACACCGAGGTGAAGGCGGAGCCCGTTAACCTCTACCGTGACCTCCCGGCGCGTCCAGCCTGTGTGGATTCTTGCCAAGCCGTCCTCCTGCCCTGGAAGAAGAAGGTCGCTCCTCAAGCGTCGGCATCTTAGCATACCTTTCGCCATGGGGCGCGGGATCGGGGAGGGAGTCGTTCCCTGGGATGATCGGCCCGATCGTCTGACAGGGCGGCACCCCCTCAGCGCAGCGGTCCCGTCCCGTGGCAGGGCTTGCGCATCTTCCGTCAAGGGGATACAGTCAGGCAAGAGGTGAGGGCATGATGATGGTGAAGCGGTCCCCCATGCAGACCTTCGCCACGCTGGGGTGCCGCCCTGCCGCGGTGCCGCTGGCGGCCGCTGGGACGTCGGGGCGGGTGACGCCCGAGGAGATCACGGACCTCGGCACGGGAGGCGGGGAAGGCAGCAAGGTCTTCCTCTTCAACTGCGAGTGCCACAGCTTTGAAGAGGTCATCACGCAACTCCTCAAGGCGGTCCCCGGCATGACTCGCCAGTTGGCGGAAGATCTGGCCTGGCGGGTTCACACGCAGGGTCTCGCCGAGGTGTATCGGGGCGGTGCCTCGGAGTGCGAGCGGGTCGCCAAGATCCTCGGAGAGACCGGTCTCATCGTCCAGCTATTGTGAGCGGTGCGACCTGGCGCCCGACCCGAAAGCCTGGTATAGTCGGGCAGTCGCTGCCCTGCACCGACGCATCCGTCCGCGGAAAGGAGGGTCTCATGCCTGCGACCATCCCGCAAGGATTCCAGGACCTGCTCCAGAAGAAGGCCTTCGCGCATCTGGCCACCCTCATGTCCGACGGCAGCCCCCAGGTCACGCCGGTCTGGTTCGACTTCGACGGAAGTTGCCTCCGGGTGAACTCGGCCAAGGGTCGGGTCAAGGACAAGAACATGCGTCGCCGCGGACAGGTTGCGGTGGCCATCCAGGATCCCGAGAATCCCTACCGATACCTGGCAGTCCGCGGGCGGGTCGAGGAGATCACCGAGGCCGGGGCGGACGCCCACATCGACTCCCTGGCGAAGAAGTACCTGGGTCAGGACCGCTACCCCTATCGCCAGCAGGGCGAGGTCCGCGTCATCTACAAGATTCGTCCCGAACAGGTCTCCAGCATGGGCTGAGCGGGCGGGAGGAGAATCAGCATGACCTTGGCCGAGCGGATCGTCCAGGTCGCCGCGGACGCCATCATCGTGGCGGACGCCTCGGGAAAGATCACCCTGTGGAATGCGGGAGCGGAGCGGCTGTTCGGATACCCGGCGGCCGAAGCCCTGGGCCAATCGCTGGACCTCATCATCCCGGAGGCCCAGCGGAAGCGGCACTGGATCGGGTACGCGGACGTGATGCGGACCGGTGAGACGAAATACGGGACACAGCTTCTGCGGGTCCCGGCGATCCGGAGGGACGGGAGCCGGTTCTCCATTGCCTTCACGGTGGGCCTCCTGAAGAATGGGGCCGGACTCGTCGAGGGGATCTTCGCGGTCATGCGCGACGACACCGAGAGATTCCAGACCGAAAAGACGCTCCGGAAACGGATCGTCGAGATGGAGGAAGCCGTCAAGGATCGACCGAGTTCCTGATTTGACTCGGCCCGCCGACTAGTGGTATCTTCTCGACGCGACACAGCATCCCGGGAGGCCTATCGAGGTAGGCATGCCGTTACGGCTCTTCAGCGGACGGGGAAGCAGCAAGGTACGCACCTGTCCGGCATGCGAGCAAGTGGTCGCGGCCACCGCAACGTTCTGTCCCTCCTGTTACATGGTGTTCCGACCCGAAGGCGCCGCAGACCTCCGAGAGCATCTGCAGGGCGGGCGGATTCCGTCGGACGTCTATCTGCTTCGCAGGCTGAACGCCGCGGATCCCGACACCGGCCCGGTGGTCCGGGTGCCGGCTGAGATATCGCCCTCGTCGCTTCCCGCACCCCCCGAGCCAGCCAAACCGGTGCCTGGGGAGCCGGGTGGGTCGGCGGACGCAGCGCCCGCTCCGACACCCGAGCTGTCCACAGCGACGACCGATCCCGAGGTCGTCTCTGCGGCCGCCACAAGCCCTGTCCTGCCCCTGCCCTTTCCCGAGACATCGGCACCCAAGCCTCCGGCAGCCGAAGAGGGGCCCACGACGACGCTCGGCGCGCCCCCTTCGGCCCCGGGCAGTGCCGCCCGCACGGCGGCTCAGCCGCGCGGGCACGGACGGGCAGGAGTCGAGCTCCTCCTGGTGTTCCAGCCGCCATTGCCTCCGCCGACGCGCTCCATCGAGGAGACACCGCCCCTCTTCGCCTGGATGTTGGAGCAGGATCCGATCATCCCGAACAATCTCGATCGACTCCAGCAGATTCATGCCGGGGTTTTCCGGGACAAGCCTGCGGAGCGTCTGGGGTACGAGCAGCATATCCTGCTGCAGGTTGCCGACGACCTGGCCTTGCATCCGACGCGGGAGACCCTGAGTCTGCATCTGATGCTCCTGGCCTCAGGCTACCGGCGGGCGGCCGAGGCCTACCATGTCGCAGCGCGCCGCGAGGAGCGGGAGGCGGACCGGGCCCTGTGGCAGATGGCCAGCCTGGCCAGCCGGCTGCGGATCGAGGCATGGGTCTTTCAGACCCGACACGGGGTCTCGCCGGAATTCGTGGGGCGCGCCAGGCTTCGGTCCGTGAGGATCTCGGGCGACTGAAGGGCGTCTCCCCGGGCGGGCGGAGGCGCGGGGCGCCAAGGGGAAGGGGGATGCTCGGCATCGGCATCGTGGGCTGTGGGACGATCGGCTCGGCCCTGGCCCGCGCGATCGAGGCGGGGAAGATCCCGGCGCGGCTGGCGGGTCTCGCCACCCGCACGCGCGCGCGGGCGGAGGAGTTGGCCCGGGCGCTCCGGCTCCCCCCTCCGGTGCTGGATCTCCCGGATCTCGTCCGAGCCTCCGACCTCGTGCTGGAGGCCGCCACGGGGAAGTCCCTGGAAGCGATCGTTCCCGCGTGCCTGCGGGAAGGGAAAGACGTCTGTGTCATCAGCGTCGGAGGACTGCTGGGACACGAGGCGTGGTTTGGCGAGGCAGAGGCCCGAGGCTGCCGCATCCTGATCCTCCCGGGGGCCATCGCCGGGCTGGACGGTGTGCGTGGCGCGGCGGTGGGTCGGGTGGACTCGGTGACGCTCACGACCCGGAAGCCGCCCCGCGGGCTGGCGGGTGCCCCCTACGTGGTGGAGCACGGCATCGACCTCGACAGGCTGACGGAGGAGACGCTGATATTCGAGGGCAGCGCGCGTGAGGCCTGCCGGGGCTTCCCCACGAACGTGAACGTCTCGGCGGCGCTGAGCTTTGCCGGCATCGGTCCGGACCGGACGGTCGTGCGCATCCTCGCCGTGCCGGGCGGTGCATTCAATCAGCACCGGATCGAGGTGCAGGGAGAGTTCGGCCGCCTGGCGGTCGAGGTCGAGAACGTCCCCTCGGCGACGAATCCCCGCACAGGACTGCTCTCCATCTTCTCCACCATCGCCTTTGTGGCGGACTACGCCCGGACCTACAGGAAAAGCTGACTGCGGTTTATCTACAGATTACGCAGATTACGGTGATTTCCCGAGGGGGACTGCTCTGAGAGAATCTGCGATGTCTGCGTAATCTGCGGAGGATGGTGTGTCCCGATCTTTCAAGGAGGCGCACGTGGAGAAGGCGGTGTGTCTCACCGACATGACCTGGCCGGAAGTCGGGGCGCGACTGCCGAAGGTGGCCTTGGCCATCCTCCCCGCAGGCTCGACGGAGCAGCACGGGCCACACCTGACCTTCGAGACGGACATCGCCATCGCCAGCGAACTGGCACGCAGACTCGCGGAGCAGCACTATCCGCGCATCCTGGTGGCGCCGCCGCTTTTCGTGGGGCTCTCCAACCACCACATGCATTTTCCCGGGACCATCACCTGGAGGGCCGAGACCTTCGCGGCCGCCTTGGCGGAGACCATCCGCGCCCTCTCCGCCCACGGCATCCCGCGATTTCTCGTCCTCAACGGCCACGGGGGGAATCGCGGGGCCCTGTCGGTCTTGTGCACGCGCCTCCGCTACGAGGAGGGAATCCTGGTGGCGGCCTGCACCTGGTTCGAGCTGATCCGGGATGCCTGCCAGAAGTTCATCCCCAAGCGACGGGTCCACGCCGACGAGATCGAGGCGGCCATGGGGCTGTATCTGGCTCCCCGGATCGTGAGACGGGCGGCCCTGCGCAAGGGTGGGAACCATGCTGACCCGTACCCCCATACGGACGCCAGCACCGGGGGCGCCGTGGAAGTCCCCTACTTCTGGGAGGAACTGACCCCCGACGGGGCCTACGGGGACGCCCGGCGGGCGACCGTCGCCATGGGGAAAGAGCTGACGGCCGCCTTCTTGAAGCGGGCCGGGGAGTTCGTCACGGGATTCATGCAGGCATCGGGCCGCGCCGACTCCCGCCGCGCACGGCGATCCAGGTAAGTTCTCCTCGGGTGGCCGAGCCGGGCGTCGCCGGCGCGCGCGCGGTCACTCACCCCGAGCGTGAGAGGCGGTGAGGGGGCATGCCGTTTCCGTCGGGGTTGCGGGCGCTCAACCACCGGGACTTCCGGCTCTTCTGGTTCGGCCAGGCGATCTCCCTGCTGGGTACGTGGATGCAGTCGGTGGGGCAGTCGTGGCTGGTCTTGGAGCTCACAAACTCTGCCTTCCTGCTTGGAGTCATCGGGGCCCTGCAGTTTGCCCCGATTCTCTTCTTCTCCTTCTTCGCGGGCGCGGTCATCGATAGATTGCCCAAGCGCCGCCTCATCATCGGCACCCAGACGGTGCTCCTGCTCCAGGCCTTGATGCTCTCGGGCCTCGCGTGGACGGGTCATGTCCGCTACTGGCATGTGGCTGCACTCGCCGGGCTCCTCGGGACGGTGAACACCATGGACATGCCCGCCCGGCAATCCTTCATGGTGGAGCTGGCTGGAACGGAAGACCTGATGAACGCCATCGTGCTCAACTCCGCCGCGTTCAACGGCGCCCGCATCGTGGGCCCCGCCGTGGCGGGACTCCTGGTCGCCAGGTACGGCGTGGCCCTGGCGTTTTTCCTGAACGGGGTGAGCTTCGTGGCGGTGATCGCCGCCTTGCTCGCCCTCCGGACGGAAGGCCGCCCGCTTCCCCGCCGCGGAACCACACTGCGGCAAGAGATCGGGGAGGGCATCCGGTACGCCGTCACCACGCCCAGTGTCTCGCTGGTGTTGAGCCTCCTGCTCGTGGTGAGCATGCTGGTGATCAACCACGGCACGCTGGTCCCGCTCCTCGCCCGGGAGGTGTTGCATCAGGGGGCACGGGGCTTCGGGTTCCTGATGGCCTCCCTGGGGGCGGGGGCGCTGGCCGGGGCCGCGGTCCTGGCCCTGCTGGGCGCGAGACGGCCGCCCATGGCCCTCGTGGTGGTGACCGCGGCCGCGGCCTCCGCCGCCACGGCCTGCATGCTGGAGGTACGCCAGGTCTGGTTGGCGGCCCTCGTGCTCCTGGTGATCGGGTTCGCGCAGATCGTGTTCTCGGCGAGCTGCAACACCATGCTGCAGCTCGGGGTGCCGGGCGAGCTTCGGGGACGCATGATGAGCCTGTACGCGTTCGTCTTCGCCGGGGTCACGCCCATCGGCGCCATCCTCGTCGGGTCGATTGCCGAGAAGTTCGGCACGCCCATGGCCTACGGGGCTGGAGGCGGCCTCGGCCTGCTGTCCGTCCTGGTGCTCACCGCCCGCTGGAGGCATCGGGCGAAGGCGCGCGAGTAGCGCGGGCAGCGATCGGCGGGTCCCCTTGCGGCCCGGGTTGCGGTTTGGCGAAATGCGGGATACCCTGACAGCCAAGAGCAGACGCATTTGATCCGCAGATTACGCAGATTGATTCGGCAAGAACAGGAAAAGATCTAGCCGGATGCAGAAGATCCTCGATGCCGCTCATGTTCCAAGGTGTGCTCCGTGCATCTGCGTGATCTGCGGATAAGGAGGGCCCGGTGCTGGATCTGGTGCTGCGGAACGGGACGGTGTTCGATGGAAGCGGGGCGGACGGGGTCCGCGCCGACGTCGGCATCGAGGGGGAGTGGATCCGGGAGGTCGGCGATCTGGCGCGGGCGGAGGCGCGTCGGATGCTGGACTGCACGGGACTGTTCGTGACGCCCGGATTCATCGACATGCACACGCACTCCGACCTGGACCTTTTCGTGGACCCGCAGTCTTCGCCCAAGGTCCGCATGGGGGTCACGCTGGAGGTCCTCGGGCAGGATGGGATCTCGGTGGCGCCCATGCGCCCGGAGAGCGTGCCCCAGGTCAAGGCTCAGCTCGCCGGCATCCTGGGGGACCACCCGATCGACTGGGAGTGGCGTCGGGTGGGGGAATACCTCCGCCTGCTCCATCGGCGGACCACGGTCAACGTGTCGTACCTCGTTCCCCACGGCGCCCTCCGCTGGTGGGTGATTGGGTTTGACGCGCGGCCGGCCACGACGGCGGAGCTGGAGGCCATGTGCGCCCTCCTGCGGGAATCCATCCAGGAGGGGGCCGTCGGCATCTCCACGGGGCTGATCTACCCGCCCTGCATCTACGCCGAGTGGGACGAACTGGTGGCGCTGGCCAGGACGGCGGCCCGGGAGGGCGGTTTCTGGGTGGTGCACATCCGGAACGAAGGGGACTGCTGCGAGGAGTCGGTCAAGGAGATGCTGGACCTCAGCCGCGTGTCCGGGTGCCCGCTCCACATCTCCCACTTCAAGGTGACGGGTCGGGACAATTACCACAAGGCCGACCGCCAGGCGGAGATGGTGATGCAGGCGATTCGCGAGGGGCTCCAGGTCACCTGCGATCAGTACCCGTACACGGCGGGCTGCACGGTGCTGGGGGCGTGCCTGCCCCCGTGGGCCCACGCCGGGGGCGTCCCTGAAACACTGAAGCGGCTCGCGAATCCCGCGGACCGCGCCCGGATGCGGGAGGAGATGGAGGCGCCGGTTCGCGGCCCGTGGCAGAGCGCGGTGCACTCCGCGACCTATGAGGGGATCATCATCGCCTCGGTGGCCGGCCCCAAGAACCAGGAGGTGGTGGGGAAGAACCTGGCCGAGATCGCCCGACTGCGGCGGCTGGCGCCGGCCGAGGCCCTCTTCACGCTCCTGCTGGATGAGGGGATGAAGATCACCATGATCATCCACCACCAGTCTGAAGACGTGGTGGAGAAGTATATCCGGCTGCCGTTCCAGACGTTCGGGAGCGACGGGATCCGCGGAGCCAAGCCCCACCCGCGCCTGCACGGCACCTTCCCGCGCGCCCTGGGTCGGTACGTCCGGGAGAAGCGGCTCATGACCTGGGCGGACGCGATCCGCCGCATGACCGGCGCGGCTGCAGCTCGCCTCGGCCTCCGCGACCAGGGTCTGATCCGGGCGGCAATGCGGGGGAGCATCACGGTCTTCGATCCGGAGCGGATCATCGACCGCGCGACGTACGACGAGCCCACACGGGACCCCGAGGGCATCCAGTATGTCCTCGTGAACGGCCGCATCGCCCTCGAGGGGGGCCGCGAGACCGGCGTCCTGGCCGGGCGCGTCTGCGGCAAGACCTGGCGGGCGGACTGACATGACTTTTCCACCGATTACGCAGATTACGCAGATTGGTACGGCAAGAAAACCAAGAACGCCGCCCGAGGGCGAAGATCCCGAATCCCGCCCTTGATCCGAGTCTTGCTCTGTGAATCTGTGTAAGCTGCGTAATCTGCGGATAAGAGAATTCTGTGGGGTCGGCTCTGCGGAAACTGTGATGGAGGGGAAATGATGGATCAGGCAGAGCGCGATCGGTACCTTGCCATCCTCCGATCCACGCCGGAGCGGCTGAAGGCCGTCCTGGCCGGCGTGCCCAGGAAGCTTCTCACCTGGCGTCCGGCGCCGGGGAAGTGGTCCATCCATGAGATCGTGTGCCACATGCGGGACGCCGAGCGCGAGGGATACCTGCTTCGCTACACGAAGATCCTGAGCGAGGACAATCCGACCTTCCCGGACGTGGATGGGGATGCGCTGGCCCTGGAGCGGCAGTACGACCGCCTGGGTCTCCGGGAGGTCCTGCGGGACTGGCGCGCGGCACGCAAGGAGGTGCTGGCCGTCCTGAAGAAGGTCAAGCCGGACCAGTGGGAGTGCCAGGGGACCCACGAGTCTCTCGGCCCGATGTTGCTGGAGACCATCCTGCAGCGCCAGGCCCTGGGCAACGACGAGGCACACCTGGGCCAGATCGAAAACGTCAAGCAGCGGTGGGAGATCCTGACGAAGCTCCAGGAGGCCCCCAAGGTCCTGGCGTCGCTCCTCCGAGGCGTCCCCGACGAAGTCCTCCGCCGGAAGCCGGCCCCCGAGAAGTGGTCCATGCTGGAGATCGCCTGTCATCTCCGGGATGTCGAGCGGCTGTTCGTTGAGCGGTATGGCAAGGTGGCGAACCACGACCGGCCGCCGCTGCGGATGATCAACCAGGACGACCTGGCGGTTCGGCTGAGGTACAACCGGGATGACCCCGCGGCGGCGCTGCGCGAGTTCCGCAGTCTTCGGGGGGAGACGGTCCACCTCCTGGGCGCGCTGCCCCACCAGTCCTGGCAACGGATCGGGCTGCATCCGAAGCGGGGTGAATTCAGCATCGCCGCCCACGCGGGCGTGCACCTGACCCACGACGCCAACCACCTGAACCAGATCCGCGCCCTGCGAGAGGGCTTCGGCGCGGGATAGTCCTGGGGGTGGGGACGGGTTCCGCGGCGCGCAGAGGGCTGCCATGAGAGGGGCCTGCAGCCAATCCCCTGGATGGCTGATCCTGTGAGGATCCTGCGGGTTGGTTCGAACGGTCGTCCTGTCTCGAGAGGATCCAAGAAGGAGCGAGAGCTACGATGCCCCTGACATTCCGCCGGCTCTTTGGAAACTACGTGAGTCTGGTCGGCGCCATCATCGCCGGGATCAGCATGCTCACCAACGCCTTCATGCTCATCCTGGATTTCCTGGCGCCGCGCCATAACCCGTACGTCGGGATCGTCACCTATCTGGTCCTCCCGGGCGTCGTCCTGGCCGGGGTGGTCCTGGTATTCGTGGGTGCCGCCGTGCGGTATTCCCGGTTGCGCCGGGGGCTGCAGATCGTGGAGCTGCCCCGGCTGGACCTCAACGACGTCCGGCACCGGACCGTGCTGGTGACGACCTTCGTCGTGGTCATCGCCCTGCTGGGGTTCTCCGCCATCGGCGGCTACCAGGCCTACCATTTCAGCGACTCGGTGGAGTTTTGCGGGCAGGCCTGCCACAGCGTGATGCAGCCCGAATTCACCGCCTACCAGAACTCTCCCCATGCAAGGGTCCCATGTGTCGAGTGTCACATCGGCCCGGGGGCGGAGTGGTTCGTGCGGGCCAAGATCTCCGGCGCGTACCAGGTGTACTCGGTGCTCTTCAACAAGTATTCCCGGCCCATCCCGACACCCATCACCAACCTGCGCCCCGCGCAGGAAACCTGCGAGCAATGCCACTGGCCGGCGAAGTTCTGGGGAAGGCAGTTGGCCACCCGGATCCACTTCGGCTCGGACGTGGCCAACACCCGGCGGGAGATCCAGCTCCTGGTCAAGACCGGCGGCGGCTCCGTCAAGGGGCTGAGCGAGGGGATCCACTGGCACATGAACATCCTCAACAGGGTCTGGTACCTGGCCACCGACGAGCGGCGGCAGGTGATCCCCTGGGTTCGCATGCAGGAGCCGGACGGCCGGATCACGGAGTTCGTCTCGACGGAGCACCCCGTCACGCTGGAGCAGGTGAGGCAGGCCGAGATCCGTCGCATGGATTGCATGGACTGCCACAATCGGCCGAGCCACAAGTACCTTCCCCCGGGACGCGCGCTGGATGTCTCCCTGCTGGCGGGCCGCATCCCCATCGATCTTCCGTTCATCAAGAAGGCGGCGGTGGAGGCGATGGTCCAGCCCTACCAGAGCACGGCCGAGGCCGAGCGGGGGATCGAGACGTACATCCGGGATTTCTACGCCAAGGAGTACCCGGAGGTCTCGAAGAAGCAGGCGGAGCGGCTGCGGATCGCCACCGCGGAGGTGGTGCAGGTCTACCGGCAGAACTTCTTTCCCGAGATGCGTGTGGACTGGCAGGCCTATCCCGACAACATCGGCCACAAGGAATTCCCGGGGTGCTTCCGGTGCCACGACGGGAAGCATCGAAGCGCGAGCGGCCGTGTCATCCGCCGCGAGTGCGAGACGTGCCACGACTTCCTGGAGCGGAAGAAGAGCGGGGACCTGGTCTTGGTGGCGGCCACCGCCGCTTTCGGCCATCCGTGGAAGCTCGGGGGCAAGCACGCGGAGACTCAGTGCGGGGCCTGCCACGACGGGGGGCCGGCCAAGCCGGCGACCTGCCGGGAGTGCCACAAGATCCCGGCTGCGGGCGCCCCGATGTCGGGAATGGCTTGCAAGGAATGCCACCTGAAGGAGCAGTGGCGTCAGCCGCTGGCGAACTGCAAGAGCTGCCACGGGTCCCCGGCGGGCCTGCACCGGGGGGCGACGCACTCGACGGCGGGATGCACCGCCTGCCACCTGCCGCACGGCTGGTCGCCGGAACCCCGGAAGCAATGCCTGGCCTGCCACACGGACAAGGCGGAGCACAATCCCGGACCGGCCTGCGCCCAGTGCCACGGCTTCCGGCCCGCCGCCGCCGCGGCCGGGGCGTCGGCGGCAGCCGGCCCGCCCGCGATCACCTTTCCCGCCGATCCCGGGTCGCCGGGGGTTGTCACTTTTCGACACGCGGCGCACCTGGCCCGCGGCGCGAAGTGTGCCGACTGCCACCCCCAACTGTTCAAGATGCAGAAGGGCAGCGCGAAGCTCAGCATGGACAACATGGCGGAGGGGAAGGCGTGCGGCACCTGCCACAACGGCCGGAAGGCCTTCGGCGTGATGGATGGCGACAAGTGCGCCACCTGCCACAAGGCCTGACCCCGGGGATGGCGGGGCGACTGTTCTACGGATGGATCGTCGCCGGGGTGGTGTTCGTGGCGTGGGCAATCTCCATCGGCCCCCGGCAGTGCTTCTCCATCTTCCTCCTGGCCTTCCTGCAGGATTTCGGCTGGAGCCGTAGCGCGACGGCGGCCGTGTTCTCCATCCACATGACCTGCTACGCCTTGGGGGGCTGGGTCCTGGGCGCCCTGGTGGACCGGCTGGGGCCGCGACGCGTGATCGCCTGGAGCACGTGTGCCTGGATCCTCGTGCTGGTCCTGTGCAGTCAGGTCCAGAGCCTCTGGCAGCTCTACCTCGTGTACGGAGTGCTGGGGGGCGTGGCGACAAGTGGTCTGGCCTACGTGCCCGTCAACACGCTCCTCTCCCGCTGGTTCATCCGGTATCGCGGCCGGGCGACGGGGATCACCCAGGCGGGTGTGCCGATGGGCACGGCCGTGTTCGGGCCGCTGGCCCAACTGGGCATCACACTCCTGGGATGGCGGATGACTCACGTGGGATTCGGGCTGTTGATCGCCATCACGTCGCTGCCCCTGGTGCTGTGGTTTCTGCGGGACGATCCGCGGGAGATGGGCCTCGTGCCGGACGGCATTCCGGTCGCCGCAAGGAACCCGGATGGGTCCGGCCGCTCCGCCTCGCGGGGCGACGGCTTCTCGGGACCCGGGCTGCCCCGCGGCTACTGGCTGGTGTTCGGCGCGAATGTCTTCCGGGGCATGACCATGTATGCGATCCTCATTCACCAGGTGGCCTATCTCGTGGACGCGGGATTCACCCGGATGGCGGCCGCCTCGTACTTCTCGGTCAGTTCGTTCATCGCGGCCCCCGCAGGATTCACGGCAGGTGCGATCTCGGATCGGCTGGGTCGCTCGCGAACCTATGCCGGGATCGCCTCCATGTACGTGATCGCGTACCTGTCGCTCCTGCTCGTCCGGCATCCCTCGGCCGGCGTGTGGCTGTACGCCTTCGTCCTCTCGGCCGGAATCGCGGCGGGCGGATCCACCTCGGTCTTCGCGGCCTTTCTGACGGACCGGCTGCAGGGCCCACGTGTGGGATTCCTCCTGGGCCTGCAGAACATCGGGTTCGGGCTCGGCGCCACCTTCGGCCCCTTCCTCGCCGGTGCGGTGTTTGACCTCCTGGGCAGCTACACGGCCGTCTTTCTCCTCATGGCCGCCACCGGCATGGGCTCCGCGGCGGTCGTCTCCCTCTCGACGCGCCGGCCATCCGTCACCCGCGTGTGAGACGGGCTGCAGCCGGCGAAAGGACTGGGTGCATCGCATGGCCGTCCTCGCGATCGACATCGGCGGGACGAAGTTGGCTGCAGGGGTCGTGGATGCCGCCGGGGTGATCCTGGCTCGAGGCGAAGTCCCCACGGTTGCCGTGGAAGGACCCGCTCGGGTTCTGGAGCGGATCGTGGGACTCGGCAGGGACCTTTTCGGGAGGCCAGAGGTCTCCGGGGTCACGGTCCAACGCATCGGGGTCGGGTGCGCCGGCCCGGTGGATCGCCTGGGCGGCCTGGTCCTCAATCCTCCCAATCTCCCGGGCTGGACGCGGGTCGCCCTGGTGGAGCACCTCCAGCAGGCCTTCGGTCTTCCGGTCATTCTGGAGAACGACGCCAATGCTGCGGCCCTGGGCGAGTTTCGCTATGGCGCGGGGAAGGGGGCGCAAAGCCTGGTGTATGTCACGGTGAGCACGGGGATCGGCGGCGGAATCATCCTGGACGGGAAGATCTGGCATGGCCTCAAGGACGGCGCCGGGGAGATCGGCCACATGACCCTGGATCCCGACGGTCCGCTCTGCGGCTGTGGCAACCGGGGCTGTCTGGAGGCGATCGCCTCGGGCCCCTCCATCGCGCGCCGGGCGCGGGAGGCGCTGGCCGGCGGTCCGCCGACCCGGCTGCGAGAGATCCCGGATCCGACCGCGGCCGACGTCGTCCGTCTCGCAGGGGAGGGGGACGCAGTCGCCTGCGAGGTGTGGGAAGAGACCGTCCGCTACCTGGGGTTGGGTGTGGCCGCCGCGATCATGATCCTGGCCCCCGAGCGGGTTGTGCTTGGGGGCGGCGTGACGAAGGCGGGCGACCTTCTTTTCGATCCCTTACGCGCCGAGGTGCGCCGCCGCGTGAAACTCGTGCCGGTGGAGTCGGTCCCCATCCTGCCTGCCGCCCTGGGACAGGATGTCGGCATCCTGGGGGCCGCCGCGGTCGCCACCGACGCCTGAGATCGGCCCCGTCACCGGAAATACGGCGGGCCGGAGGGTCAACCCCCCGGCCCGTGGCTGCTCCTCGACGCGTTCCGTCAGGGAGCACTCGTGACTGCCACCTCAACCGAGGCGTGCCGCGGCCCCTACGCCGCAGCCGTCGGCGACCCCGCCGCCACCCAGGTCTTCTTCTTGCGGTACTGGATGTACAACCCCACGGCCAGCATGGCGATGCCGATGATGTCCGTTGTCAGGCCCGGATCGATCAGCATCAGACCGGCGAGCCCGAACCAGACGCGCTCGAACCAGTTCATCGGGGCCACGCAGAACCCGATCATGGCCGCGCCGATGCCGAACATGCCCCCGCAGGCGGTGACGAGATCTAGCGTGAGGAGATAGGGTGTTGTTCCGATCAGGACCATGGCCGGATTCAGCACGAAGATGTAGGGCACGATGAACGCCCCGATGGCGAGCTTGGAGGCGGTGACGCCCGTCCAGAATGGATTGGCCCTGGCGATGCCCGCGCCCGCGTAGGCGGCCAGGGCCACCGGCGGTGTGATGTCGGCGATGATGCCGAAGTAGAAGACAAACAGGTGCGCGGCGAGCAACGGAACCCCCAGCAGGACGAGCGCAGGCGCGGCCATGGTCGCGGTGATGACGTAGTTGGCCGTGGTCGGTACCCCCATTCCCAGGATGAGGGAGGTGACCATGGTGAAAAACATCGTGGGGAGTAGATACCCTCCGGCAAGGTCGACGAGACCGTTGGCCATCTTCAACCCCAGTCCGGTCAGGGTGACCACGCCCACGATGATCCCGGCGGTCGCGCAGGCAATGGCCACACCGAGGGCGCCCCGCGCCCCGGTCTCGAGCGCGTTGAAGATGTCGGGGATGCTCATCCGGGTGGCCTTCTTGAGCATCCCGGCGGCGACGGAGAGACCCAGGCCGACGAGAGCAGCCCGGGTGGGCGTGTAGCCCTCAGTCAGGACATAAATGATGGCAATCAAGGGAACGAACAGATGCCCGCGTTCCTTGATGACGTTCCAGACCCTGGGGACCTGATCCCAGGGCATGCCCTTGAGTCCGGTACGCTTGGCCTCGAAGTGCACCTCGATGAAGATGCCGAGGAAATAGAGACAGGCGGGGATGGCGGCGGCCTTGGCGATCTCGATATACGGGACGCCGATGAACTCGGCCATGAGGAAGGCTGCCGCGCCCATGACCGGGGGCATGATCTGTCCGCCGGTAGAGGCGGAGGCTTCGACGGCTCCGGCAAACTCAGGACGATACCCCAGCTTCTTCATCATCGGGATGGTGAAGCTTCCGGAGCCCACGGTGTTCGCCACCGAACTGCCCGAAACCGTCCCTTCCAGGGCGGAGGTGATGACCGCGACCTTGGCCGGCCCTCCGGCCGCCCAGCCGGCGATGGAGTCGGCGATGTCAATGAAGAGCTTGCCGATGCCGGTCTTCTCGAGGAACGCGCCGAACAGGATGAACAGGAAGATGAAAGTGGAAGAGACGCCCAGGGGAATCCCCAGGATTCCTTCGGTGGTGTAGTACATGTGGGAGACGATCCGCTCGATCGAGTAGCCGCGGTGAGAGAGGAAACCGGGAAGGTAGGACCCGAAATAGGCGTAGGCGAGGAAACTGCTGGCGACCACCACGATGGGAAGGCCGACGACGCGTCGCGCCGCCTCCAGCGTGAGCAGCGTCCCGCACACGCCGACGACCATGTCGAACTTCGTGTAATCCCCGGCGGTCTCCATGAGGCGCGTGTAATTGAATGTCAGGTACAGCCCGACGCACACCGTGAAGGCGGCAAAAAGGTAGTCATGCCAGCGAAGCCTGTTCACGGCGGTCTTGGTCCGGAAGGGGTAGAGGAGGAAGACCAGCGCAAAGGCGAACGACAGGTGAATCGAGCGTTGGATCTGCGCCGGGTAGGCCCCCAGCAGGCCGGTGTAGACCTGGAAGCAGGAGAAGGCCACGGCGAGCCAGTAGACGATTCGATACTGGTAGCCTGTCAGCTTGCGAAACGTGGATTCTTTATCGACCTTGGCCAGGAGTTTGGTCAGCTCTTCCTGGGTGACATCCGACTGCATGTCGGAGGTGCGGACGGTCCTGGGTTGGTCCCTCTCGCTCATCGGATGCACCTTTCTTTCCACAGCATGTACGTCGAACGCTGGTGGGTCCGCATGGAGAGCGGGGTCCCGGGCTCGGCCAATTCCTTCAAAGGAATGGTTCGCCCCTTCAGGCGCAGCGTGTGCTCGGCCACCCGTCCGACACGGACAATCACCTCGGGTAGAGGGCGATTCACCGTCCACTCCATCCAGCCATCCTCTGCCACGCGGAATGTTCCCTGCTCGGTGGACGTGTCCGGCATGCCGGCCCCGAAGGAATCGAAGCGGGACTTGACAATGATCAGGTGATCCCGGGCCACACGCAAGGTATCGTAGACAGGCCGCTTGTTCACTGAATGGACGAACGAGAGGATGAACTCCTCACCCTCCGCCATGTCAGCGCACAGCACCACCTGCCCGGTGTTGGCGTGCGCGATCTCGAGAACGAGGTGCTGCGAATAGGCGCACGCAGCCGCCAGCGCCGCCGCGAGGACACAGCCGGTCCCGACCCAGGAGCGCATCGCCAAGACAGAACAAGGCCGGGCAGCATTCCCTGCCCGGCCTCGGATCGCCTGGCTCTACTTCAGGATACCCTTCTCCTTGTAGTACTTCGCGGCGCCAGGGTGGAACGGAATGGAGACGCCCGTGGCCGCGCCCTGAAGGCTCAACACCTTGCCCTTGGCATGGGCGGCCGCCAGCTCGGTCTGGTTCTCGAACAACGCCTTGGTCAGGCTGTAAACCACAGCCTCGCTCAGCTTCGGGTGGGCGATCAACACCGCGTTGACCGCCACCGTCTTCACGTCAGTGGTGACACCCTTGTACGAGTTGGCAGGAATCACCGCAGCGGCGAGGAACGGGTACTTGTTCGTCATGACCGAGAGCATCGTGTCCTCAATCGGGAGGATCTTGATGTCCCGCTGGCTGGCCACGTCCATGATCGCCGAGGTGGGCACACCGCCCGTGACCATGAAGGCGTCAATACGCTTGTCCTTGAACTGATCTGCGCTCTCCGCGAAGGACAGGTATTGCGCGCTGACATCGTCCTTGCTCACCTTGAAGACATCCAGGAGCTGGCGGTAATTCGCCTCCGTCCCGCTGCCGGGCGCGCCCACGCCGATCTTCTTGCCCCGGAGACCGGAGAAGGACTTGATGTCGAGGTCGCCGCGAACGACGATGTGGATCAATTCGGGGTACAGGACGGCCACCACCGACATCTTCGTCAGCTTCTCCTTGAACGCCTCCTTCGCGTTGTAGGCGAAGTCAATGGTGTCGCTCTGGACCAGCGCCAACTCGACCTCGTCCTTGTTCATCAGGCGGACGTTCTCCACCGAGGCGCCGGTCGCCTGGGCCGTCACGTTCATGCCGGGAATCTTGGAGTTCCAGATCTTCGACATGGCTCCGCCGTAGGGGTAGTAGGTGCCCGCGGTACCGCCGGTTGCCAGGATCAACTTGGCCTCACCCGCCATGGCCACAGAGGTCAAACCGATCACCGCCAAGCATACCGCGAGGATTGCCAGGGTCTTCTTCATGCGCCACCTCCTAGAGTGAAACGAGAAAAGGCCTGCTGCGACGGATGATGTGGTGCCTGTGCGCGTTGCCTCCGTCCATTCCTGGAACTTAGACGTTCATTGGAACCGGCTTCTTCATCTCGGGAGTCGGACCGCGGGGGGTCGGGGCGCGAGAGCCAGGACGAGGAACCTGGCAGGAAAGGCGGTTGGCCTCCATCACTCGTTCGGCCGAGAGACCCGGCGCCGTGGGCCGAAATCCCCAGCGACGGTTGGAGCATCGCCCGAATCGGGTCAGCCTGTCAAGGGGAAATCGGCTCTTGTCGGCCCCAGGACTCAACCTGGCTGCCGACGCGATGGGGCACCCCTGGGGGTCGAATGAAGTCATCCTGGAAGGCCAGGGCTCCGCACCCTGTTTTCTTCGCGGGGAGAGCCCCAAGTCGTCGCGACCGGACCGATGAGCTTCTCCTCCGGGACGCCAGCCCCTGCCTGCCCGGGGAGCGGGGGAGGGTTGCGGTGATTGCCGCTCATGCCGCCGGCTGACCTCTGCCGAGCAGGCGCTGGATGGCGCCGCCGATCTGCTTCCAGTAGGGGTTGGTGATCGAGACCACGGCCAGGAGCAGCAGGCAGAGGGAGATCGGCCGGGTGAAGAAGATCATCAGGCTGCCATCGGAGATGACTAGTGACTGGCGCATCTTCTCTTCCATCAGCTTGCCCAGCACCATGCCCAGGATGATGGGCGAGGCCGGGATGTCCACCCGCTTCATCAGGTACCCGAGCACGCCGAACCCAACCATGAGGAACAGGTCCTGGGCGCTGTTGTTCATCGTGTAGACGCCGAGGAAGGAGAACAGGATGATGAACAACATCAGCAGGTAGAGCGGGACATCCAGGATCTTGACCCACATGCCGACCAGAGGCAGGTTCAGGACCAGCAGCATGACGTTGCCGATGTACATGCTGGCGATCAGCCCCCACACGAAATCGGGCTGCTGCACGAAGAGCAGCGGCCCCGGCTGGAGGCCCAGCATGAGCAGGGCGCCGAGCATGATGGCGGTCGTGCCGCTGCCCGGGATGCCCAGGCACAGGAGGTGGATCAGGGCGCCGCCCGCCGCCGCGTTATTGGCAGCCTCGGGCCCGGCCACGCCCTCGATCGCCCCCTTGCCCAGCTCGTCCCGGTGCCTGGAGGCCTTCTTCTCCAGGCCGTAGGACACGAAGCTGGCCACCGCCGCTCCGGCGCCGGCGATCCCGCCGACGAAGAAGCCCGAGAGCGTGCCGCGGAGGAAGGCCGGGGTGGCCCGCCTCCAGTCCTCCTTGGTCAGCCAGAGGCTGCCCTTGATCCCCAGCCGCTCTTGCGCCGCCACGGTCATGTTGGCCAGATTGACGAACACCTCCGACAGGGCGAACAGGCCGATGGCCACCACCAGGAATTCCAGTCCGTCGTACAGCTCCGGGTTGCCGAAGGTGAAGCGCGGCACCCCGCTTTGATTGTCGATGCCGATGGTGGCGATGGCCAGGCCGAACAGGGTCGAGAGCAACGCCTTGACGAGCGAGCGGCCCGCCAGGCTGGTCACGACGGTGAGCCCCGCCACCATCAGGGAGAAGAACTCCGGCGGGCCGAAGTTCAGCGCCACCCGGGCGAGCCAGGGACCCAGCAGCATGAGCATGATGGTTGCGAAGGAGCCGGCGATGAACGAGCCGATCGCCGCGGCCGCCAGCGCCGGGCCCGCCCGGCCCTGCTTGGCCATCTGGAAGCCGTCCAGGCAGGTCACCACGCTGGAGGATTCCCCCGGCGCGTTGACCAGGATCGAGGTGGTCGAGCCACCGTACATCGCGCCGTAGTAGATCCCCGCCATCAGGATGATCGCCGAGTTCGGGGGCATGCTGAAGGTCAGCGGGATCAGGAGCGCGATGCCCGTCATGGGTCCGATCCCCGGCAGGACACCGATGACCGTCCCCAGGAAGACGCCGACGAAGGCGTAGACCAGGTTCCACGGGGTCAGCGCAACCCCGAACCCCAATGTCAGATTACCCCCGAAGTCCCCCCCCACCCTCCAATCTCAGGTCACCAGCCCAGGAACTCGAGTGGGCCGGTAGGAAGCTTGACCCGCAGGTAGGCGCTGAACAGGTAGTTCAGCGCAAAGCTGGCGATCGCCGCGATGAGGAGGTCCCGTGCCAGGTGCCGGCGGTCCAGATAGAGGACGCCCGCCATGAACACCAGGAACGTGGAAATGGCGTAGCCGAGCCGCTCGAAGCTGAAGGCATAGAACAGCATCGCGGCCAGGATGAACCCCATGGTCTTCAGGTCGGCCTTGCCTTCGATCTTCTCCTCCGCGCCGATGATGGCCGCGCGCTCCTCAGCCTCCTTGTCCTCTCTTGCGCGGCCGAGGAACTGCTGGCAGGCGTAGATGCCCGAGAGCACCAGCATGCCGAGCCCGATCGCCTTGGGGAAGGCCTCCGGGCCCAGTTGCTGCTTGAGCGTCGGCTGGGGGATGAAGAAGGCGAGCACCAGATACGTCAGGGAAAAGGCGACCAGGACCAGGCTGGCCGCGCGTTCTTGTGCGTTGCCACTCATGCGCTGGCTCCGAGGCCCTCCGGGGCCGGGCCGCGAGAACCGCCCGGCCCGGGAGGGTCCAAACGGGGGCGGTGACCTACTTGGCGAACCCCAGGTCGGTCATGAGGTCCCGGTAGGACTTCTCCTCCTCCCCCAGAAACTTGCCAAACTCTTGGGCCCCGGCATACGCATCCACCCACTGGAGCTTTTCCAGCGAGTCCTTCCAGGTCTTGGTGCCGACCATGGTCTTCAGGGTCTTGGCCCACCAGGCCTGGGCATCCTTGGACATCCCGGGGGCGCCGAAGGCGCCGCGCCAGACCTCGTAGGTGGTGTTGAGTCCCAGCTCCTTGAGGGTCGGGACGTCCTTCAGGGGGCCGCCGCGCCGCTCGGCGGAGCTGATGGCCAGGGCGCGCACCGTGCCCGCCTGGATCTGGGCGAGCACCTCGCCGACGCCGCTGGACACGAAGGCGACGTTGCCGCCCAGAAGGGCCGTCAGGGCCTCGCCGCCCCCCGAGAAGGCCACGTACACCAGCTCCTTGGGGTTGATCCCCGCGACCTTCGCCACCTTGCAGAACGCCAGGTGATCCATGGAGCCCGGGGAGGAGCCGCCGGCGAACTTGACCGCGCCGGGACTCTTCTTCAGGGCGGCCACCAACTCGGGGAAGGTCTTGTAGGGGGAATCGGCCTTGACGATGAACACCTGGTAGTCGGTGATGAGCTTGGCCAGGGGGGTCAGCTCCTTGTAGTTTTGCGTGAAGGTCTTGTTGAGGGTGTTGATGATCAGGGGCGGGGAGTAGACGACCATCTCGTAGTCGTCTCCCTTCTTCTGGAACACATAGGCGAGGCCGACCGCGCCACCACCGCCGGGCTTGTTGAGGACCGCCATGGGCTGCGGGTACAGTTTCTCGATCTCGAGGGCGCGGTTGATGGTGCGGGCGATGGCATCCCAGCCGCCGCCGGGGTTGGCGGGGGCGACGATCTCAAGGGGGCGAGCGGGGTAGGTGGCCCCTTGGCTGTGTCCAGGAAGCGCGATGGGCAGCAGTGCAGTCAGCAGAACAAGCGCAGAGCGCCTTGAGAACATGTCCTGGCTCCTTTTCCTGGTCTGGCTGTTGGTCCGGTCACCGGCGACGGATCGGCGTGCGGCGGGCCAGCGTCGGGCGCTGGCGATCGTGTCACCTCCTCTCGGCTCGTGTGGCGGGATCGAAGTCTCTGGTGCGTCGAGGCGGATCATACCGAATCCAAGCCCCCTTGTGAAGGGGGTACGTCTCCTCCTCGATCGGACCGTCACGCGGGCCTCAGGGGGTCCAGGGTTCGGGCGCCGGACATTTCACGTCGGTGACCACGTCGACGACCGCCGGGCGATCGGCCGCCAGGGCCTGTTGCAGCGCACGCGAGATCTCTCCCGGTTTCTCCACCCGAATTCCCAGACAGCCCAGGTCCTGCGCGACGGCGGCGAAATTCACCTCACGGAAGGCGGTCAGCTCATCCGGATTCCCCGGCCGATCACCGTAAAGCCTTCGCACGGAGCCCACGCACTGCCCGAGGGCGGAGTTGTTGTTCACCACGGTCACCGTGTGGATGTGAGAGCGCCGGGCGGTCTCCAGCTCGCTCAGGTGGTACCAGAACCCTCCGTCCCCGGTGAAGCAGATCACCGGGCGGTCGGGGGCGGCGCACTTTGCGCCCAGCGAGGCAGGGAAGCCCCAGCCGAGGGAGCCGGCGCAGCGGATGTAACGCTGCCCGGGATGGGTGAGGTACACCATGGTGCCGGTCCAGATGGCGGCGTACCCCGTGTCGGCCACCAGGACGGCGTTCTCGGGGAGGGACTCGGTCAACTCCTTGCACAGACGCTCCGGGCGGATGGGCACGGCGTCGGAGGTGCGGAGCGGTGCCAGCTCCTCGCGCCATTCCCGGACGAGTTTCTGCGCATGTTCCGACCACGGGCGCGGGGCGTTCCGTGGCGAGAGGTGCTCGATGAGCTGCTGCAGGCTGATCTTGGCGTCCCCGTGTACCCCCACTGCGTTGGGGTAGCTCCGGCCCAGCTCGGAGGGGTCGATGTCGATCTGTATGACCGGGGTCCCCGCCTGCGGGATGGTCCAGCCGTTGGTCACATGGTCGCCCGTGTTGCACCCGATGAAGAGGACCAGATCCGCTTCCGAGACCACGCGGTTGGCGCACCAGCGGGAATAGCGGCCGACCACGCCGACGTTCAGCGGGTGGCGCTCCAGCAGGGTCTCCTTCCCGTTGAGAGAGGTGGCGACGGGGATGGCGAGCATCTCGGCAAGCCGGGCGATCTCCGGCCCCGCGGAGGAGGTTGCGGCGCCCCCGCCCGCCACGATCACCGGCCGCTCCGCGCCCGCGAGCAGCCGCGCGGCCTCCCGGACATACTCCGCTTCAGGGGCCGGGCGTCGGGCGGGACAGCGCGAGAACGATGCCTCGATCACGACCTCCAGCTCCGCCTCGGCCCCCTCGATCAGATCTCCCAGGTGGCCGGAGAGGTCGAGATGCGCCGGGCCCGGGCGTCCGGAAGTGGCTTCCCGGAAGGCCTGGCGCAGCAGGTGCGGGAGCTGCGCCAGGCTGTCCACGCTGACGTTGTACTTGGTGACCGGGTCGAACATGGGGCCGTGGAGGATCTCCTGGTAGGCGTGCCGGTACTGCGCCAGCGGCCCCTTGCGCCCCGTGAGGGCAAGGACCGGCGCGCATCCCAGGAAGGGATCCTGAAGCCCGGAGGCCAGGTTCGCAGCCCCCACCGACTGGGCCATGCAGACGCCAGGCCGTCGGCTCGCGCGGGCATAGCCGTCGGCCATGTAGGCCGCCGCCTTCTCCGAGTGGGTCAGCACCCGCCGGATGCCGAGCCCCTCCATCTCCATCAGGGCCCGCCGCAGGACGGCCTCCACGAAGTAGACGTGCGTCACCCCGTAGCCCTGGAACGTCTCGGCGATGAATCTGGCACCCGTCATCTTGTGCGGCATGAGTGCACTCCTTGCGATGAATCCCCTGAAGCGGGTTGCACGATTCTTGCGCTGTCCCCCAGCCGTGGAATAGACCGTCGAGCCATCGGGAGCTACGCCGATGACCGGGCGGACCGACGCGCCCGGAGGGCGGCCACCGCCGGGGGCAGTGCCATCACCAGGACACCCACCAGGAGCAGCGAGCCGGAGATCGGCCGGGTCACGAAAACGCCCAGGTCCCCCTTGCTGATCATCATGGCCTCGCGGAAGCTCCGCTCCATCATGGGACCGAGGACCAGGGCCAGGACCAGGGGGGCGACATCGTACTTGAGGCGGCGGGCCGCATACCCCAGCAGGCCGAAGCCGATCATGAGCCACACGTCGAGGATGGAGTTGTTGATGGAGTACACGCCCACCAGGCACAGCAGCAGCACGATCGGCATCAGGAGGTACAGCGGGGTCTTGATGATGTTGGCAAAGACCCCCACCAGGGGAAGGTTGAACACCAGGAGCATGAAGTTGCCAATGTACATGCTGGCGATCACCCCCCAGAAGAGGTCGGGCTTCTCGCTGATCAGCGTCGGGCCGGGGCTGATGCCGTGGATCAGGAGGACGGCCATGACGACGGCCATGGCCGGGGTGAAGGGGATCCCCAGGGCCATCAGGGGGACGTAGGCCCCGCCCACGGCCGCGTTGTTGGCGGCCTCGGGGCCGGCCACGCCCTCGATGGCCCCATGGCCGAACTCCCCATGGGCATCCAGCCGCCGCTCCGTCGTGTAAGACACCATGGTGGCGATCACGGGTGAGGGACCCGGGATCAGTCCGGTGAAGAACCCGATGAAGGAGCCGCGGATCATCGGCCAGAACGAGCGCCGCCACTCCACGACGGTGGGCCAGAGCTCCCGGAACCTGACCTTCTGCAGGGAGACGTTCCCCGCGGGCTCCTCGGCTGTCATGAAGACTTCCGAGATGCCGAACAGGCCCATGGCCACCGGCAGGAAGTCGATGCCCTGGGCCAGGAGCGGCTGCTTGAAGGTGTAGCGCATGTACCCGGCCACGGTCTCCATGCCCACCGTCCCCAGGGCCAGGCCGACGGAGATCATCATGAGGGACTTGAGGAGATTCCCGCCCGTCAGGCGGGACATGATCATGAGGCCGACCAAGGCCACGCTGAAGTACTCGGCCGGGCCGAATCTCAAGGCCGCGTTGGCCAGGGTGGGCGCCATGAAGCTCAGGGCGACGATGCTGATGGTCCCGGCGATGAACGAGCCGACGGCCGCCACCGCCAGGGCGGCGCCCGCCCGTCCGCGGCGGGCCATCTTGTATCCTTCGAGCACCGTCACCACGGAGGCCGCCTCGCCCGGGATGTTGAGCAGGATGGACGTGGTCGATCCCCCGTACATGGCCCCGAAGTAGATGCCGGCGAACAGGATCATGCCGGCCACCGGATCCATGCCGTAGGTCAGGGACAGGAGCAGGGCCATGGTCCCGAGGGGACCCAGGCCGGGCAGGATCCCGATGATCGTGCCGATGACGGCGCCCAGGAACCCGAACAGCAGATTGAGCGGAGACAGGGCCACCGAGAACCCGTGCAGCAGCCCTCCGAACGCATCCATTCCCGTTCGCCCCTCCTAGTCCAGGATGTCGCCGAGAATGCCGAGGGGGAGCGGCACCTTCAGCCAGATGACGAAGGAGACATAGGAGATCGCCGCGATGGCCGCCGTGATTCCGAGCGAGGGGAGCCATCTTCGGTATCCGAAGATGCGGATGGACGCCAGGAGGAAGAGGAAGATGGCGATCAGGAACCCCAGTGACTTGAGGAACAGCGCGTAGGCGACGAGGAGCCCCAGGAGTCCCCAGGCCTTGCCGGCGGAGGGAGTGGTCCGCCCGGCCTGCGCCTCCGGCGTGTCGCGGACTGCGGAGGGGTCTTGGGACTTCCCGGAGGCGATCGCCTGGACCAGGCAGCCTGCGGAGGTGAGGATCATGAACAGCCCCACGAGAGCGGGAAAGAACCCGGGACCGGGATAGGAGATGTTCCCCCGCGGCATCCACCAGGCCATGCCTGCATACCCGATCCCGACGAGCAGGACGAACCCGGCCAGCAGCGCATCCGCGTTCTTCACCCGAATCCCCCGTGCGGTGCGAGGACGGGTGGCGCCTTCGCGCCACCCGTCCTCGGAGAACTTCCTACTTGATCACGGCTGTCTTGCCGTACTTGTCCCACAGCGGTCGGTAGACCCCATCCAGCTTCTTGATGTAAGCGGTGTACTCCTCGGGGCCCTGATAGTCGGAGGGGAAGGCCGTCTTGTCGGCGTTGGCCTTGAACTCCTCGGTCTCCATCACCTGCCGCACGGCACCGGCAAAGGCCTCGATGATCGCCCGGGGAGTTTCCTTCGGCATCGAGAAGCCGCGGGACGAGCCGCTGGTGAAGTCGTAGCCCAGCTCCTTGAAGGTGGGGACGTCCGGCAGGTGGGGGGAGCGCTTCTCCGTCATGATGGCGAGTGCCCGAAGCTTGCCACCCTTCACCTGGGGATACACGATGCCCAGGTTGTTGGCGGAGGCATCCACGTGGCCGGCCAGGGCGGCCTGCCAGGATGGGCCGTCACCCGAGAACGGCACGATGTTGGCCTCGACCTTGGCCGCGGCCTGCAGCATGTGGACCGCGAACCAATCGTCCCCCGGGGCGGAGGAGACTCCCACGCTGATTTTCCCCGGCTGCTCCCGCATCGCCTTGAGGAGGTCAGCCAGGGTCTTGTGGGGGCTCTCCGTGCGCACCACCAGGATGCCGGGGTCGGTGACCACGTTGGCCACGAAGACCATGTCCGAGAGCTTGTACTGGGTCTCTCGCACGACGGCGTTGATCGGCACCTGCGGCGTGCAGGAGATCACCACGCTGTATCCGTCGGGCTTGGATGCCGCCAGCTCGGTCAGGGCGATGTCGCTGCCGGCGCCGGGCTTGTACACGGGGACCAGGGTGGTCTTGAGCGTCCTCTCCAGGAGCGGCCGGACCATGGACAGCATGACATCACTGCCGCCGCCGGGCGCGAAGCCGATGAGCACGTTGATGGGTTTTCTCGGATAATCGGCCGCCTGGGAAATGCCTGCACACATCATGGTCGTCACGAGAGCGAGCGCCAGAACCACAATCTTCTTGTGCATGTCGTCCGACCTCCTCAGGGTATGCGAGCCGCCACGAATCTGTTGCGCCCCCGCTCCTCCTTTCTGCACGCTGGCCGGTGTCAGAATCTTCAGGATCGCAGGACCACTCGGATGCAATCGGGTCGGCCCTCCATCGGGTCCGGTCACGACCAGACAGCGGGATGCCCTCATCCTGTTCCCCCTCCTGAGGGCATCTTGTACTCACTTTTCCCCGGCGATGCAAAAGGGAAATGCGCTCCGGCGAGGGATGCTTCCAAACCAAGACAATTGAGTGGGGGGAGCGGGCGTTGGGTGCCGGGCGTCCGCCTGCGGGGTCCCGGACTCGGGGGGGGAAGTCAGCCGAGGAGCATGCCGCCGCTCACGTCTATCGTCACCCCGGTGACGTAGCCGGCCAGGGAAGAGGCCAGGAACAGGATGACCCCCGCCTGGTCTTCGGGGGTGGCCAGCCTTCCGAGGGGGATGCGGGAGATCAGGGCCTGGCGCTTCTCCGGGGTCAACTGGCCCTCGATGCGCTGGGTGGCCGTCGTTCCAGGCGCGATGGCGTTGACGGTGATTCCCCGGGGGGCCAGTTCCCGGGCCATGTGCCGTGTCAGCCCGATCACCGCCGCCTTGGAAGCGGTGTAGTGGGCGCCCTGCAGGACGCTGCTGCTCTGGCCGGCCAGGGAGGCCACGTTGATGATCCGCCCGCCCTCGGTCATGTGCCGGGCCGCCTCCCGCGAGCACAGGAAGGAACTCCTGGTATTGAAGGCGAACATCCGGTCCCACTCGACCCCCGTGATCTCCGTGAGCCTGGCCGGGTTGCCGCCTCCCACCACGTTGACCAGGATGTGGATGCCTCCGTATTTTCGGCTGAGGGTCTCGAAGAGGCGGACGACCGGCTCCTCCGCGCACACATCTGCCACGGCCGTCTCCGCCTCGCCGCCGATGTCTCGGATCGCCTTTGCCACCGCCCCCAGTGCGTCGGGGTCGATGTCCACCGCCGCCACCCTGGCGCCCCATCGCGCGAACAGCATGGCCGTCGCCCGCCCGATGCCCCACCCGGCCCCGGTGATGACGGCGAGCTTCCCGGCGATGCCCAGGTCCCGGTCCCGGTTGCCACGAGATTCCTGCACTCGGGGTTCTCCTTCGGACATGGCGCCCCCACATCCCCATCAGAGGCCCAGCGGAGGGTCGAAATGCGACACTCATAGGGTACATCGTGTCACAAGTCAAGTGCGGACGGCCAACGGGCGGTGGGGGGGACGCCTCGCCGGTTTTCCTGTTGCGCCGCCCCCGTTCCTCAGCCATACTTTTTCCCCGGATCGTAGGGGAAGGTAGATGGGAGCACCCATGGGAAAGTTGCGTCGCAGAGACTCTGCGGGCGGGCCGGTTCACGGGCGACGGCGATTCCTCTCCCTGGCCGTCATGGCAGGGGCGCTGGCGTGCGTTCCGCGGAGTGTGTGGGGACAGACCGTGGATTCAGACAAGTTCGACCGCACCATGCGCAGCCTCCGCATCTGGTGGGAGCGCCTGAGGCGGGAACCGGATGCAGGCGACCTGGAGGCGAAGGACGCGACCCGGTACATCTCGACAGTTCGCCCGAATCCGCGGCAGTGGTCCGACGGCGGCATCACGCTCACCTGGATCGGCCACTCCACCTTCCTGATCAACCTGGAAGGCACCACGATCCTGACGGACCCGGTCTTCAGCCGGAAGGTGGGCATCAGCCTGCTGGGCCTCATGACCGTGGGACTCGAGCGGTTCGTGCCCCCGGCGCTGACGCTCGAGGACCTCCCGCCCATCGACCTGGTCCTCGTGTCCCATGCCCACATGGATCACTACGACCTCCCCTCGCTGCGTAAGCTCCCCCGAGATGTCCCGATGATCCTGGCGCGGGACACCACCGAATTCATCGATGGGCTGGGCTTCAGCCGAGTGCAGGAGCTGGACTGGGGGGAGAGCGCTGAGGTGGCCGGGGTCCGGATCGAAGCCCTGCCGGCGAAGCACTGGGGCAGCCGGTACCCCTGGGACCGCGACCGGGGGTACAACGGCTTCCTGCTCCAGAAGCACAAGCGGAGCGTCCTCTTCGGGGGAGACACCGCCTACACCGAACGATTGCCCGCCGCGATGCAACGGCGCCCCCCCGACGTGGCCATGCTCCCCATCGGCGGCTACGATCCGTACATCGCGAATCACGCCAGTCCCGAGCAGGCCTGGGATCTGTTCCACGAGATACGCGCCCGCTACCTCATCCCGATGCACTGGCGGACCTTCCGCATGTCACACGAGCGACCCTTCGAGCCGTACGAGCGCCTGTCCACCGCCGTCAACGGCTCCGCCCCCCGGCTCGCCCTGCACACCATCGGCGAGACCTGGAGCCTCCCCGGCTAGCGCCAATACGGTTCACGTAAGGTCTGAGACTGGCGTCGCCTTCAAGCAAGTCCCCCAGCCCTGGAAGAAATCTCTTGACAATGAGCGAACGGAGATATAATTTGCATGGTGCAAATATTGTGGAGGGCAGATGGAGACACTCGGCCTCGACGAAGGAGCGGAACGCCTGCACCGCCTGACGAAGGAGTTGATCCGGCGCTACCAGTTCCGGGACTGGAACCAGATCTGCTGCTACGGGATCTCCATCAGCCAGTGCCACATCCTGGACACACTGGCTGAGGGGGGCGATCTCACCATGCAGCAGCTGGCCCGGCGCATGTACAAGTCCGTGAGCACCATGACCCGGGTCGTGGGGCAGCTCGTGCGCCGGGGATACGTGAAGCGCCGGCAGGACCCCGAGGATCGCCGGGCGGTGCACGTGTCCATCACCCCCCAGGGGAAGGCCATCGCGGCCGCCATCAATCGCGACCTGGTCGAGACCCAGAAGGCCGTCCTGCAAGGCATCCCCGCCGGGGAGTGGGCGGGTGCCTTCAAGGTCCTGGAGGCGTTGGCCCACGGCGCCCGGTGCTGGCAAGAGACCTGCTGCAAGAGGTGATTTTTTTTCACGTGATGATTGTATGACGCAAGAGTCAATCCCATGCAGGCGCGATGAGAGAGGAGGAGTCATGCTCCCGGGAGACCTCGAGCAGCAATTCAGCGATTTCTACCACGCGGCCTATGCGGATGGCGAGGTGGATGGCAAGACCAAGATCCTGATCGGGATGGCCGTGAGCATGGCCGTCGGGTGTTATCCCTGAATGCGGTACTACCTTGGTGGGGCCAAGGACAAAGGAATCTCAGAGGGGGCCGTCCGTGAGACCATGGCCGTGGCCATGGCAGTCAGTGGCGGGAGGGTTCGCGCGCAGGCGCGCGAGGCGTTGAAGGGGCTGTTGAATCCGCTCCCGGAAGGGGGAGCAGCGGGGTGCTGCCATGGATAAGCCAGTGTTCGACGAGAGCGAGATCAAGGATGCGGTGAGGCGGCGGTATTCGCAGGCGATCGCACAGCCGGGAAGCTCGTGTTGCGGTCCGACGGTCGGCCAGCCGGTCCAGATCACGAATTCGTGCTGTGGGCCTGCCGTGACCGGGGACATGAAGGGCAGCATGGCCAAGGTCGCCGGCTACGGGGAGGATGAGCTGGGACGGCTGCCCGCGGATGCCGTGCAGAATTCCTTCGGCTGCGGCAACCCACTGGCCTTCGCAGGCGTGGAGCCGGGCCAGGTCGTCCTGGACATCGGCTCCGGCGCCGGTATCGACTGTCTGATCGCCTCGGAAAAGGTCGGGCCGGCGGGGAAGGTGATCGGGCTGGACATGACCCCGGACATGATCGAACGGGCGCGCCAGAACGCGCGGGCGGCGGGAATCTCCAACGTCGAGTTCCGACTGGGCGAGGCCGAGAAGATGCCTGTCGAGGACGCGTCGGTGGATTGGCTGATCTCGAACTGCGTGATCAACCTCAGTCCGGACAAGCCCGCTGTCTTCCGCGAGGTCGCCCGGGTCCTGAGGCCCGGGGGACGGATCTCGATCTCCGACATCGTGGCAGAGGAATTGCCGGCCCCGATCCGTGAGAGCCGGGACGCCTGGACCGGCTGCCTCGCCGGCGCCATCAGCGAAGCGGCCTACGTGCAGGGGTTGGAAGCTGCAGGCCTCCGGGACGTGCGCGCGACCTCTCGGATCGTGTACGAGGCCGGGCAGCTCGCCGGCCTGTTCGGCAAGTCGGCCTGCTGCGGGCCGATCGAGGGGAGCGCCGGAGACGTCACGGCTCTGGCCGAGGCGGCGGCCGGCAAGATCTGGAGCGCCCGCTTCGAGGGGGTCAAGCCCCACCCTGCATCGGTTGGTGCGGAGATTGGAATCGAGGCCGCTCGGCCAGAGGATCTGCCTGCGATCCAGGCGCTGCTCGCCGAGGCGGGCCTGCCCACGGGTGCCGAACCGCACCTGGGGGACTTCCTGGTGGCCCGACACCGGGGAAAGGTCGTGGGCTGCGTGGGGATGGAGGCCTGCGGACCGGATGCCCTCTTCCGCTTCCTGGCGGTCGCGCCGGCCTACCGTGGGTCCGGTCTCGGCCGTCGCCTGTACGACGCCCAGGTCGAGTACGCGAGGGCTCGCGGCGTCCAGCGGGCCTACCTGCTGACCACGACCATCGCCTCCCTGGCCGAGGCCTGGGGCTTCAAGCCCATCGAGCGGTCGCAGGTTCCGCCAGCGATCCAGCAGACCTCGCAATTCCAGGGCGCCTGCTGCGCCTCCGCGGTGGCGATGTGGAGGGAGCTGTAGCCGTCCTGGCGCAGGCCGTGTTCATGCCGGACGGCGCCAGGTGCGCTCCAGCATCTCCGCCCACCCGGGGGCAGTCTCGCGGAAGATTGCGGGGAGGCTCGCAGGAGGTTGCGGGCCTCCCCGGGCGGTCGGCTTCGCGCGCAGTGCCTTGCGGAAGGTGACGATCGCCTCTCCGGCCATTACATCGGGCGACTCTACTGCCCATCCGAGGAACTCGTCGCCGTCCTTGTCACGCAAACGGTAGAGTCCGAGGACGACGCCGAGACATGTATTCATGGCGGCTGGTACCTGTCCTGCCTCTGCGCGGCGCTTGATGTCCTCGATGAAGGGCATGACCGCTTCCTCGACGAGGTCTACAGCCGCCTGCGACGGATCGACGTAGCCATGCCGGTGTCGGCCTGCTCGGGAGCTGAGATCGTCGAGGTCCAGTGACCCCACTGCATCCTCCACAGCATCGGCCACCTCCTCGGCAGAAACGCCTCCGAGAACCAATTCAGCCGCAGCCTCTACGTCCTTCCTCAGCTCTGGGCGTTTCTCAAGCAGGAGGCGCAGAACCGTCGCCGCCTCGTCCTCTGTCAGCCGATCCAGGACCCCTTTCTCGATTGATGCCACCCCTCGCGACTTCCGCATGCTCATCTCTCTCCTTGGAGCCGTACGAGATACAAGAAGATCCAAGAGTCAAAATTCCAGGGCGGCCTGGCCGGCCGCCAGATTGGTCGTCAAGACTGCTCGGGTGAGGATACCCTCGCACCCCAGCAGGAGGGGCGCACGATCATCGTCGAGGAGGTACGCAAAGGTCTCGATCGGATAAGCAGGAGAGCGAGGCCTGCCTCGAGGGCCTCGAGGTCAACGCGAGTCCGAACCGAAAGACGAATGATCATAAACGTGGATTCCGCGTTCCACGAAGATCACGGCCACATCCTGTCGGCCGGCAACCCTGGCTGCTTCTGTCCCAACCTCACCGAGATCCACCCCAGCGGCCACCACCCTTTCATCTACAACCGCAACCCATTGATTGGGGTGAGCCGCGGCAAGGGCGTTATAGTTCGCGTATGCCCAGTCCACATCTCGGACATACCACGGATCGAGCGGAGGAACCGGAGGGTACTGCTTCTCAGCCATAAGGAAGACTCCTTCACTCCCTGCATTACCGGATCCCCTTATAGTACGGGGGTCATGAGACTGTCAAAGGAATCCTGCCGAGCGGCTCCAGGACACTCGGTGCCATCTGGTTCTTACGCGCCCAGCGCAAAAACCACGTCACTCCAAGTCCGGGAGCCCTTCGCGTGGCAGCAAGACACGGATGGAGCGCGGCTGCCCGGGTACTCGGGTGATCAGGCCAGGCTCCTCCAGGTGCAGAGCCATCCGATGCACCGCAGGGCCCGATTTGCGGAAGTAGCGCTGCATGTCGGCCTCCGCCGGTGCCCGCCCGTTGACCTTGGTGTAGTAATAGATGAACGCCAGGTACTGTCCCTGCCGCACCGTGTATCCCGCGGCCATTCACAGTTCCCCCTTGAATGCCTTGTCGAGGATGGAGGGAAGCAGGGCGCCGAATTCGGTGGCGTTCTGGGTCTACAACTCCTTGGGCACATTCAGTTCTTGTCGTCCGAAGACCCTGCGGGCGAATAACCCACCTTGGATCCTCGAATGAACCCACTCTGCTGAGTCTCCCGCCAGTGCTTAAGTCGAACCGGCTGGTAGTTCTTTGTGGCGAGCTTGATGACATCCCAGATTTTGGCGGCGATCGGACGGGCCGGTTTTCCTTCAGGGTCAAACTCCGCCCGAGGATTGTCCAGCATTCCTTTGACAAGGGCCTCAACCAAGCCGGGCTTATTCAATCCGTACCCGACCTTCTGCCTATAAAGACTGGACAAGGGGTCCTTTACTCGACCGAACCTTGCACGTGCCTGCGCAACTTCCGTTGGCGTGAATGTGTATCGGCCGCCGGCCACCGTCGTCAGGGCCCCTGCAATCTCCTCGTCGGAGAAGTTGTCGAACTCGAAACACTTCTCCCAAAGAAAGATGTAATTCGGTTTCGTTATCCTCCCCGGCACATCTGGGTACTTGCTCCTCGCTTCCAATAGACGCTTGCGCAGTTTCGGAGCGTTGTTCTCGTTATCCAGGATCAGATAGACAATGGTTTGGCGGTAGTGGTAGTGGTCAATCAGTCGTTCAAGCTTTTTGACCTCCCCGATGCCCATGAGCGTTTCCACCTGGATTCCGACCCGCTCCATTCGGTAGCCAAGAAGCTCTTGCGCTATCCGTGGAACCTGTTGGCGTTCGCCTTCGCCTTCGACAAGGAGAAGAAGCCTGGGACGAGGGTTCAGGTGGTACTTGTTCGTGAGAAATTCCAGGTATTGCAGCTCGTTGTCTGGAACACCCTCTCCATAGAAATCCGAGAGCCTCCACCCTGGGGACTCGTCCGGCCCGCATAGTTTCTCACCTGTTAGGTCGTGGTAGAAGAGACGCAGCATTTCCTCCATTGAGTAGAGAGTCCGCGCGAGGAGGGCTTCCCCCTTGAGATACTTACGTTGCTCGATGGATACAAACCGGGCCAGGCTATACCAGCTCTCCAATGGGTCGATCCACCTGGCATACGAAGCCGTTTGTTCTTGTAAGAGCTTCAGCTCTTCTATGGAAACGCCCAGCAAACGTCGAACGGCCTCGGCATCCCAATTCCTACGGTACTCCTTCCAGTTCCACTCATAGTAAGGGGCATGGCGCGAGACGATGAGGGTTCGCCGGTCCGACTGGGTCTTTGGGTAGTACCGATTTGAGATGGCCTGGCAAATGAGTGCAGCTCTCTGGCCCGGGCAGCCATTCTGCCGTACGGCATCGGTCCACGTCTTGGCGAGATTCGCCATTTGGCAAGCGGTTTCCCGGGCTTTTTCAACGCTGTGCGCGGCCCACGATTCGGGTGCCACTCGGATGGTGAGGTCGCGATTTAGGTGGTGGAGAGGCAAGCATTGGAACATCGCATAGTAGCTTTCCACCTTCCTGCCGTCGTCTTCCCAAAAACCTGACCACGGTTCGAACTCTCGGGACCTTGGTTCCCAAAGCAATCCTTCTTGCATCCAGTTCCCTGCAAACTCCTTCACGAAATGGAAGGAGGAATAATCTTCTCTAGTCTCCCCGTTCCAGACCTCGTCTTCTTCGAGGATTCCGAGGTCCCTATAGGTCTTCCGGTCCTCGGAGTACTCGACCTTGAGGGTGATCTTCGGGAACTGCACCCGAGCCAACGGGAAGAACAATTTCAACCTCTCGAACTGCTCGAGCTGGTCCCGGGAGGCGCGGATGCCACGGCCCCGGCAGAAAGAAACAAATTGATCGGTTGGGAGGAGGCCGCACACAATGAACCATTCGTTCTCGATGATGGTCTTCAAGTCGGCCATGGATACCCCATATCAGAAGCAGAGCAATCCGGGCAACACCACCCGAGAAGTGTCCCCTCATTCAGAGGTCGCCCCTGAACGCCTTGTCGAGGATGGAGGGGAGCAGGGCGTCGAGCTCGGCGGCGATCTCGGCTTGTAGGGCTTTTAGGCGATTAATCCGAGCGAACAAGGGTATCGCCCAATCTTGCCAATCTATTGTCGGCATTGGGATTTCCATGCGAAGGAAGTATTCCGGACGAATTCGTTCGCGCCGCGCGCCGACACCACGCGTAATACCCTTCAGTCTAGACCAGAACCAGGGAGTGGAAAAAACAGCCGAAAGGTATTCGGGTTTGGCTGCTCCCGGAATGCAGCGGAAGGTGCGGTACTCAGGCGAGACGTACCTGCCCGCAAGGTGTGGCGGACAGACCGCAACGGCTCCCTCCCACCCCTTCACCTGGCTGACTACCACGGCCCCATCATACAGACGATTCAATCTCTTGTATGTTGTTTGCGTCGCGTCTATTGTTTCTCTAATGAAAAGACCCCCTCCAAATCCTTTGACGCCTACCTGCGGGTATACGCGTCCGAAGCAAACCTCATCGCG